>NZ_CP009048.1:0-152500 GCF_000746525.1 Pseudomonas alkylphenolica
AACTGCTCCTCGAAAGTCGACCAACCAGTCAGCTATGACTTGGCATAATTTGTGCCGACAAAATGCGCGCAGAGTATAGGGGCGGTTTAACCCCTATTCAACTGCCGGGTAGTGATTTCCGACTACGCGCTACAAAAGCAATTGTTTCAGCGGATGTGAGCTAGCACACCTTGCAACTCATCTAACGAGTTGTAACGGATAACTAACTGACCTTTTCCCTTGTTGCCGTGACGTATCTGTACTGCCGAGCCCAAACGCTCTGCCAGACGTTGTTCAAGCCGGGTGATGTCCGGGTCTGGCTTGGCCGGTTCGACCGGTTCCGGCTTGCCATTGAGCCACTGGCGCACCAGGGCTTCGGTCTGCCGTACGGTCAGGCCACGTGCGACAACGTGACGCGCCCCATCCACCTGCTGTTCTTCCGGTAAACCAAGCAATGCCCGGGCATGACCCATTTCCAGATCGCCGTGCGAGAGCATGGTCTTGATCACTTCCGGCAGCGAGATCAGGCGCAGCAGGTTGGCCACGGTAACCCGCGACTTGCCCACTGCATCGGCAACCTGCTGCTGGGTCAGCTGGAACTCCACCTGCAGACGCTGCAGGGCAATGGCCTCTTCCACCGGGTTGAGGTCTTCGCGCTGGATGTTCTCGATCAGGGCCATGGCGATGGCCGCTTCGTCGGGTACATCGCGGACCATGGCCGGAATGGTTTCCATGCCGGCCTGCTGGCTGGCGCGCCAACGGCGTTCGCCGGCGATGATTTCGAAGCGGTTGTCAGCAATCGGGCGCACCACGATCGGCTGCATCACGCCCTGGCTCTTGATCGACTGAGCCAGTTCTTCCAACGCTTGCGGGTCCATGTCCCGACGTGGCTGGTACTTGCCGCGCTCGATCAGGTCGAGCGGCAGATGTTGCAGTTCTTTCTGGTCGACCTTCACAGCCTGCTCTTCGAGCGCGCTGACGGTAGGACCACTGAGCAGTGCATCCAACCCACGTCCGAGACCCCGTTTCTTAACGGCCATACGGATTCCTTAAGTTGTTTGTGCAGTGCGTGATGGACGACGCTGACGGCGTACCAGTTCCCCAGCCAGGGCCAGGTAAGCCAGCGCGCCGCGCGATTGCTTGTCATACGCCAGGGCCGGCATGCCGAAACTCGGCGCCTCGGCCAGGCGGATGTTACGCGGGATCACCGTGTCGTAGAGCTGATCGCCGAAGTGTTCCTTGAGCTGCGCGGAGACATCGTTGATCAGGCTCAGGCGCGGGTCGTACATGGTCCGCAACAGGCCTTCGACCTTCAGGTTCGGGTTCAGACGCTCACCGATACGCTTGATGTTATCCACAAGATCGCTCAGGCCTTCCAGGGCAAAGTATTCACATTGCATCGGAATGATCACGCCATCGGCGGCGACCAGGGCGTTGAGGGTCAGCATCGACAACGACGGCGGGCAGTCGATCAGGATGTAGTCGTAGTTCTCGCGGATCGGCGCCAGCGCGGTGCGCAGGCGGCTCTCCTTCATCTGCATTTCCAGCAGCACCACTTCCGCAGCGGTCAGGTCGCGGTTGGCCGGCAGCAGTTGATAACCACCGTGCTCGGAGAAGTGCATGGCCTGGGCCAGATCGCATTCACCGATCAGCAGGTCGTAGACCGAATGTTCCAGGACGTGTTTATCCACACCACTACCCATGGTGGCGTTGCCCTGTGGATCGAGATCGATCAGCAGCACCCGGCGCTTGGTAGCGACCAGCGATGCTGCGAGGTTGATACAGGTGGTGGTCTTGCCCACACCACCTTTCTGGTTCGCGATAGCGAATACCTTAGCCATTCTTGCTTGTGTTCCCAATCATGCCGTGCGGCGCAGTATCAGCAGATGGCGCTGGCCTTGGCAACCCGGAACGGTCAAGGCCTGCTCGCTATCCACTCTGAAATCTGCCGGCAATGCTACCAGCTCATCGGCAGGATGCAGCCCTTTCATTGCCAGCCACTGCGTCTGTTCGTCGCCAAGGTGGCGCGTCCAGTTGGTGAAGTTCTCCATGCTGCTGAAAGCTCGGGAAACAATTCCGGTGAACGGCTGCGTTGGCTGGAACTCTTCGACCCGCTTGTGGATAACTGTCAGGTTATCCAGCTTCAGTTCAAGTTTTACCTGGGTCAGGAAGCGGGTTTTCTTGCCATTGCTGTCGAGCACCGTGACCTGCTTGTCCGGATGCAGGATCGCCAGGGGAATACCGGGCATGCCGCCGCCGCTGCCCACGTCGAGCCAGCGCTCGCTGTGGATAAACGGCATGACGCTTAAGCTGTCGAGCAGATGGCGGGACACCATTTCGTCCGGATTACGCACGGCGGTCAGGTTGTAGGCCTTGTTCCACTTGATCAGCAAGGCCAGGTAGGCCAGCAATTGCGCATGCTGCGCCTCGCTCAGCTCGACACCGAGCTGGCGGGCACCTGTGGACAACTCTTCGGCGTGTTGAGGGGTGACCTGAGAACTCAAGCGCTTTGCTCCAACTCGCGGCCAGCGCCGCGTTTTTTCAGATGAATCAGCAACAGGGAAATCGCCGCCGGGGTCACACCGGGGATCCGCGACGCCTGGCCAAGGGTTTCAGGCCGGGTCTGACCGAGCTTGCTCTGAATCTCCTTGGACAGACCGGAAATACCGCTGTAGTCGATATCGTCGGGCAAGCGGGTATCTTCGCTGGCACGCAGCCGGGCGATTTCTTCCTGTTGCCGGTCGATGTAACCGGCGTATTTGGTCTTGATCTCGACCTGTTCGGCCACTTGTGGATCGATCTCGCTGCCGCCGGTCACTTCCATCAGGCCAGCGTAGTCGATTTCCGGACGGGTCAGCAGGTTGAGCAGGTTGTACTCGTGGCTCAACGGCGTGCCGAATTTCTCGGCAATCGCCTGACCTTGCGCGGTGTCCGGACGAACCCAGGTGGATTTCAGCCGTTGCTCTTCCAGCGCGATGCTTTCGCGCTTGGCGCTGAAAGCAGCCCAGCGCTGGTCATCGATCAGACCCAGCTCGCGGCCTTTTTCGGTCAGGCGCAGATCGGCGTTGTCTTCGCGCAGGATCAGCCGGTATTCGGCGCGCGACGTGAACATGCGGTACGGCTCTTGGGTACCCAGGGTAATCAGGTCATCAACCAGCACGCCGATATACGCTTCGTCGCGGCGCGGGCACCAGCTTTCGCGGCCCTGCGCACGCAGTGCGGCGTTGGTTCCGGCGAGCAGGCCCTGGGCACCGGCTTCTTCGTAGCCGGTGGTGCCGTTGATCTGTCCGGCGAAGAACAGACCGCCGATGACTTTGGTTTCCAGGCTGTACTTGAGGTCACGCGGGTCGAAGTAGTCGTACTCGATGGCGTAGCCCGGACGCACGATGTGCGCGTTTTCCATGCCGCGGATCGAGCGGACGATCTCCAGTTGCACGTCGAACGGCAAGGATGTGGATATCCCGTTCGGGTACAGCTCGTGAGTGTTCAGGCCTTCCGGCTCGATGAACACCTGGTGGCTTTCCTTGTCGGCAAAGCGATGGATCTTGTCTTCGATCGACGGGCAATAGCGCGGACCGATGCCTTCGATAACCCCGGAGTACATCGGCGAACGGTCGAGGTTCGAAGCAATGATTTCGTGGGTACGGGCATTGGTGTGGGTAATCCAGCAGCTCACTTGCCGCGGATGCATGGCCTTGTCGCCCATGAACGACATCACCGGAATCGGCGTATCACCAGGCTGCTCAGTCATTACCGAGAAATCCACGGAGCGACCGTCGATACGCGGCGGGGTCCCGGTTTTCAGGCGACCGACGCGCAGCGGCAATTCACGCAGACGATGGGCCAGAGCGATAGCTGGCGGATCTCCGGCACGACCGCCGGAGTAATTCTGCAGACCAATGTGGATAAGTCCACCGAGGAAGGTCCCGGTGGTCAATACCACGGAGTCGGCGAGAAAACGCAGACCCATTTGCGTCACTACACCACGCACCTGGTCCTGCTCGACGATGAGGTCATCGCAGGACTGCTGAAATATCCACAGGTTGGGTTGGTTCTCAAGAATCTCGCGCACTACCGCTTTGTAGATAGCGCGGTCGGCCTGGGCGCGAGTAGCGCGTACGGCCGGGCCTTTGCGGTTGTTCAAAACACGGAATTGGATACCGCTCTTGTCAGTAGCCAGCGCCATGGCGCCGCCGAGCGCGTCAATTTCCTTGACCAGGTGGCTCTTGCCGATGCCACCGATGGCCGGGTTGCAACTCATATGACCGAGGGTTTCCACGTTATGGGTCAGCAGCAGGGTTTTTACGCCCATGCGTGCAGACGCAAGCGCAGCCTCGGTACCGGCATGGCCGCCGCCGATGACGATCACTTCAAAACGGGAAGGGAAATCCACCACGCACCTCGTGCCTGTTTCGGGAATAGATAGGGATAACGCACAAGTATAGGGACTTACCCCCCTCTAAAGGAACCTTTTGCACAAAATTTAACCAGGCTGTGGATGAGTGGCGAGCAATAGAAATAAAGAGAGAGAAATTTATTAAAGCTTTGTTTTTATGTTTATTCTTATGCACCACCCTTTCTGTGGATAAAGTTCTACAGGCCTTTATTTACTTCATGTACAGAGGTTCAAAACCCTGTGGTCTACCGGCCATGAGCGTTCTGGATAAGCGCTTTAAGCCTGTGGATGAAATGCCTACTTACCCACAAGCGGATTTATCTTCAGCTTTGAAGGGCAGTTATCAACGGAGCTGAGGCGGGGTTTTCCACAGGGCTTATTTCACAGATTTGTGGATAGCCGCGCAGGTAGGAAGGCAGGACTCGCGCATTGGCAGTCCTGAAAGGAAGGGAAAATCGAAGGAAGGAGTACAGCAACCAGGCCCGTTGCGGGCCCGGCAGTGGATAAGGACGCTTACTTACCGATGCAGAAGCTGGAGAAGATTCGGCCCAGGAGGTCGTCGGAACTGAATGCACCGGTGATTTCACCCAAGGCTTGCTGAGCCTGGCGCAGATCCTCTGCCAGCAGTTCACCGGCACCCGCAAGGGTCAGCTGGGCACGACCGTGTTCCAGGTGTGCACTGGCCTGGCGCAGTGCCTCCAGATGGCGCCTGCGGGCGCTGAAGCTGCTTTCGGCGGTCTGTTCATAACCCATGCAGGCCTTCAGGTGCTCGCGCAGCAGCTCAAGCCCCATGTCGGCATCCTTGGCACTGAGGGTAATGGTGACGTGGCCATCAGCGCTTTGTTCCATGGCGACCGTCTCACCACTCAGATCCGCCTTGTTACGAATCAGCGTGACTTTCGCAGGGTCCGGTCGCAGATCGAGGAATTCCGGCCACAGGGCAAAAGGATCACTGGCTTCCGGCGCGGTGGAATCGACGACCAACAACACCCGATCGGCTTCGTTGATGGCTTTGAGCGCACGCTCCACGCCGATCTTTTCCACATGATCGTCGGTATCGCGCAGCCCGGCAGTATCGACAACGTGCAGGGGCATGCCGTCGATGTGGATATGTTCGCGCAGGATGTCCCGGGTAGTGCCGGCAATGTCGGTGACAATGGCCGCCTCACGTCCGGCCAGAACGTTAAGCAGGCTCGACTTGCCGGCATTCGGCCGACCGGCGATCACTACGGTCATGCCATCACGCAACAAGGCCCCCTGCCCGGCCTCACGCTGCACTGTGGATAAATTCGTTCGCACGTCATCGAGCATGCTCAACACGTGACCATCGGCGAGGAAGTCGATTTCCTCTTCAGGAAAGTCGATAGCCGCTTCGACATAGATCCGCAGGCTGATCAGTTTTTCGGTGAGTTTATCCACACGACGGGAAAATTCACCCTGCAGCGAACGCAACGCATTGCGCGCCGCCTGTGCAGAACTGGCTTCGATGAGGTCGGCAATCGCTTCGGCCTGGGCCAGGTCAAGCTTGTCATTGAGGAATGCGCGTTCGCTGAATTCACCTGGGCGGGCCAGTCGGCAACCCAGTTGTACACAGCGCTGCAGGAGCATATCCAATACTACCGGACCACCGTGTCCCTGGAGTTCCAGCACGTCTTCGCCGGTGAAAGAGTTCGGGCCGGGAAAAAACAGCGCAATGCCTTCATCGATGACCAGGCCATCGTCAGCCCGAAACGGGCCGTAATGGGCATGCCGCGGCGTCAGTGACTTTGCACAGATCGCCAGCCCGGCTTGCTGCGCCAGGGGCCCGGACAGCCGCACGATCCCCACGCCCCCACGTCCCTGGGCGGTAGCGATGGCGGCAATGGTTTCACGCACAGTGTTCATGCTCGAAGGCCTCACGACAAAAAACGACAGATAGCAAAACGCCCCACGAGGGGGCGTTTATCCACAGGTTAGCTGGCTAACCCGTTATGCAGCGGCTTTCTTGGTAGCCTTTTCGATGCTGCGGGTGATGTACCACTGCTGTGCGATCGACAGGCAGTTGTTCACAACCCAGTACAGCACCAGACCAGCCGGGAACCACAGGAAGAAGAAGGTGAAGATGATCGGCATCAGCTTCATCACTTTGGCCTGCATCGGATCCGGCGGCGTCGGGTTCAGCTGCTGCTGGATGAACATGGTTGCGCCCATGATGATCGGCAGAATGAAGAACGGATCCTTGATCGACAGGTCGGTGATCCAGAACATCCACGGCGCCTGACGCATCTCGACGCTTTCCAGCAACACCCAGTACAGCGAGAGGAAGACCGGCATCTGCACCAGAATCGGCAGGCAGCCACCCAGCGGGTTGATCTTCTCTTTCTTGTACAGCTCCATCATGGCTTGCGACATTTTCTGCCGGTCATCGCCATGTTGTTCTTTCAGCGCAGCCAGTTTTGGAGCCACGGCACGCATGCGCGCCATCGACTTGTAGCTGGCCGCAGACAGCGGGAAGAACAGCAGCTTGATCAGCATGGTCAGGACGATGATCGACCAGCCCCAGTTGCCGAGCAGGCTGTGGATATGTTGCAGCAACCAGAAGATCGGCTGAGCGATGAACCACAGAATGCCGTAGTCGACAGTCAGTTCCAGACCTGGGGACAACTCTTTGAGCTTGTCCTGGATCTTCGGACCGGCGTACAGCATGGTGCTGGTTTCGCCTTTGGCGCCAGCGGCTACGTTCAGCGCCGGGCCGGTGAAACCGATGATGTAGTTGCCTTGGCTATCCTTGCGAGTCTGGACAATGTTGTTCTCAGACTTGTTTGGAATCCAGGCGGTAACGAAGTAGTGCTGCAGCCAGGCTACCCAACCGCCGGTAACATTTTCTTTCAGATTTCCCTTGTCGATGTCTTTCATCGACACCTTCTTGTAGGGTTCCGAACTTGTCCACAGGGCTGCACCCAGGTAGGTCGCAGTACCGGTCGCAGTGCTCGAGGATGGATCCGAGCTTGCGTCGCGCTTAAGTTGCGCAAACAGGTTACCGCTCCAAGGCTGGGCGCTCTGGTTGTCGATCAAGTAGGTAACGGTCAGGTCGTACTCACCGCGCTTGAAGCTGAAGCGCTTGATGTAGTTGACGCCGTTATCGCTGAACTTCAGGTCGACGACCAGTTGGTTCTGACCATCAGCCAGTTGATAACTTTTCTGATCGGCGGCGTACAGCGGACGACCGCTTGGACGTGCATCCGGACCATTGGTACCGGTCAGGCCACTTTGGGCCAGATAAGTACGCTCGCTACCGTTGTCGAATAACTGGAACGGAATGTCCGGATGATCCTGACGGCGCGGATACTTGGGCAGCATCAGCTGGGCGATGTCACCACCGTTTGGATCGATAGCCAGGTCGAGGACGTCAGTTTTGACCCGAATCAGGTCTTTGCTGACGGCAACCGGAGCCAGTTCGGCTGGGCTGGATTCAGCGTTGGCGCTTGGCACATCGGCGCTGGCGCCAGTGTTGCCGGCCTGCGCGGTGTCCGGCAAAGCCGGGGCAGCGTTGCTGGCAGCAGTATTCTGAGTCGGCAAGGCAGCTTGGCCGTAGTCCTGGTTCCAGTTAAGGACCATGACGTAGGACACGATTGCCAGGGCGACGATCAGGATCGTGCGTTTAATATCCATGATTACTCGGCTATCGAAGAAGAACGGGAAGAGGGAGCTGGCGGAACCGGGTCAAAACCGCCGGCATTCCACGGGTGACAACGCCCCAGGCGACGAACGGTTAGCCACCCGCCACGTAAAAGACCATGGTTTTCGATGGCTTCTAACGCGTAACAGGAGCAACTGGGGTAGAAACGACAGTGATTGGCCATCAGAGGACTAATGGCGTAACGGTAAAACTGGATCGGAACGAGTGCCAGTTTACGCATCATTTTTACTGTCTACCCCCACAGAGTCGGTGTTCACCACTGGAGCGGGCCGACTGCGTGCGAGGCGCTTCCAGAGCTTGCCAAAATGTTGGTGCAATTCTGGGTTTTCAATCTCGCCCAACCCTTTGCGCGCGACGATCACGATATCCCAACCTGCAAGCAAGTGCTGGTTCAGGCGAAACGAATCGCGCATCAGGCGTTTCAGGCGATTGCGTTGAACGGAGAGCTTGACGCTCTTTTTCCCGATCACAAGCCCCAGGCGGGGGTGATCCAGACCGTTCTCGCGGGCAAGGAGCAGCAGGTTTTTCCCTGGGACCTTGCCGGTTGGGGAGTCGAAGACCGCTTTGAATTGTCGGGGGATAAGCAGACGCTTTTCCCGACTGAAGTCCTGACTCACCACCTGTGCCGAAAAATCAAACTGCCAGGCGCTTACGGCCTTTGGCACGGCGACGCGACAGAACGGCACGACCGTTCTTGGTGGCCATACGGGCACGGAAACCGTGAGTGCGAGCGCGCTTGATGGTGCTTGGTTGGAAAGTACGTTTCATGGCGTGTTACCTGGTTCGTCGACAACGGGCCGGAATGGCCCCCGTTTTAAGAGACCGGCGATTCTAGAGAAAGCGCAGCCATAGGTCAATTTCCAACCAGCTTTTCCTTATGGACGGAAAATCGGTCGTTTCAGGTAGGGGCGTCCTGGAGGAGAACCATCACACGCTTAAACATAAAAAAAGATAGAGGAATTATTTAAAGCTTTTCTGTAAAACTTATAAAGCTTAGGCGGCAAGTATCTGTGGATAAACCTCTACAGCCCTTTATCTACCTCGTGTACAGAGAACTGAAACCTTGTCGAGAAGAGGTGCTCTGGCTGTGTCGAAGGCTCGGAAAAGCTGTGGATCAAATCGATGGTTATCCACAGGGCGGTTATCCACCGATTTCAACCCCCAGTTGTGCAAAGACCTCAGGTGCGGTTATCCACAGAGCTTATTCACAGCACTGAAAGGCCATTTTGGTCACTAAGCTGCTGATTTATCGCCATCCTCAACGCACCTGCATGTGGATAACTGCGCTGCTGCTCGGTACAATGGGGGCTTGTTTTTGCCTCACCGGCTTTCAACTCAGGGGATATCCGTGTCAGTGGAACTTTGGCAGCAGTGCGTGGAGCTTCTGCGCGATGAACTGCCTGCCCAGCAATTCAACACCTGGATCCGTCCGCTACAGGTCGAAGCCGAAGGCGACGAGTTGCGCGTCTACGCGCCCAACCGTTTCGTTCTCGATTGGGTCAATGAGAAATACCTGAGCCGTCTGCTCGAGCTGTTAGGTGAGCATGGCAACGGCATTGCGCCTGCCCTTTCCTTATTAATAGGCAGCAGACGCAGTTCGGCGCCTCGTGCCGCCCCTAACGCACCACTGGCTGCCGCTGTTGCCGCATCCCAGGCGCAGGCTGCACAGACTGCCGTGGTCAACGAACCCGTTGCCGCACCGGTTGCTGCTCCGGCTGCGGCTGAAGTCGAGCAAGCGCCTTCGCGTGACAGCTTCGATTCCATGGGCGAATCCGCTAATGCGCCGGCGCCAAGCGGTCGTACCGAGCAACGTACCGTGCAGGTCGAAGGTGCGCTCAAGCACACCAGCTACCTGAACCGTACCTTTACCTTCGAGAACTTCGTCGAAGGTAAGTCCAACCAGTTGGCTCGCGCAGCCGCCTGGCAGGTCGCCGACAATCCCAAGCATGGCTACAACCCGCTGTTCCTTTATGGCGGCGTAGGCCTGGGTAAAACGCACTTGATGCATGCTGTGGGTAACCACCTGCTCAAGAAGAACCCGAATGCCAAGGTGGTCTACCTGCATTCCGAGCGTTTCGTTGCGGACATGGTCAAGGCACTGCAGCTCAATGCCATCAACGAGTTCAAGCGCTTCTACCGTTCGGTGGATGCGTTGCTCATCGATGACATTCAGTTCTTCGCCCGTAAAGAGCGTTCCCAGGAAGAGTTTTTCCACACCTTCAACGCCTTGCTCGAAGGCGGTCAGCAGGTAATCCTGACCAGTGACCGTTATCCGAAAGAGATTGAAGGGCTGGAAGAGCGTCTGAAATCGCGCTTCGGCTGGGGCCTGACCGTCGCGGTCGAGCCGCCGGAACTGGAAACCCGTGTCGCGATCCTGATGAAGAAGGCAGACCAGGCCAAGGTAGACTTGCCGCATGACGCTGCTTTCTTTATTGCCCAGCGTATTCGCTCCAATGTCCGTGAACTTGAAGGTGCTCTGAAGCGCGTCATCGCTCATTCGCACTTCATGGGACGCGACATCACCATTGAGCTGATTCGTGAATCGCTCAAGGATCTTCTCGCGCTGCAGGACAAACTGGTGAGTGTGGATAACATCCAGCGCACCGTGGCCGAGTACTACAAGATCAAGATCTCCGATCTGCTGTCCAAGCGCCGTTCCCGTTCGGTGGCCCGCCCGCGTCAGGTGGCTATGGCCCTGTCCAAGGAACTGACCAACCACAGTTTGCCGGAAATCGGTGACGTCTTCGGCGGCCGCGACCACACCACCGTGTTGCACGCGTGCCGCAAGATCAACGAACTCAAGGAATCCGACGCGGATATCCGCGAGGACTACAAGAACCTGCTGCGGACCCTGACGACGTGATTGGCGTCAGCGCAGCTTATTAAGGCAAGGGACTAGACCATGCACTTCACCATTCAACGCGAAGCCCTGTTGAAACCCCTGCAACTGGTCGCAGGCGTCGTCGAGCGCCGCCAGACCTTGCCGGTACTGTCCAACGTACTGCTGGTTGTTCAGGGTCAGCAGCTTTCACTCACCGGTACAGACCTGGAAGTGGAACTGGTTGGCCGTGTTCAACTGGAAGAACCTGCCGAGCCAGGCGAAATCACCGTACCTGCGCGCAAGCTTATGGATATCTGCAAGAGCTTGCCGAACGACGCGCTGATCGACATCAAGCTCGATGAGCAGAAGATCGTGGTCAAGGCCGGGCGCAGCCGTTTCACCCTGTCGACCCTGCCAGCCAATGACTTCCCTACGGTTGAAGAAGGCCCGGGTTCGCTGACCTGCAACCTCGAGCAAAGCCGGCTGCGCCGCCTGATCGAGCGCACCAGCTTCGCCATGGCCCAACAGGACGTGCGTTACTACCTCAACGGCATGCTGCTGGAAGTGTCCACCAACACCCTGCGTGCCGTAGCCACCGACGGTCACCGTTTGGCCATGTGCTCGATGAGTGCCGACATCGGCCAGGCTGACCGTCACCAGGTCATCGTGCCGCGCAAAGGTATCCTTGAGCTGGCGCGCCTGCTCACCGAGCCGGATGGCATGGTCAGCATCGTCCTGGGCCAGCATCACATTCGCGCTACGACAGGTGAGTTCACCTTCACCTCGAAGCTGGTAGATGGCAAGTTCCCCGACTACGAGCGTGTACTGCCCAAGGGCGGTGACAAGCTGGTGCTGGGTGATCGCCAGGCGCTGCGTGAAGCGTTCAGCCGTACCGCGATTCTGTCGAACGAGAAGTACCGTGGCATCCGTCTGCAGCTGGCCAGCGGTCAGTTGAAGATCCAGGCCAACAACCCTGAGCAGGAAGAAGCGGAAGAAGAAATCAGCGTCGACTACAACGGTAGCGCGCTGGAAATCGGCTTCAACGTCAGCTATCTGCTGGATGTACTGGGCGTCATGACCACTGAGCAAGTTCGCCTGATCCTGTCGGACTCCAACAGCAGTGCGCTGCTGCAGGAAGCTGACAACGACGACTCCGCTTACGTTGTCATGCCGATGCGTCTGTAACTTCTAGATGTCCCTCAGTCGCGTTTCTGTCACCGCGGTGCGTAACCTGCACCCGGTGACATTCTCCCCCTCCCCCCGCATCAATATCCTGTACGGCGCCAACGGCAGCGGCAAAACCAGCGTGTTGGAAGCCGTTCATCTGCTCGGCCTGGCCCGTTCCTTTCGCAGCACTCGTCTGACGCCAGTCATCCAGTATGAGCAGCTGGCCTGTACGGTCTTTGGCCAGGTTGAATTGAGCGAAGGTGGTTCGAGCAACCTGGGTATTTCGCGGGATCGGCAAGGCGAGTTCACTATTCGCATCGACGGGCAGAACGCCCGCAGCGCTGCTCAGCTGGCAGAGATTCTGCCACTGCAATTGATCAACCCGGACAGCTTTCGCTTGCTCGAAGGTGCGCCGAAAATTCGCCGGCAGTTCCTTGATTGGGGTGTGTTCCACGTGGAACCACGCTTCATGGCCACATGGCAACGCCTGCAGAAGGCTTTGCGGCAGCGGAACTCATGGTTGCGGCATGGTACACTTGACGCTGTTTCGCAAGCGGCCTGGGACCGGGAGCTGTGCCTGGCCAGTGCTGAAATAGATGAATACCGCCGAAATTACATCAAGGCCTTGAAGCCCGTCTTTGAGCAAACCCTGAGCGATTTGGTCGAGCTCGAAGGGCTGACCCTGAGTTATTACCGTGGCTGGGACAAGGATCGAGAACTCAGTGAAGTGCTCGCCTCTTCCTTGCAACGAGATCAGCACATGGGCCACACCCAGGCCGGACCACAACGCGCTGATTTGCGCCTGAGACTCGGCGTTCATAACGCCGCCGACATTTTGTCTCGGGGCCAGCAGAAACTTGTGGTCTGTGCGTTGCGTATCGCCCAGGGACATTTGGTCAGCCAGGCTCGGCGTGGCCAATGTATTTATCTAGTGGATGACTTGCCATCCGAGTTGGATGAGCAGCACCGTCGCGCACTTTGCCGCTTGTTGGAAGACTTACGCTGCCAGGTATTTATCACCTGTGTAGATCACGAATTATTGAGGGAAGGCTGGCAGACGGAAACGCCAGTTGCTTTGTTCCACGTGGAACAGGGCCGTATCACCCAGACCCACGACCATCGGGAGTGAAGGCATGAGCGAAAATCAAACGTACGACTCCTCCAGCATTAAAGTGCTGAAAGGGCTAGATGCCGTGCGCAAGCGTCCCGGTATGTACATTGGCGACACCGATGATGGTAGCGGCCTGCACCACATGGTGTTCGAGGTGCTCGATAACTCGATCGACGAAGCACTCGCCGGCCACTGTGATGACATTACCGTAACTATCCACCCGGACGAATCCATCAGTGTTCGCGACAACGGTCGCGGTATCCCAGTCGACGTGCATAAAGAGGAAGGCGTATCCGCCGCCGAGGTCATCATGACCGTCCTGCACGCTGGCGGTAAGTTCGACGACAACTCCTACAAAGTATCCGGCGGTCTGCACGGTGTAGGCGTGTCTGTGGTTAACGCCCTCTCCGAAGAGCTGATCCTGACTGTTCGCCGTAGCGGCAAGATCTGGGAACAGACCTATGTTCACGGTGTTCCGCAAGCTCCGATGGCCATCGTCGGTGACAGTGAAACCACCGGTACCCATATTCACTTCAAGCCGTCGTCCGAAACCTTCAAGAACATCCACTTCAGCTGGGACATCCTGGCCAAGCGGATTCGTGAACTGTCGTTCCTCAACTCTGGCGTCGGCATCCTCTTGAAGGACGAGCGTTCGGGCAAGGAAGAGTACTTCAAGTACGAAGGCGGTCTGCGTGCCTTCGTTGAGTACCTGAACACCAACAAGACCCCGGTCAACCAGGTGTTCCACTTCACCGTTCAGCGTGAAGACGGTGTGGGCGTGGAAATCGCTCTGCAATGGAACGACAGCTTCAATGAGAACCTGTTGTGCTTCACCAACAACATTCCGCAGCGCGACGGTGGTACCCACCTGGTCGGCTTCCGCTCGGCGTTGACCCGTAACCTGAACAACTACATTGAGCAGGAAGGTCTGGCCAAGAAGAACAAGGTTTCGACCACCGGCGACGACGCCCGCGAAGGTTTGACCGCGATCATTTCGGTGAAGGTGCCAGATCCTAAGTTCAGCTCGCAGACCAAGGACAAGCTGGTTTCTTCGGAAGTGAAAACTGCCGTGGAACAGGAAATGGGCAAGTACTTCTCCGACTTCCTGCTGGAGAACCCGAACGAAGCCAAGGCGGTTGTCGGCAAGATGATCGACGCCGCGCGTGCTCGTGAAGCAGCGCGCAAGGCGCGGGAAATGACTCGCCGTAAAGGCGCGCTGGATATTGCTGGTTTGCCAGGCAAACTGGCGGACTGCCAGGAGAAGGACCCTGCCCTTTCCGAACTGTACCTGGTGGAGGGTGACTCCGCAGGTGGTTCGGCCAAGCAAGGTCGTAACCGTAAGACCCAGGCCATCCTGCCGCTCAAGGGTAAGATCCTCAACGTCGAGAAAGCACGTTTCGACAAGATGATCTCGTCCCAGGAAGTTGGCACCCTGATTACCGCACTGGGCTGTGGTATCGGTCGCGAAGAGTACAACATCGACAAGTTGCGTTATCACAACATCATCATCATGACCGATGCTGACGTTGACGGTTCGCACATCCGTACCCTGCTGCTGACGTTCTTCTTCCGTCAGTTGCCGGAGCTGGTCGAGCGTGGCTACATCTATATCGCTCAGCCACCGCTGTACAAGGTCAAGAAAGGCAAGCAGGAGCAGTACATCAAAGACGACGAGGCCATGGAAGAGTACATGACCCAGTCGGCTCTGGAAGACGCCAGCCTGCACCTGGACGAATCGGCACCACCGGTTTCCGGTGTCGAGCTGGAGCGCCTAGTCAACGAATTCCGTACCGTGATGAAGACCCTCAAGCGTCTGTCGCGCCTGTACCCACAGGAACTGACCGAGCACTTCGTCTACCTGCCAGCCGTGTCCCTGGATCAGCTGGGCGACCACGCTGCCATGCAGGAATGGCTGGGCAAATTCGAGGAGCGCCTGCGCACCAGCGAGAAGTCGGGTCTGCTGTACAAGGCCAGCCTGCGTGAAGATAAAGAGCGTAATGTCTGGCTGCCGGAAGTGGAAATCACCTCCCATGGCCTGGCCAGCTATGTCACCTTCAACCGTGACTTCTTCGGCAGTAACGACTACCGCACCGTCACAGCCCTGGGCGCACAGCTGAGCACCCTGCTCGGCGAAGGCGCCTATGTGCAACGTGGCGAGCGCAAGAAGGCGATCACCGAGTTCAAGGAAGCGCTCGACTGGCTGATGACCGAAAGCACCAAACGTCACACCATCCAGCGCTATAAAGGTCTGGGTGAGATGAACCCTGACCAGCTGTGGGAAACCACCATGGACCCAACTGTGCGCCGCATGCTCAAGGTGACCATCGAGGACGCGATCGCTGCCGATCAGATCTTCAACACCCTGATGGGCGACGCAGTTGAGCCACGTCGTGAGTTCATCGAAAGCAACGCCCTGGCGGTGTCTAACCTGGACTTCTGATCAGGTGTCGATGGGCACATTAAGTGTCGCAAGTGGGCGAGTTACTGTCGCTTTCTAGGGAAAACCCCGGCCTTGGTGTCGGGGTTTTTCTTTGTGGCGTAGCCTAGTCAAAGCGATACACACCAGGCTCCAAGCCCTAGTTTGGGTTTTATGGGCGATGTGATGGAGCATGGTTGCGGCTTCATCGAAACAAACTGCATCCTTGCTTGGCTGCTTGGCTGCTTGGCTGCTTGGCTGCTTGGCTGCTTGGCTGCTTGGCTGCTTGTGTAGGTGGACAAAGTTAAAAGTCAGGGACAAAGTTAACTGAAACGAAAAGCCCCCGGTGGATTGATCCACTGGGGGCTTTCCGTTTCAAGGGTGTAGGAGTTACCAACGTTCGTCAGCAAGGTGAGAGCTGTTGAGCTGCTCTTTCAACAGGTGCCATTGAGGGAGATGCTGATCTAGCAGGCTGATGAATCGGTCGTTGTGGTGGCGTTCATGCAGGTGAGCCAGTTCGTGCACCAGAATGTACTCCAGGCACTGCACCGGCTTCTTGGCTAGCTCCAGGTTGAGCCAGATGCGCCGGGCTTCAATGTTGCAGGTGCCCCACTTCGTCTTCATTCGCTTGATGCCCCAAGCGCGCGCTTCAACTCCTAACTTCGGCTGCCATTTCTCCAGCAGCTCCGGCACCAGACGTTTCAGTTCGGCACGGTAGAAATTTTGTAGCACCTGCTCACGGCGTTCGACTGTGGTATCGGTGCGCACGAATAGATCCATGGTGGCCTTACCGCGCAGAGCTATGCGCAGAGACCCAGTAGTTTCGTGAACGCGTAGGCGGTAGCGACGGCCTAGAAAGTAATGGCTTTCACCACTGACCATCAGCCGTTCTGATTGTCGGGGCTGGGCCTGAAACTTTGCACGCTGGCGTTTGATCCAGCCGAGCTTACCGACCACTGCCAGGCGTACGGCTTCATCATCTACCGTCAACGGTGCCGCCACACGCACACGCCCCTGCGGCGGGTATACGCCTAGGTGCAGATTTTTGATCGGCTTGCGCACGACCTCCACGATCAAACCGCCGACCGTGATGTTGCGCGACTCAGTATTCATGCTGATGCTTTACCAGTTCCAGCAAGGCTTCCAGCCACTCGTTGTCCTGTCCTGCCGTGTAGTCGCCCAGGGTTTCAGTGGAGTCTTTGCACCACTGATCCAGCACGTTCTTGATCGCTAGGCGCACACGTTTGATCTTCATGGCATTGCCGCGCCAGTCGTCCTGCCGGCTATCCAGCACGGCAGCGTCCACGGCCAATGCTAGGCCGGCGTTCTGCCCCAGGTTGTCGTACAGCGCCTTTCGGGCATTACTGTTGATCGAGCCAGGGTAGCTGTTGGCGCTGGTGGGATTTTTCGCCTTTTTGGTCAGCTCCACCACCTCTGCCAGGTATTCCTGATAGCTGATGGCGTCTTCCTTGCGCTTGGCGATCAGCGCATCGAGCAACGAGGACATGGTCTCGTAGTACTTCGGGTTGATCGGCGACTCGTCGATAATCAACTTGCGCACGTTGTTCTCGATGGTCTCGGCCACGGCCTCCTGGCTTTTGCGGATGCCCTTGGGCAGCGCGTCGATTGCACCCACACCGCGCTCAACGATCAGCTCAATCAGCGACATATCGTCGAAGGCAGAAATCTTCTCGCTATCTTCAGCACGGATGTAGGTGTCGATCAAAAAGCGCATGTCCGGCTCGTAGGCTTTGAGGTCGATGTAGTCGCCGCTGGCGAGCTTTACCTCATCACGAACCTTGGAGAAGTGATCGACTTCGGTCTGGATCTCGGCGACTTCCTTGTTGCTGTAACCCGCCTCCTCCAGCTCATTGGCGATATTGCCGAAGCAGCGGATCAGCGCTGAGGTCATCTTGTACAGGTTCAGGCGCTTGGGCTCATTAGCTTTGAGCTGCTCGGCGTTGCCCGGCTGGCTGCCGCAGAAGAAGCGTAGATAAGCTGGCGTATCCTTCGATTGTTCCACCGGTTCGCACAAGGCCTTGATCGCCTCGCGGGCATCTTCCAGGTCTTCCTGTGCTTTGCTTAGGCGGTCTCCCAAAAGACCAGCCACATCGGCCTCGTCATATCCGTCCAGCGCACCGCTGGTGTAGTCGCCAATGGCGCCTTCCAGCTGCTTGAACAAGTCCTTGTAATCGATGATGTAGCCGTACTGCTTGTCCTCGCCATCGAGGCGGTTGACCCGGCAGATGGCCTGGAACAGGCCATGGTCACGCATCTGCTTGTCGATGTAGAGGTAGGTCGCGGAAGGAGCGTCAAAGCCGGTCAGCAGCTTGTCCACCACGATGAGCAGGCGCATCTGCCCTGGCTCCTTGATGAAACGCTGCTTCACCTCCTTCTCGAAGGTCTCCGGATCTTTGTCGCCCAGCATCTGGTTGTAGATGGCGTACTGACGCAGCTTCTCGGTCAGCCCTTCACCGGTGGCCTCGCCCTTGATGTCGGCAGGTGATGGCTTGTAGCTGGTGACGATGGCGCACTTGTCACCCATGCCCGCTTTGCTGAATAGCTCGTAGCACTTACAGGCTTCAAAGATGCTGCTGGTTACCAGCATGGCATTGCCTCGGCCATCGGCCAGGCGCTGCTTGGTGGCCATATCCAGCAGGATGTCGGCAACGATTTTCTCCAGCCGCGACTGGCTCGACAGCACTTTCTGCAAGGTGCCCCAACGCTGCTTCAGCTGAGCCTTGGCCAGGTCGTTCAGGCCTTTGGTCTTGGCCTCAAACCACTGATCGATCTTCTTCTGTGATGTGATGTTCTGGTCGATATCGCGGGCTTCGTAGCGCAGGTCGAGGACTACTCCATCAGCCACGGCTTCATTGAACTTGTAGGTATGGATGTAGCGGCCAAACACCTCGATGCTCTTCTGCTTGTCGGCCTTAAGCAGCGGCGTACCGGTAAAACCGATAAACACCGCATTGGGCAGGATCATCTTCATGGCTTTGTGCAGCTCGCCGGATTGGGTGCGGTGGCACTCATCGACGAACACATAGAGATCGCCCTTGGCGCGGAAGTCTGGCGGCAGGCTCTTACGCAGCTCCTCCACAAAGCCCTCCACATCGGCATCTTCACGGGCACCGAACTTGTGAATCAGCGAGCAAAGTAGCCAAGGTGAGGGCTGGTTGAGTTTGTCGATCAGATCGGCACCGCTGGTGGTGCGGTAAATCTGTTCGTTGACGCCGCTAAACACCTTCTCGATCTGCTCATCAAGCTCGGTGCGGTCGGTGATGATCAGCACCCGCGAGTCCTGGATATTTTCCCGAATCCACTTGGTCAGCCAGACCATGGTCAGGGATTTTCCCGAGCCCTGGGTGTGCCAGATGATCCCGCCCTCGCGCCGGCGCAGATAGCGTTGCGCTTCACGAATGCCGAAGTATTGGTTGTGCCGGCAGAGCTTCTTCACCCCGCTGTCGTACACGATGTAGTCGTGGATCAGCTCCAGAAAGCGCGTCTTGTTGCACAGCTGGAGTAGGTGCCGATCCAGCAGATTGTCGGCAGAGTTGCCCTCTTCGCTCTCTTCCTTCCAGGTGAGGTAGTACTTCTCTCCGGTCTGGATGGTGCCGTAACGCAGGCCCTGGGTATCGTTGCCGGCCATCACGTACTGCATGGTGGAGAAGAACGGCTGGATAAACTCAGACTTCTGATTATCCAGATTTTGACGAACCCCGTGATTGACGGCCTTCACCGAACGCTTCAGCTCCAGCACGCCAAGGGCGATACCATTAACATAGAGAACGATGTCCGGGCGCTTGGTCTGGGCCTTGGCATCGGCCCCCTTGACCGTCACTTCCTCGGCAATGGCAAAATTGTTGCGCTCGGGCTGCTTCCAGTCGATCAGCCAGACGGTCTGGGTGTTTTCGCCCACCTCAGGCTTGATTTTCACCCCATAGCGCAGCAGCTCGTACACCGCCTTGTTGCGATCATACAGCCCTTTACTGGCATCGTTTGCAACCCTGTTCAGCTCGAAAATGGCGCGACTGGCTAGGTTGGCTTCAACGCGCTGCTCAAGTAGCCAGCAACGTAGTAGCTCCGGCTCGATATTGGCGTTATAGGGGCGCTCGGCCCAGTCGCCAAGGTAGTCGTACTTCAGTTGCTGTTGGAACAGCTTGACCACGCGTTGCTGGGTCTTTCTTTCGATTTGGCCGACGGTGCTCATCAGTCTGTTTCCTTAGTGCGTCCTGCAAAAGAAGTGGCTGTCGCCGTGGGCTTTTGCCGTTAGCTGTTTGGCCTTGGTTAATACACTACTTGCGCTTCAACTCTTTAGGAAGAAAGGCGTCAATTTCTTCATCAGAGAACGTCATATCCTCCAGCTTTTGGAGGGGCTTTTGAGCGGCACGATATGCTGCGTAATTACCAACTGCCAAGTCGCTGAGAAACTCAGTAAAAATATCTGAGGTACTCATGGCAGTCGAATCCTTCCAGTAAGTAGCTCCTGCACCATGCCCTGCTTGAGCTGGCGAGCCTTGTCGCGGCGGGCTTCGAGAGCGACGAGTTCAGCACTCATATCGGATAGAACGGTGGCAATGGCTGTTTGTTCTTCCTCTAAAGGTTGGGGGATTTCGAGCTGCATAAAGGCGCTTTTCGCGATGTTGTAGCGGGTCGCGCCCTGTGCCAGTATGGACATAGCAGCACGCCCTGCCTTGCTCCTGAACCAGTATGCGAAGAAAAGCCCATTCACTTTTGCCGCTGTGTTGAAGCGGAAGCCAAAGCAGAAGCTGTTCAGGTAGAGGTTCGGAATCTCCTCAAGCAAAACGGAGCAGAAGCCCACTTCCTGAGGCGTTTCTGAGGAGCCATTGAAGAAAAGGTCTCCCTTTTTGGCGAGGTTTTGTGCTTCGTCCGGAGCAACATCGACAGGTTCAAGCCAGCTTGCATCGATCACCGTATCGGTCATCACATTCATGAAGGGTATGTAGCGAGCTTCGCCCTGGCCGAAATTAATCTTTGTCTTTCCGGCGAGGCCGCCATAGGTAGTACCCAATGCTCGCATGGGTTTTATGTCCCACGCTCCACTAAACCCCGGCAGGCGGAGTTGTCCGGAGAGAAGTTGTTGCATGGTGGCTTGCTGAATGTCGCGCTTTTTGGCGATCAGCTGATCCAGGCTACTGATCAGATCCTCCATTTCAGACAGAGCAGTGACAATTTTAACCTGCTCTTCTCGAGCGGGGATTGGGATTGGGATACTCTTAAGTTGAGTGCCTGTAATCAATGGCTGCCCTGATCCAAAGATCAGGCGGTTCAGTCCATATCGTTTCAATTGGAGCAGGCAGTAAGTGTGATCGGTACCCGGTTTTAGTCGAATCGCTATAGTGTTATCTGTGACTCCATAGCGACCATCTGCTGAATTCAATAAGCCAGCATTTGCGCCTACCCGAGCAACCAGAATCGATTCTCCAGTGTGGGACGGAGTGTTTGTGTAGCCGATGACACCTGTAGACCCGAATACAGGGAACTGTCCGAATTCGGCATCCACCTTTGATCTACCAGAAGCAATGGAACCAGAAAGTTCGGCTAGCTGGTGAACTTTCCAGTCCGCTGGGATCATACCGGCCTCAGATTGTTTGTATCCAGAATTCTCATTCGCATTCATACTGAAAACCCCATCTTCGCGAGATGTGCACTGACCTTGGCCGCCAGTACTTCTACCTCAGCATTTAGCGCAGGGAGTGGCGTGGTATAGCGCTCGGCAAGTTGGCGAATACGGCCACTCAGCGCTTGGGACACCCGATCCAGCTCGGTCTTCACATCGGCTTGTAGGGCAGTCAGCCATTTATCGTCTACCACCAAGGCTTTCAGCTCGACTTCACTGAGCTGGGCATAGTGGCCCTGCACCTTGGCATCCAGCACCTTCTGCGCAGCTTTGACCTTTTTGCTGGCCACCGCTTCACGCTCGATCAGCGTCAGGCAATGATCTAACGCCCGGCGCTCCTCGTCGGCTTCTACGTCGTACCTTATCGCTTTGAGGCGGTCTTTTACGCTTTTGGCGGTGAACTTGCCCTTGTCGGTTTTGCCTTCGGCCAGCGAGCCGTCTTCGCCACCCTGCTCCTCTTCCAGCTCTTCCAGCTCGCGGCTGACGGCATCGCGATTGGCTTCCAGCTCGGCGATGGTGGCAGCTTCGGCGGCGTAGTAGCGGCGCACGATCAGCTCGGGGGGCAGCAGGTCGGTATTCGGTTCACCCTTGCTCGGGCCACTGGCAATCAGCGGCTGCCAACCGTCGATCACCAGTTGGTAAACGTCATCTTGCAATGTGGCGTACCAGTAGTCCTGGAGGTGCTGGTACACGTCGTAGGCGTCCAATAGAGGCGCGAACTCGAAGCGGTGCAGCAGGTCTTCGGCCAGAGTATTCAGCAATGCCTTGGGTCGGTCGCCAATGGCGATATTTTGCAGGCGTGGGCGGTGCTCGTTGCGCCAGGCATCGAACAGGTCGCTTTTGGTCTGGTTAAAGGCGGTGAACTCAGGGTGAGCAAAGATGCCGGGCTTGATCTCGGCCTGCGGCACCTTGAGTTGCAGATAGCTTGGGCGCAGTGGGGCGAACAATGCGCTGCGCAGGTTGGGCATCACCTCCCAGTAAGCTTGCAAGGCATCCACATCGCGTTCGGGGATGCCGCCGTGCAGGTGGGCGTCGATGTCTTGCAGGTCTTCCGCTGCGCTGGTGTCGATATAGCGCGGGATATTCAGGTTGAAGTCGTTGGCCTCGATCTCGGCCAGCGGCACCAGGCGTGAGAATTTCGGCAGCTCACGTTGTTGGGTGCAGGCATCGACGATCTTGTGGATGTCCTGCTCGCGCAGGCGGTTCTTGTTGCCGTCTTTGATAAAGCCCTTGCTGGCGTCGATCAGGAACAGCCCCTTGCGCCCAGCACTGCCGGCTTTGTCGAGAATGATGATGCAGGCAGGAATGCCAGTACCGAAGAACAGATTGGCAGGCAAACCTATGATGGCCTGGATATAGCCTTGCTGGAGGATGCGCTTGCGGATAACCCCTTCGGCCCCGCCCCGGAACAACACGCCGTGGGGCAAAATTACCGCCGCCTTGCCGGTGCTTTTCAGTGAGGTGAGCATGTGCAGAAGAAAGGCGTAGTCGCCGTTCTTCTCTGGTGGAATGCCGTAGCTGAAGCGGTTGTAGTCGTCCTCAGTTGGGTTGAAGCCATTGCTCCAGGCCTTGGTGGAGAACGGCGGGTTGGCGACGATGAAGTCGAACAGCTTGAGGTTGCCCATCGGGTCTTTGAAATGTGGTGCGGACAGGGTGTTGTCCTTCCAGATTTCGGCCGTTGGGCAGTCGTGTAGGATCATGTTCATCTTGGCCAAGGCGCTGGTGGCGTTGTCCATTTCCTGGCCGTAGATGGCCAAGTCGAGCCCGGTGGTGCTCTTGGCTTCGTCGTGGGCCTTGAGCAGCAGCGAGCCGGAGCCGCAGGTCGGGTCGTAAATGCTCTGCTTGCTGTCGGTAGCGCCGGCTAGGCCGATAACCTGGGCCATGATCCGCGAGACTTCTGCTGGGGTGTAAAACTGCCCCTTGCTCTTGCCGGATTCAGTGGCAAAGTGGCGCATCAGGTATTCGTAGGCATCGCCGAGGATGTCGTCGCCTTGAGCACGGTTGCTGCGAAAATCCAGACCTGGCGTGTTGAAGATGCTGACCAGGTTGGACAGGCGGTCGACCATCTCCTTGCCCTTGCCGAGCTTCTCCTGATCGTTGAAATCGGCCACGTCGATGACGCCAGTGAGGTTATTGGCCTCAGCCAGGCGGGAGATGATCTTGTTGATCTTGTCGCCGATCTCCTTGTCGCCCTTGAGCGCCACCATATCGGCAAAGCTGCCTCCCTCAGGCACCTCGATCAGCGAGTTGGGGTCGCCGGCGTACTTGTCCGACACGTACTTCACGAACAGCAGCACCAGGACGTAATCCTTGTACTGCGAGGCATCCATCCCGCCACGCAGCTCGTCGCAGGATTTCCACAGAGAGGAATAGAGTTCGGATTTCTTGATGGCCATGTGGTTCGTTGTGTCCCGTTGTTAATAACAAGGTTGTAAGTTAGGCACTCGACTGCTCCGAAGTAGGAAGAGTATTCCTGCTTGTCGGGCGCGGATCAGAGTGACCAAAAGTCGCTAGATAACTCTGTCTGCCGGTTGCGCAGCCGCTCGATCTCAGCCTGGATTTGAGCCTCTTCGTCGAATGCCCGAACCATTGGCTGCATAACCTCAACTGAAGGCATGGGAATTTCCAATTCCTTGAGTGCCGAGAGCTGGAGTGATGGAATCGAGGCACTGACTGCCATCCGGCTCAGTAGCCCTTGGCCCATGGCTGACCGCAGATAAATTAACAGTGCTTTTGGAGGATAGATTTCGGGGAATCGGCTGCGCAAAATCACCAGAGACTGACCTGTTATCCAGCCATCCTTCCCTGAGTTTGGGACAATGCCTGCGATGCCTGTTTTGCCAACGACCCCTTTGAATGTCATCAGGACATCATTAGGCCTGATGAAATATGAATTTGCCTTGGGGGAATCGAGGTCAAATTGCGTTTCTTTGCTGGCGTGTTGGATGTAGCCGTACTGCGGGATGTCTTGAGCCTGTACTTCCCACACCTGCACACCGCGTGAAGCAGTCGTGTGCTGGCGCGGACGGATGATGTCAAACAGTTCGCTCAGTTTACGGGTTTCATAACGTGTCAGCGACTCGTTTAGCCTGCGCGCCGACTCATCTAATACATAACGGTTGACCTCAAGACTGAAGTCATTATCAGCAATCTGGCTGATCGGAATGCTGGCCGCAACAGCAGAAGTGCTCTTGTTCGCGATCAATGCCAGCAGATCAGGGATATTCTTCAGCGCACAACGCTTTTTCGCCGAAAGCTCACGAAACTCGTCAGTGTCTGCGTTGACGAAGCGTATGACGTCAGTCCGACGGCTTTTACTCATAACAAGAATTGTTAGTGGGATTGCCGTGTGGGTACAGAGGCCGGCAGGCAATGCGATGACCGCGTCCAGATAGCCATGCTTGAGCAGATACTCGCGCAGTTGTTTTTCAGCACCTTTACCGAACAGCACGGAATTTGGAACAGTGACCACGATACGGCCCTTGGTCTGAGCCAAGAGGTGCTGGATATGAAGAACGTTACCAACCGGCGTTTTCTCTTCAAACCGCCCCCAAAGGTCATTTCCAGAGATATCCTGAGAGTAGCGGACACCCATCGGGGGGGCACAGACTGCCGCATCAAACTGGATCAACTGGCCTTTTTCAAGAGCAGCAGGCGCTTGTACTGGATTGGTAGGGTGCAGCTTCCAGCCAGTTGCGTTGATCAGGCTAAGTATTTGCGCAGGCGTTGTGGGTATCTGGGACTCAATCCAAACCTTGGCGTTGCTTCGTACTACCCGTGCGGCAATCTGTCCAGCCCCCTCCCAAGGAACGTACACGGTTTGCTGTGGAGTGATTTCCGAAAGAGCAACCAGCAAGTTACACAAGGTCGGGGCGTACCCAAAAATACCTTGGCTATAGTCAGCTACCCAGAAGCAGGCATCGTCTACAGCTAGGGTGTCTAGTAAACCTTGGGTTTCCAAAGCACGAATCTTTTGCATCAGCGGGGAAACGTCTCGCACGCCATGGATACTTTGCCATACGCCTTCATCCATGAACGGAAACGTTGTGTATGACTGCAAGTTACGCAGCGCCGCGACCTGCTCTGCTAGCCTCTGATCCGCCACTGTTTCGAAGCGGAGTTCCACTGGAACAGTCGGGTCTTTGGACAGCTTTTGCCAGCACAGCAGCTGAAGAATCAGCGATAGGGAGGCATGGGACGTCAACGCGAGTCCACGTATCGAGTCCATTAGCTGGGTGAAAATCTTCTCGTTCATACTGCTTCCTGAAAGAGGGCGAGTAGGCGATTAAGCGCGCTGTGTGCAGTTGTAGGTGGTAATCAGTGCATCCCCTTTCGCCACGACCACGATGCCCCCCTTATCTTGGATATTCATCAGTAAGCGCTTTTCCCTCTCTAAATCAGCCAGGCGTTGCTTGGCTTCCTTGGTACTGATGATGAATTTGTCCTGATCCACTGTGTCGTGAGCAAGCACGTAATCGATCATTTTTAGCGGGATGCCGCGCTGGGCTTGGCGGGCTTTGCTGTGGTGAGTTGCGTGCATGCAGTGTGCTCCTGGTGGCAAACCATGAGCCAAATCTAGAGGAAAGTTTTTTACCCGTCAATAAAGCAATTACTGCTTTTTTATTGATCTGTGTTGCTTATTCCAATGGGCAACATGTTCGCGTTCACTGAAGAAGTCACCGGTTGTGTAGGTGCAGGAATAGTCGGTGGATCAGAAATACACTGGCGCCACTCTTTACAACTCGACCGTCAGCATCTTGATTCCCACCCCCTCGCAGAACCGCCCTACCGCTGTCAGTGAGCGCCAATACCTCACCGGTTCGCGCCTTGAGCGCACCGGTAGCCATTTCACGCCGAGGCGCAGTTCCAGGCGCCAGGCCTCGCCGTCGCGCAGCACGCGAAACTCCCGCGCCACCCCGGTCTCGACCAACGCCTGCAACGTCTCCTGCTCGATGGCTCGTTTCATGTCGAGCCCCTGCGCTCGCGTCCAACCAGTCCCCAGGGTATTGGTATAGCGCAGTCATGGCATCCGGCGACCAGGATGGCCCTTCAGCTGCACCAGACGGTGTATCACGGTGGGGGCTGATTTAACATAACTGCCAATTACACGCAGGCATTCGACGCCAACGCCCCAAACGCGTGATAGCATTTTGCGACTTGTCGCTTGAGCCTTTGCGCGAGCACCTTTTAATCGGATCAGGGAGCGATCATTCGTGAACAGCCTTCGCCAAACCGCCCAGCAGGGGGATGCTGCTGCCCAATACAGCCTAGGTAGCTTGTACGAAAGTGGTGAGGGTGTCGCGCCAGACCTTGAGAAAGCGGCTGGTTGGTACCGCAAGGCCGCCAGGCAGGGCCATGGCTGGGCCCAGTACACCATGGGGCGCCTTTATGAGACTGGGCAAGGTGTGCCCCAGGATTTGGCGAAAGCGGCCAACTGGTACCGCAAGGCCGCCGAGCAGGGCGTCGACTGGGCCGAGTATGCACTGGGCGATCTGTACACCAAGGGCGAAGGCGTTCCACAAAGTTTTGAAACGGCGGCAACGTGGTACCAGAGGGCTGCCATACAGACCCTTGCGGAGGCGCAGCATGCCCTGGCTTGCCTTTACGAAGAGGGTGAAGGCGTCGCGCAGGATCTGCTGAAAGCAGCTACTTTGCACCGTAAAGCCGCAGAACAAGGCTATGTTTTTGCCCAGCACTCCCTCGGTGACCTGTACAAGAAAGGAGTCGGTGTTCGACAAAGTTTTGAAAAGGCGGGCGCGTGGTACCGCAAAGCCGCCATGCAAGGATACAGCTGGGCCCAACTTGCCCTCGGCGAGCTGTACGAGAAGGGCGATGGCGTCAAGTACAACGCGGCCAAGGCGGAGGATTGGTATATGAAAGCCGCCGTTCAGGGGAATCGCTGGGCCGAATACGCGCTAGGCCGTCTATACGAAAAAGGTGAACCTTGTTCACGGGACTTCGCGGAAGCGGCAGCCTGGTATCGCAAAGCGGCAGAGCAAGGTCATGCTTCGGCTCAGGACGCGCTGGCACGCTTGTATTCAAATGGCCAAGGTGTGCCTCAGGACTTCGCAGAGGCAATTGTTTGGCACCATAAGGCTGCCGAACAGGGCTCGGCTTGGGCTCAGTATGCGCTAGGTGATGTTTACGAAAGCGGCAAAATCACCCCCCCGAATTTTTCAAAGGCCGCTGTCTGGTACCGTAAGGCGGCTGAGCAGGGATCCGACTTGGCCCAAGATGCTCTTGGGACGCTGTATGCGAAAGGCCGAGGTGTCCCGCAAGACTTCGTAGAGGCTGCCGTCTGGTACCGAAAGGCTGCTGAGCAAGGAGATGAGTATGCTCAGTACACGCTTGGGCGCCTTTACAAAAAAGGGCGAGGCGTGCCGCAGGACTTTGTAGAGGCGGCAACGTGGTGCCGCAAGTCCGCTGAGCAGGGGAATGCCCAGGCTCAGTACGTCTTGGGAGGTTTGTACAAGAACGGTGAGGGTGTTCAGCAGGATTATCAGAGCGCCTATATCTGGCTCTCGCTCTCTGTGAAGAATCGATGCTATATGAAAGGTTTCGGTAAGCTGCTTAACGTGGTAGCCCAGAAGCTTTCAGCGGTGCAGCTAGAATCAGCGGAAAGCACCATTGCAGAATACTTGGAGCTGTATAGAACCGTACGTTCTGCAGCAGCATAAGGTTTTTCTGCAGGTTCTAATGAGCGGCCTCACCATGTTCCTCTCGTCCGCATTACTGGATCGGGGCTTTTCAATTGAAACTATCGGTCAAGAGGAATGGCCTTGGCGCTCCTGAGCCTTGCGAAAGGCTAAGGCCATGGTCGTGGCCGTGGTCGTTGGCAGGCGATCAGTTTGCTTCTTCGGTCTACGCTGGACGGTGCGCTTGCGTGGGTCGGATGGCTTGATCGACGAAGAATTTCGGTCACCGGAACTGATGGGTTTCGCCGAATTAGCTGGTGTGCTCATACCATCTCTCGCCTGGGCGAGCAGGCTGTACACGTTGAGTGTGATCGGTGAGCCCTGCGGGAGCAGGATCGACAGCTGAAAATGGCTGTCGGTGAGGGCTTTGATCTGCGCCAGGTTATGCGCGGACAGCATTTGGTGGTGTTGATGGTGTGCCACGACCCGGCGAAGGTACAGAGACAGGCGACGCCCCTGACTGACTCCGGTCAGCTTGAGATAGTCTTTGTCGATACCGGTGACCGATTCGATAATGAACGGTTGCCAACCGTCGCGCTGCCACGCATAGGGGGGAGGCTGATCTGCCAAGCTCGAAGTGGCAGGCAATCTTCCCGGTTGGCTGGTGGTATTGGTGCAGGGGTGTTTCGGCCAGGGAGGGCCCAGTTCGTCGAAGAAGACCCGACCACCGCGATCCGATTGATAAAAGAATACCGCCGCCCCGCACACCGGGCAGCTGGCGTTAGGATTGACGTAGCTCGCGTAGGTATTCGTCAGCGACATGAACCAACCGCCGTAAGCGGCTGGTGTGCTGAGGGGCTTCGCGGATCGCCCCGAGTATCCTCCACCGCCCCAGCCGCAGCTGCAGTTTTTGGGATGATTCCAGGCATTACACATCGGCATCTCCTTATGCTCGGGTACGCTGGCGGTTCGAATATCAGGTATTCAAAACCTCGGGCATGGGGCAAGTTCTGCACAAAAAATGACCAATTATAAGCCAGCCATAATTTCCACTAATTTTCTAGCATACCCTCTCTGCCCGAGAGACTGCCCGTTTCGGCTCAACGCGGCAAGGTCAAACCCAGAGCAGGCCTGCTTCAGGCTCCGTGAGCTGACCGAATGGCGGAGTAACCAAGTTTGTTTCCTCCGCTACAGTGGAAATGCGCAAAAAAATCGGCAAATTTTTGGCAACCCTAGGGCCGTAACCCAGTGAGGACGCAGGCTCCAAGGTTTAGCACAATCCGTGAAACCAGTCGCTGTAGCTGCAATGGCCGTCGGCGCAAGCCTGTGGCCATCTAGCGGCGAGACACGAAGCTCACGTTCTTTTGACCGAGCTCGTCCTAGACCCACTCAGGTTTCCAGAATCGGTAAAAACTCTCCATATTTCTTCGCCCTATCCCGGACGGCAAAGCCTTCCCATTTGAGGGGGCTACCGCCAAACAGCTCTTCTGTGAAGGCGCGTGCTTGGTTCCAGAACTTCTCAATCGCTTGTTCCTCTTCGCTAAGCGTGGCGAGGAATAGCCAGTTGTCGAACGCTTCGATGGCACGTGCATGATATGCAAGCTCGTGCACGACCCCGGAGGGCTCGGGGAACACAAACCAGATTTTTTCGAAATAAGGTCGGGCCATGCTAGCCAGCTTCAGGAGGTCGGCGGCGGCCTTTTCTTGCTTGCGGGAGGTGTCGCCGACCCGAATAAAAATGGCAGCCTTCTGCAGTCCATTCACCTGGATCATGAAAAATTGGCTAAAGAAATCGGAGTGCGTGACTTTGATGATCTCCCCGCCCGGAAAGCCAAAAAATTCCACACCGGCCTGCAGGATCGCCGCCGCCGCCACACGTTCATGGTTAGCCACGCGGCTCCGTGCCTTTGAACGGGCTGTGGTGGCCGGTGTACCGGCTATGTTGGCGTAGTGCGTAATGGTTTCCCGTAAGGTGTGTAAGGTGTGCTGGTTCGCCAGGGTTGCGGATAGCATGGAGGTGGCAATGTCGGCATCCAGCTGATGCAAGCGTTCCAAGAGCTCGATATGCGCATAGCCACACTTCACCTGTTCCGGCGCCAGCGTAGGTGCAAGGCTATCGAGAAAGTGACCGGCCTTGAGCATGCGCGAGACGACTTTGGCGTCATAACCCGCCTCTCGCGCCAATTGTCGTATCAGTAAGTTAATGCTCTCTGTGCCTTGATAGGCATTGATGCGAGTGCGCACGGCTTGAAAAAGCACGTACCACGGCTGTTTGGCCTGTCTCCCCATTCCTTCCCCCAACCCAATGCAAGGGTGTGCCTACCCTTTTGGGTACACCTCACCAAATATTGACAGTCTACCGAGTCGGGGTTATACCTGACAGCTCAAGCATTTGGTGAAGTGTACCAATGAAATTTGATACCCAAAGCCCTGCCTCCAGCCGCGATGTCGCCAAGCGCTCCAAGCGTGCGCGAAGGGCGCATGTCATGTGCTCACCGAAAAACGGGTTTGTCGAAATTCGACTGGAGTCGCGACTGGAGCAATCGGTCGCGCAGGCATTAGAACTCGATCCCCGAGTGCGGGCTTACCGTGCCCAGCCATTCACGCTTGATTTGACATCGGGTGAGCGGTTGGCGGCCAAGCCACCCCACAAGCCGCCGGGAGCGGTGTATTACACCCCGGATTTCATTGTGGACTTGGACGACCTAGAGGTCGTTGTCGAAGTAAAGCCCAGCGCATTCGTGGAAAAGCATCGGGCGCTGCTGGCGGAGGTGCGCGGCGCTTTGCTCAAGCAAGGATTGCGCTTCTGCGTCATCACCGAGGCGGATTTTCAGGGCCACTACCTGAGAAATGCGCAACTCTTCCTGCAGTATCTGGCGCAAGCTGCCCCTGCCCTCCCCAGGTGGGCCGTTGCCTTGCAAGCGCGAGATCCTCATGAGCTGATGGGGCCCGTCGCCCATGTGCTAAGCGGCGATGTGCCACTGAACCATCAGTTGGCCGCAGGCGTTTTGCTCGGGCTCATACAGTTCGACCTGGTACGTCATCCATTTGAGCACATGGACTTCGACATCGCCCCAGCGTTCGGCAGTTTGAGCGCCTTCGAGGTCATTCGTTATGAACAGTAATCTGCAAGTTGGCCAAGCCGTGGTTTGGCAGGATACGTGTTACGTCATCAAGGCGATCAAGCCGACGCTGGGCGATATCGTCCTCGAAGCCAAGGGCGGAGCGGAGCGTGCTGTCGATATCATCGCTTTTTACAATCACATTGCCTCGGGCGAGATTGAGCTGTCGCAACGGCAAATTGAAGCCACGCAGCGTTCTTGGACGGTCAGCGAACAACGCGAGGCTGACTTTCGTCAGCAGCTGCTCGAGTTTCAGCGGTCACTGGAAAAACAAGGTCTCGACCAGTCGACCTGTGACGCACAGATTGATCAATACTGTCAGCGGCAAGGTCACAAACGGCCTTCCAACAAGACTATCCGGGGCTATCGCAAAAACTTAAAACGCTTTGGCTTTGAGGGGCTCATTCCCAGCTTCAGTCGTCGAGGGGGGACAGGGTGGGCCAAAAAAGCCGCAGCGAAGGCGGTTGCCGAGAAGGTGTTGATTCAGACCTTCATGAAGGACGACAAAGTCAATTTGTCTTCTGTGGCATTGATGGTCAATGAAGAGCTGAAGACGCACAATCAGGCCACTGGAGCCGATGAGAAAGTCGATCGCAAAACCATCGCGCGTTTGCTCCTGCAGCTGCCGAAGTCGCTGGTCAAAGAGGGTCGACTCGACCCGCGTACCTACAACTTGTGGAACCGGCAAGCCGTCCGCCGTTACGACGTCAAACTGCCTTTTGAACGGGTGGAGATTGATGCCAAGACGATTGATGTGTACTGCTGTGACGAGTATGGCCATCGCTACACGGAGCTGACCTTGTACGCCATGGTTTGCGCGCGTACCTCCTACCCCGTCGGTGTATTTGTCAGTGGCGGCAAGCCCAGCGAATACACCCTGCTCAAAGTGTTTGAGTTTTTTTTTACGCCGAAAGACTTGGCCTTCAACGCGCGGTTCGGCATCGAAACGAATTGGGTGCAGCCTTGCGGGATTGCCTTGGTAGTGCTCGACAACGCGTCAGAGAATTTCTCGGATCTGGCATTGGCTATCGTGCGCCGACTGGGTATTCAAATCGAGTATGCCCGGATCGCGCGCGGCGACGATAAACCGCATGTGGAGTCCTTTTTTAAAGCGGCGGACGAGGGTCTGTTCAGCAAGATGCCGGGGGCGAAAAAAAGCCAGGACAAGCGCATCAAAAATCGGCATGCCAAAGCTGCAGCCGAAGCGTGTTACTCCATTGAAGAGATCTACCGCCACCTGGTGAGCTTCGTCGCAGATGTGTACATCCATCGACCGAATCAAAAGCTGGGGTTCCGCCATGGCAAGCCGATGACCATCAAGAGTGCCATGGACGAAGCGCTCACCAATTTCCTGCCCGTACCGCCGCCTTCACTCGAGCAACTCAAGAAATTGCTGCTAGAGGTCAACCGGGATAATCGCAAAATTCAGCATTACGGCGTCGATTTTGACGGGTTCCAGTTCCACAGTCAGGCGCTGGCAGTGCTGGCGCGTGAACGTAACCTCAGCGACATCGACATCCTGTTCAATCCGGAAGACTGCACGGCGATTTATGCCGTGCACCCGGACGACGGCAGCCACATCCGCCTAGAGAACAAGACGATCGGCATGCCTGAGGTATCCTTTGAGGTCGCCAAAACCCTCAAAAAAGCCTATTCGGGCCATGCAGCTACGATGTCCGGCCATGACTATCAGCGTGTGTACGCTCAGATGCTGGCGCAGTTCACCGCTGATAGCCAGCGCCGCCCCAGCATCAAGACCAACAACCAGGCATTGCGTGCGCGCGAGAAACTCGCGCAGAAGGCGGACATCGCCGCGCAGTTTGCACAGCACGCGCCGAAGTCGCGTCCTTTGCCTCGTACCCCGACGGTAGCCGATGGCGATGATGACTTCCGTCCAGCGCCACGGAGGACGGTATGAGTACGATCGCCAATCAGTTGGTGGGGCACGCTCGTTTTAATACCGTACAAGGTCAGTTGGAGGAAGTCTTAACACGGGCCAGAGCCGGTGACCCACAAATCCTTCCGATTGTCGGGCCGACGCGGGTCGGCAAGACGTGCCTGCTGACCAATTTCAGGGCGATGAATTCGATTTCGGAGACAAGCCGCTCCCGCGAGATTATCAGTGTCGTCAGCCCGAAGCATTTGACCGGTCGGGCCCTGCCGGATGCTTGCTTGGCGAGCCTCGGTATGAACCCCGCGCTGTTCAGCAATCATGTCGCTGCGACAGACGCATTTATCAAGGCGGTCAACAAGCATGCTGCACGCTTGATCATCTTTGATGAAACGCAGCACATGCTTGAGCGTGGTAGCAGCACCACGGTGCGCGCGGCAGCGGACTTTCTCAAAGGCCTCTTCGATCAGGCTCAGGCCAGTATCGTCCTGGTGGGGTTGCCGAGTCTGATCGGCCTGTTCCATGCCAACGAACAACTGGCTGATCGCGCGCGGCGTCCGGTGGAGTACTACCCATACCACTGGCAGGGTACGGATTACATCAATTTTCGCAGCGCCTTGGGCAGTGCGCTCGAATACCTGGTGGAGAGTGGTTGGGACACTTTCGAATTCAACGATCGCGATTTTGCCCAACGCATGTACGTCGCGACCGCCGGCCGTTACGGCCTCATCAACAAGATTTTTATCGAGGTGCAGGCACTTGCTGATACAGCGAAGATCGCACGTTATGACGCCTTTGCGAGGGCTTTTGAGCAAGCCGTGATGAACCGTCTGATCGAGCTCAATCCGTTCGATGTCGATCAGACGATTCAGACGGAGCACATGGCTTTGGTGTATGCCAAGGTCATGCAAGAAGCCGGTGTGAAGGTCTAGGAGCAATACCATGTTGGCATTTATTCCCGAGACCGACTTCGCTGACGAAAGTCTCAACGGTTACTTACTGCGCCTCGCCGAAGAGAATTTTCTTGGCTCGACCACTGCCCTGCTGCGCCCAATAGGGATCAGGCTCAAGGCCCAGTATTCGCAGCGGGAACTGCAGGCCATTGCCGAGTATCACGGCCTAGAGCTGCAGCGACTGCAATGCCTGGCAGGTTTTCCGGCCCTCAATGGTTCGTTGCAGTCCGGCGCCTTTATGCGTAAGGCCGCGACCGCGGTGTGCCCTGAGTGTCTTCGGCAGGAAGGTTACATTCGCCAGGCCTGGCATCATGAACTGTTTACTGCGTGCCCGACGCATCAGCTACTGTTGATGGATCAATGCCCCGAGTGCGACGCGCCAGCGGAACTCAATCGCGGCGCGGTGTCTCGCTGTCGCTGTGGTTATGCGCTGAGCGAGGCTGGCGGACACCCTGCCGACGCAGCGAATTTATTCATCTCGTCGGTGTTGCTGGCGCAGCCTTCCCGCCCGTGCGGGCTGAGCGGGCTCAGTGATGAGCCGGGTGTGCCAGCGGATATCGACAAGTTTCTCCTGTTTCTGGCGAACTTGACCTTGCCGACACCCCAGCGCAAAAACGCCGCGATCAGTTTTCACCGCGCGTTGGAAATTAATGATGCCTGCTACGCCCTGGCGGAGAATCTGCCAGAACGGTTTCGTGCCTTCGTGCAGAACAAGGTTCAGGCGGCCAACCAGCTCAAGTCCAGTCGCTTCGTCCACAACCTCGGCCCCTGGTACAAAGAACTGAATACATCGTTCGCGTCCAGCGCCTATAGCTCGGTTCGAGCCACAGTCTGTAGCGTGATGCTCGAACGGGCTGATGCTCCTATCAACCGAAAAATGAAGTACATCGCTGCCGAACTGTTGGGGCAAAAAAAGACTTTTACCGCCTGCGAGGCAGCGCGGCTGCTCGGCTCCTCCCCGGATCGAATCGTCTCCTTGGTGAAGACCGGAAAACTAGCGGGGGAAATCATGAGTGGCGCCGCTGTGGAATTTTGCGTGGTCGATCGGGCGGCGGTGGAAGCGCAGCAGAAGGCCGCCAAGGGATTGGTCGCTGGCAAGGAGCTGCTTAGCCTGCTCAACATCACTCGTCGGGTGCGTGAGCGCTTGCTGGCGTCGGGTGTGCTGAATCGTGTGCCTGACAACGACAAGCCGCTGTTCGCCAAAGGTGAGTATCGTGTAGAGGATATCCAGCGCTTGATCGATACCTTGAATGGTGGGTGTTGCCACGCTGCGTCTGTCTCTAGCTTGGGGCTCGATGACATCAGTGGCAAACGCTTTTCCCATGAGCAGGCGCAAGAGTTATACCGGTTGATATTCAGCGGTCAGATCAAGCCGGTAATGCGAGATATCGGTATCCAGGGCTTGGCAGCGTTCAAGTTTGATCATGACGAACTGCGACGTCACCTTCGGCAAGAGCCGACCATGCCTGAACTAAGCATTACTGATCTGACCAAGATCACGCGCTGGAAACACGAAACCATCAGAGCGTGGATTGAGAGGGGCTTGCTGCCTGCGCGCACCGAGTTCGACGAGGGCAGGCGCCGGGTGTTTATTTCCGTGGCAAACCTGGTGACATTTCTCTCGCGCTATGTGGTGGCGGCTGATGCCGCTGAGCGATTGGGGAGCAAGTCGATTTGGTTGACCAAACCGCTCAAAACCAAAGGTGTGCTGGCGCAAGGGGCGCACGCCACCCGCGATGGAAGCCTGCGTGGCGTCCTGTTGTCGGCTGACGCTTTGATCAACGTGGCCTCCGGTCGGTCGTCCGACTGGGCCCGCCAGCCAACATTGGAGTGGGCGGATCCTCGAGCACTCCTGGCGGATAAACAGCACAGGCCCGCGCTGTCCTTCGTGGAGACGCAGCCATGACCGTTCCGGACACCTGGGCTGAGCGGCAGTTGCAGGAAGCGCTACGTACCCCGTTCGCCACGCCGGTCACGGCCTACCTTACCGACGTGTACATATGCAGTTGCTGTGCCGTGGGGGTTATTCATCACGATGCACGACCAGCTGAGCGCGAGCTGTTTCTGGATGGTCAGCGCATTCGTACGTCTGACATCCGAAGTGTCTCTCGTGATGGGCATTACTGGGTCATCCACACAGCGAGTCAGAGTCGCTATGTCCTCGTCACCTTTCATGCCGATGGTGGAAAAAAGTCGTTTATCGATTTTTTGATGATTTTGTCCAACGGTTTCTATTCCACTCCGGGTCGACTGCACTAACCGGGAGGTAGGCGGATGACAGCGGCGTTCGAGCTGGCGCAGGCACTAAGTAATCGTGAGCTGTGGTTATCCATGACGGCCTGCGGATTCCACGCCATCCGGCCACCCAGTCCGCTCTCATCTGGCCAGGCATTCCAGGGCCATCTGGCCACCTGTTCCACGGCCATCCGGCCGGGCAGTCGGAGCGCAGCGACGCAGGGGTGGCATTGTTAGTCCGGGTTGGCTGGCGTCGTCAATTTCTGCGTCCGTTTGCGCATTGATTCACCCTTCAGATTGATCCGGTAAGCGTTGTGCACCAGGCGGTCGAGGATAGCGTCGGCCAGGGTCGGATCGCCGATCAGTTCGTGCCAGTTGTCCACCGGCATCTGGCTGGTAACGATGGTCGAGCGCTGGCCGTAGCGGTCGTCCAGTAGCTCCAGCATGTCGCGCCGCTGTTCGGCGGTGAACGGGGCCAAGCCCCAGTCATCGAGGATCAGCAGGTCGGTCTTGGCGTAGCTGCTCATCAGCTTGGCGAAGCGCCCGTCGCCATGGGCCAGACCCAGTTCTTCCAGCAAACGCGGCAAGCGCAGGTAACGCACGCTGTAGCCTTCTCGGCAGGCCTGGTGGGCCAGGGCGCAGGCCAGCCAGGTTTTACCGACACCGGTGGGGCCGCCGATGATCAGGTTGAGGCCGTCGCGTAGCCACTGGCCGCCGCTCAGTTGCAGGATCAGCGCCTTATCCAGCCCGCGCGGGCTGCGGTAGTCGATGTCTTCGAGGCAGGCGTTGTGCTTGAGCCGGGCCTGGCGCAGGCGGCTGCTCAGGCGCTTGTCGTCGCGTTCAGTCAGCTCGCGGTCGACCAGCAGGCCGAGGCGTTCCTCGAAGCTCAGGCTGTCGATGTCCGGGGTTTTCAGTTGTTCGTTCAGCGCCTTGAGCATGCCGTGCAGGCGCAGGGTTTGCAGCTTGTCCAGGGTCGGATGGGGCAGCATGGTGGGATTCCTTGTGTTCAGTGGTAGTAGCCGGGGCCGCGCAGGTTGGCGTGGTCGTCCGGCAGCAGGGGCAGGTGCTGCTGGGCCAGCGGCAGGTTCTCCAGCCCCTGGCGCAGGATCGATTCGAGGCTCTTGTAGCTGCACGTGCCGAGGCTGATGGCGCGACGGCAGGCCAACTCCAGGCGCACTTCGCCGTGGGTTTTGCCCAGGCGCAGGATGCCCAGGCAGGCCCGGTAGCCCTGCTGCGGATGGATGCGCCGTTCGAGGATGTGCCGGATCACGCCGGCGGTGTTCGGCCCGGTCTGCTCGGCCCAGCGGATCAGCCGTTGTGGCGTCCACTCGGCATGCTCGCGATGGCTCTTGGGCATGTGCTCGGCCTGCGTGCTGTGCCGGCCCTTGTGCATTGAGCGCAGGTGGCTGGCCACTCGCTGGTTGGCGTGGAAACACTCGACGGTGCGCGCCGTCAGGCGCACCTCCAGCTGCTTCTTCACCAGTTGATACGGCACCGAGTAGTAATGCCCATCGACCTCGACGTGGTAGTCGATGTGCACCCGCGCTTTCTTCCACTCGGCGTAGACGTAGGGTTGCTCCGGCAGGGGGCGCAGCGCCGGACGATCCAGGCTGTCGAAGGCCGTCTGGCGCGAGCCCGGCAGCTTCTTGAACGGGCGTTGGTTGAGCCGCTCCAGCAACACGGAGATGGCGCTGTTGAGTTCGTCCAAGGAGAAGAACTGACGGTTGCGCAGGGCCGCGAGGATCCAACGCTCGACCACCTGCACGCCGACTTCGGCCTTGGCCTTGTCGCGCGGTTTGCGTGCCCGCGCCGGCACCACCGCCACTCCGTAGTGCTCGGCAAGGTCGCGGTAGCTGGGGTTGATGTCCGGCTCGTAACGATGGGCCTTGCTCACCGCGCTGCGCAGGTTGTCCGGCACCACGATCTCCGGCACGCCGCCGAGGAAGGCGAAGCAACGGGTATGCGAGCCTAGCCAGTCCGGCAGCTGCTGCGACCAGGTGGCTTCGGCGAAGGTGTAGCTGGACGCGCCGAGCACCGCGACGAACACCTGCGCCTGGCGGATCTCGCCGCTGTGGCGGTCGATAACCGGCACCGTCTGGCCGGCATAGTCGACGAACAGCTTCTCGCCGACGCGGTGCTCCTGACGCATCACCACGTCCAGCTTGCCCTGCCAGGCCCGGTAGTGCTCACAGAACCAGCTGTACTGAAAGCCCTGCGGCTGGCTCAGGCGGTACTCCTGCCAGAGCAGCGCCAGGGTCACCCCGGGGCGGCGCAGTTCGGCATGCACCCATGCCCAATCGGGTAAAGGCCGCTTCTCGCTGGCAACCGCCGGGGCCGGCGGGAACAGTTGCTGCTCCAACTCGGCATCGGACAACGAACAGGGCCAACTGAGACCACTGGCGGCAAAACGATTGAGGTAGTCGCCGACGGTGACACGACCGACCTGCACGCTGACCGCAATCTGGCGAGCTGATAGTCCGACCTCGAACTTGAGACGTAGTACTTCGCGAATCTTACGCATGGATAAACGCTCCACGACGACCTCTCTGCTTCGAAAAAGAGGTCGATGGTAGTGAAGAAATCCTGCGTAGCTGCCTGCCCGGTTGAGTGGCCGGATGGCCGTGGAATCAGTGGCCGGATGCGCGTGGAATGGGTGGCCGGATCAGCGTGGAATCGGTGGTCAGATGCTCATGGAATGGGTGGCCAGATGACCGTGGAATCCGCAACGGCCTTTCTGGTCGAGGTGCGGATCGAGTGTGATTGTGCCTGCGGACGAGTGTATGCCGATGTGTTGGAACGAGTGGCTGACGGTACTGCGCTGTGTACTGCCGAGATCGATAGCCTGGTGATACGCCAGGGCTATTGGACATTCAAGACGGTTGAAGCTGAACGATATGTGATCGTCAGCTTCGATGGCCCGGCGGGGCGACGTTCGTTCTATGCGTTCGCCCGGTTGATGGCCGGTGGTCTTTTTCGCACTCCGACCACGCGGCAATAACCGAGCACAAACCACCGGCTTGGCCGGTACCAACGATGGCTACCCGGCGTCGATATCAACGCCCCGGCGCTTGATCGTTCAACGGAGGTTAGCGTGATGAGCGAATCGAATCCGTTGGCGCAGATGGCCAACTTTCTCTATGGCGCCGGCACGCCGACAGCGGGCCTAAACCTCAACCCAGAGGAGGCGAGCCGTGAAGCGCAGCGTCGCTACCCACATAAACAATACTGCCTGGTCACGCAGTGGATGCTGGTGGATTTGCTCGTGGCGGATCCGGCACTGTGGGCGGTTGAGCATCCGGGCAAGGTGCCGCGCCTGGTGTTGGCGCATAACATTGTGTTCGACAGCGCTGGACGTTTTCCGCCGGGCTATTGGGTGAGAAGTACCTTTCAAGTCTCATATGCAGAAGAGGGTTTTTTTGAGACCGGCAATACCGTGTACGCCCTTCTGGGTGAGGGCTGCAGCAAAACCGAAGCGCTGGAGGTGGTGTTCAGCCTGTATTGACGCGCCACCCCCGGCTTCGCATCTTTTCAGGTGCTACCGTTACCGATTCGCTTGGCCCACCGGCGCGTGATCGGCGGGCGGCTGACAGCGTTGACCCAGCGGGTGGCGGCGGACGGGACGGCAACACTTCGCCCCGCAGCAGGTAGGCCAACGGCCCGTTGATTATGAGGTGGTGCCATGCGTGTGTATGTGCTCTCCGATTTGCACCTGGAATTCACCCCCTTCGTACCGCCCACGCTGGACGCGGATGTGGTGATCTTGGCCGGTGATATCGATGTCGGGACTCGAGGCTTGCTCTGGGCGCAGCGCACCTTCAGCTGTCCGGTGCTGTATGTCGCCGGCAATCATGAGTATTACGGTGGCCATCTCAGCCGTACTCTGGAGAAACTGCGGGCGTTGCAAATCCCACACGTACAGGTACTCGAGCGCGATGAGGTGGTGATCGAAGGCGTGCGCTTCCTCGGCACCACCGCCTGGACGGACTACACCGCCACCGGCAATCCCATGCGCGCGCAGCGGTTGGCGCAGGCGCAGATGAGCGACTTTCGCCGCATTCGCACGGGCGAATACCGGCGGGTGCGGCCCATCGATTTTCTGGTGCATAACTTTCAGGCGCTGACCTGGTTGCAGCAACGGCTTGCGCACACCTACGTTGGGCCAACGGTGGTGATTACTCACCACGCGCCGTCGCTAATGTCATTGACGAGTAATCTGGAGGCAGGCACGGATCTGGATGCGGCGTATGCGAATGGCTGGGACGAGCTCATGGGCGATGCGGTACAGCTGTGGGTGCATGGGCATGTGCACACGGCGGTGGACTATGTGCTCCTTGGTACTCGAGTGGTGTGCAACCCCCGTGGTTATCCGGGGGAAACCACCGGTTTTGATCCCGGGTTGCTCATCACTATCTGAGTCTGTTGGGCCATACACGTGGCGATAGGAGGGATTCGAACCACGCTGCGCATAACCCATCATCGGTTAGTTCGGGTTCGGCTGCGTCCATCGTAAAGCCCGTGAAGCAGGGTACGCCGCAACCGCCCGGCGGCGGGTGTGTAACCTGTGCACGCTCAAATAGGGGGGGCGTCGACCATTGCCACCTGTGTCTGCAGTGCATTCTTGCGGGGCTCCGCCGCCACCTGCATTGATCCGGGCAACGTGTTCTGCCCGACTGGCCCACTGCACGCGATCGTTCGGTGCCCGGTATGACAGTGGGCGTTACTCTCGTTCAAGGTGACGCGCATCGGAACTAACCGCCTCCATGATGGACACTAACTCCTCAAGCAGGTCAGCATGGTAACGGTAGAGGTAACCGGCAATCGCATCATTCCGTAGTACCCGAGCGATGTAGCCTTTCGCTACGACCAAGACCAACATCGTTTCCCCAAGCGTGTCCTCGACGGATTTGTAGTCGTGGTAGAGCTTTTCCATTTCCCGTTCCATGCGAGCAATGTCTTCGGCGTTGGCTTCATTGCTCCCCTTTTTCTTCGCTTCCACCAACATCTCTGGACGTGTGGCGGCCAGTACCATGCGGGCATAGTTCTGCGTAAAGCAGTTCGCGGACGTCATTAGCTCAACGGTTTCGAATTGCCGGAAGGGCTTCATCTTTTTCAGGATGCGAAAGACCTCTCGGCCAACCATTCTGACCTTCAGCATGTCGACGACCTCTGGTGCAATACCGTCCAGTAAGTGCTGGCGCTCGCGCACTCGATCTACGTGGATCCCCAGAACTTTGGCGATGAGGGCCGGTTCGATACCTTTCTTCACTGCCGCCATGATCATCTTGTGTTCCTGAACCGGTGTCAGACGATTGATTTGGCGGTTGTAGGTGAAGCCTTCGTCGTCCGTTGAAATCAGGCACAAGGCTTCCTTGCCACCCAGCGCCTTCAGGGCTGCTAAACGGAGGTGACCGTCCAAGAGAATGAACGAGGCGACCCCATCGGTGACTACCGGCTGAGGATGAACAGCCAGCGGCTCAATCACCCCTAGCTCGCGGATTGAAGAGAGGATCGTCGAGTATTTTTTGCTACTTTGAACGTCTTTGTCCAACTTGTGCGTCGGGAGTATGCGTTCGAGGGGGATCGTGATTATCCTTCGTTCAAAGGCGTGTTTAATTTGCCCCATCAGGATGCCTCACCTTGTATGCGATCCGCCAAGGCCTTGGGCATATCTTGAATGGCTTCGGTACGCAGCAACGTGCAGAAGTATTCGTCGGCAAGGAGTTTGCGCATGGCGGTCACCATAATCAGCAAGCGCTGCTCATTAATGTCGGCCTTTTTAATCATGACCTTCTGCCGGCGGACTTCGTTCTGATAGGCATTGAGCAGTTTTTGTGGCGTGGTGAGCTGTTCAGCACTATGGGGGCGGTGGCTGTAGTTCTTTCCTAGGGCCTTACGTCGATCAATGAGTCGGCGGATTTTTATTATTTGATCCCCTTTGAGCACGCCTGACTCATACGCTTCGACCATTGCCAGCTGGGTCTCACTGTCACTGGCACGGGCGATAATGGTGGCCACTTTGATCGGTAACCAACCCTTCTCTACTGCAGCAATCAAGCGTTCTTCGCCCTGACGCAAGAGCATGAGAATACAGTTGACATAGGCGGGATCCAGCCCAGTTTTCGCGGCAATTTCCTTCGTGCTGTAGCCCCGCTCGGACAGAATGTTCATGGACGACAGCAGATCGCGATTGGAGTGCTTCCGTCGGGCCAGGTTTTCTACCAGACTGATGAGAAAACGATCTGCTTCTTTCGCGCTAACCACCACACACGGGATTTCCTGTTCTCCCAACGTGCTAAATGCTTCGAAGCGGCCTTGGCCGCAGACCAGGTCGAATGTCTCGCCATGATCGTCAGCCCCATTCACGCTGACGGTGATGGGGCGTTTCAGGCCGATGGCCGCAATGTTTTCCACCAATTTGGCGAAGACCGCTTTATTGCGTACACGCGGGTTCAATACGCGAATGCGATCTAGGCGAATGAGTTGAATCGTCGAAGCGCCTGCGACATGCAGGTGAGCTTTTTCTAACCGCTGGCTAGGGTTCATGCTGCTCTCCTGTAGTGGGATCGGCGAGAAAGATCAGCCAACATGTCCAACGTGGAGAATCGGTAAATCTCGAGGTTGGATTGGTTGTTTTCGGCCAGACGCAGGTGGGGGGTGTGCATATCGACGGCAGGCAGGATGTAGTAGTCCAGAGCCATTTCTTCGCCTGGAGCCATACGCACGGCGATGGTGATGTCCGGGTTGAGACCTAAATCAAAGCGCACTTTCCAGCGCTTGGTGCCCGCCCCCGAAATGTGGCAACGACAGAGCACCAAAGAAACTGCCAACTCGTCATTGAGCCGCAATAGCTGTGTCGTAGGGTCGACGACGACTTGCCCACCGACCGCGTGTATTTTCTCAGTGGTCTCATTGAGCAGGCGCGGATGCATCAGGCGCAGCTGCCGATTGGCTTCGAGGTATTGATAGTCCCTGGACGGGGTGTAGCCAATCAGCGAGTAAGTGCGCAACAGGCTGCCAAAGCGATTTTGATAAGCGCTACTGGACGGGCAGGTTTCCGCCTCATCGATCAGCAGACCTGAGAGATATCCACGCTGTTCATACAATCCTTTGAGGCGGCGCAGCATTTCCTGGTCAGGCATTCGGTACGAGCGGGTTTGGATGATTTCTTGAGCGGCGACAAACAACAACTGGCTAACGATGGGTTGAAAAGCCGCATCTGATCGCACCCATTGTGCTGGCTCATTGCGCATGCGCTGTTGTTTGAGTTTGAACGAATAGCGATTCCAGACGTTATTACCAATGTATTTTTCGTTTATGAGCACTTGGTGGACGGTGCCGCGCGTCCAGGGGCGCTCAAGGTCAGTCAGAACACCATTGGCATTGAGTCGGTCGGCAATTTCGCGTTCACTTCGTCCCTCCTCTACAAAGTCGCGATAGATTTGTTGCACGACGTGGATTTCTTCCCTTGGCCCAGGCACCAAGATCACACGATCCGTCTGGATACTCTTATGCGTCCCTCGGGTCAGCTCGCCTTTGGACGATCCAGTGGCATCGATCAGCTGCCGCCGTAAACCAAAGCCAGCGGTGCCACCTTGACGGTAGCCAAGCTCGATAAGGCGAGATTGGCCGGCAAACACTTTGACTGAGAGTTCGCGACTGTACTCACCCGCCATCATGCGCTTCACACTCTTAATGATGTTGGAGACTGGTGAGCCGTCGTTTTGAAATTGCTCGGCGCAGTATTGAACGGAGACCCCGGCCTGGCGACAGCGAACCTCATAGCTGGCACTTACATCCGGATCTTGAAACCGTCCCCAGCGGCTAACGTCATAAACCAAGATGGTTGAGTACATTGCCTGTCCGCTTTCAACGTCGTCGAAAAGCTGTTTCAGCGCATCACGTCCCTTCAGCCGTAAACCGCTTTTCCCTGCGTCGGTGTAGACCTGAACAATTTCGAGTGCGTGCGTCAGTGCATAGAGTCGAATCGTGTCGAGTTGGTTTTCGGTGGAGTACTGCTGATGTTCAGTCGACATCCTTACATAGGCCGCTGCCAGAGCGGGATCCCGAACCGGTTGATCGGCGGTCTGGGCATAATTTCGCTTCCGCATCGGCAATGGCCCCCTGCAAGGCACCACAGGTTGTTTTGATCTATGGAGATTCAGCTGCTGTGAGCATTTAAATGACGATAGAAGAGGGGAAATGGAAAAATGTTACCTAAAACGGGCAGTTTTTTTCTGAGCCATGAACAGTACGCCGAAGGCATCGCCAGGGCATTGCGGACAGAGCTAGGTGCTACGCACCAGGCGGTGAAAACACTCATGAAATGGACGAATGCAAATGAAAGGACGGCAAAAAACTGGTTGGCAGGTGTCAGTGGCCCAAGGGGAGAACACCTTGCTGCGCTGATTCAACACTCAGATCTGGCCCTCGACACGTTTCTACACATGGCCCAACGGCGGCAGGCTGTGGTGGCGTCGACCCTGCCCACACTCAGGGACAAACTCATGATGGCTGTGGCGACAATTGATGCTTGTCTGAGCGATACAGTAGCCAACGACCTCGCTTCTCAAGCATGAGCCTCATTGCAGGGAAGGTAGAATCCGTTTTAAACATGGATTCATGTTTTGACAATTTGTCAAAACCAATTATATTGAAGTGATAGTTTCCTGTTTGCGGGTGGCCTATTACTACGATTAAATTTAACTTCAGCCGAAGTTAGGTGTCGGTCGGTTAACTTTGTCCAAATGGAAGATTAACTTTGACCGAAGTCATTGTATAATGCTGATATTAAAAGTTGTCAAAGTCGATTAACTTTGCCCACCTACATCAGGTGTAGGTTCGCCGAAAAGCTGCAAAAAAAAGCCCGCTCACGCGGGTTTTTTTTTGCGTTGGTTTCCACTTGGTTCAGCGCGCGTCCTCCTCGTCCTTTACTTCAGTCCAACTGCTGTCGGGGTCGAAACGCGTAATCGCAGCAGCTTGCTTGGTGCTGTCCCGGCCGAGGTCTTTCTCGAACAATTCGCCGTCGTGGCTGATCATGAAGCTCATCACGCCAGTGTCCCCATAGTCCGTCGGCCAGGCGATCACGGCAAAACCGCGGGTCATGCGATCGCCGATCTTGTAGTCATAGGCGCCACCCGGCGCCGAAGGGCCCTGGGCAGTGAGGATACGGTAGTGATAGCCGTGCCAGTCGTCACCCTTCGCGGCATCACCGAACAGCGGCCCGAGTGGACTTTCTTCGACGCCTTCCTCTTCCGGCCAGTACAGGCCGTCGAACTGCCCGTCGCTACTGATGAACTTCTGCGCGTATTCGAGGACCCCATCGTTATTGCGATCAACCTCGGCGTAATCCATCTGCGCGTCGTGATAGGCACGCGCTGCTTGAATGGTCGCCAGTTCGTTGCGCCCGATGCGGCGCAGGCGGATTTCCTCGGCACCGGCTTTGGTGTCGAAGGCCCAACCGCCAGCATTGTGTCGGATGGGAATCGGGAATACCCAGGGCGTGTCGCCGACGACCAGATGCGCACGCTTCGGGCTGTCGGACTGAACCTGATGTTTTTCCTTGTAGAGGGCGAGAAAGGCGTCGACATCTTTACGGTCGACGTTCTTGGTCGGGATGTAACTCTTCCAGTCGTTGCCGAGCAAGTTGGCCAACAGTTGGCTATCAGCCTTTTCGCTACCAAGCGCCTGCACCAGTGCTTCGCCGGCGGCCTCCGCGTTCGGGAAATGTGTTTGAGCGTAACTGCTGGACGTCCAGAGCAGGAGCAGAACCAGCGCAATTCGACTTGCAGCATTCATGACTGACTCTCCTCTCAACGGCGACGGCCGCCACCGCCGGATTGCATCCGTACGGGTCGTTGTACCTGATGGCCCGCAGACGCTGCGGAGGGTCGGCTGGCGCTCCGTTGGCTGACCTGGCCACGATTGCTCGCGACGCGTGTCTGCGAAGGATTGCGTACACCAGCCAACGCATTGTTGCGGGGCGCCTGGGCGCTAGCATGTTGCTGGCGGACTTGCTGGCGTACTTGTTGGTTGCGCACCGGCTGCTGTTGCTGGCGTTTCTGCACGGTCGTTTGCGCACGCTGGCGGGCCTGACCGTCATTCTTCAGTTGGCGGTCGGCAACCTGGGCGCGCTCGCGTGCGCTGCCTGACTGGTTGATGCCACGTTGTTCCAGGCTTTGTTGGGCGCGCTCGCGGTCGGCACTCTGTACACGTTGGCGGGCCTCAAGGTTACTGGTTGCCGGTGCTTCGATGCCACGCTGTGCGAGGCTTTCACGGGCTCGTGCGCGGTCTTCGACACGGGCCGGGGTGTCACCGCGGTAGGCTGTGCGCTGTGCGCTGCCGGGTAGGCGCCGGTCGAACTGAGCTCGGCTGGCTTGGTCGCGGTACGGAACGCCGTCGCGATACACAGGGTTATGGCGCCAGTTGTTCTGGTTGGCATCGAGTCTGCGGTTGACGTTGTTGATGTTGTTGTAGCGATTGACGTTGATATCGACGTCATGATCATCCCAGTCGCAATCCCCCCACAGCGAATTGACGATCGCTACGCCAGCACCGAAAGCCAGGCCGGTGGCCAATGCCGTTCCGATGGCATACCCCGGTGATGGCGGGTAATACGCCGGTGGGGAGGATGGATAGGGCCAACTGCCGTACACCACTGAGGGGTTGTAGCTTGGGACGTATACAACCTGCGGGTTGGTCGGCTGGATAACGATGGTTTGCGCCGGCGCGGCACCTTGTACCACCGTGGTCGTGCCGCTTGTGGGAGTGCTTGACGGTTGCACGATAACGGTCTGTTGCTCGTTGGACTCCAGGTGCCCAGTGGCCTTGGCCTTGGCGCGCAGACGCTGCACCGAGTTCATGACCGCGTCGGGCTGGGCGAGGAAGGCATCGCCGACTCGCTGTACCCAGACCGGGTCCTGGCCAAGGGTGGCCAGCACCTGCGGAAAAGCCACCAACGATTGCACACTCGGGTCCCAGGGTTGGTCGGCGACCTGTTTGACCGCGGCATCACCACTGACGTTCGGATGCGCCTTGGACCAGGCAACCGCGTCGGCGACATTGCCTGGATAGGTGGTGGCCATCAGTACTTGAGCCAGCAAAGCGTCCGGATACAGCGCCAATGGCGCCAGCATTTGATCAAGCTGTTCGGTGCTGAACACCGCCTCGCTTGGCGTCGTCGGAGCGGCTGGTGCGGCTGGTGCGGCTGGTGCGGCTGGTGCGGCTGGTGCGGTCGCTGCGGGCGCCGTGGCCGTTGCCTTGGGTTGCGCATCCTCATCGGAACAACCTGAGAGTGCGAGCATGGCGATGGTGAGCAGGATCGCCCGGTGAAGGCAGGCAGACATGACGATGCTCCTGTGGGAGAAAAGACAGAGCGGAACGTCAGGCGCCCTGACACCCAACGGTTTACCGACTCGGCGATCGACGTACGCAAAGCCCTCCGCTGCGGCTGAGCAGTATCAGCGTAGAAGAAAAAATGCCCTGCCGGATGACCACGATCAAATGAAACCGTGTGTTTATCTTCGGTTCATGCCCTGCGGGATCAAAGCCCAAGTTCACGTAAGCGGCGGTAGAGGGTCCGCTCACTTAAGCCCAGATGCCGGGCCAACTCGCTGCGCGAGCCGTCAAAGCTCTCCAGGGCCTGGGCCAGCTGCCCAAGGTTTTCTTTGTTGCGCCGCCGCACTGACGCTTGCGGATTGTCCATCCCGCTGCGCAGATCTGCCGGCAAGTGCTCGGCACGGATTACGCCGTCATCAGCAAACAACCGCGCCCGCTCGAGGATGTTACGCAGCTCGCGGATGTTTCCGGGAAAACTGTGCAGGCCCAACAGCTTTAATACTTCACCATCGACCTGAGGTGCCGTCTTGCCAGCCATTCGTTGCAGCAGGCTGTCGATCAGCAATGGCAGATCATCAACCCGTTCACGTAGCGCGGGTAAGCGAATGGGAAAGCCGCTGATGCGGTAATAGAGGTCTTCACGAAAGCTGCCGGCCGCCACCATTTCCTTGAGCGGCTTGTGGGTGGCCGAGACCAGCCGGAAGTCCGAGTGGACGGTGCGCAAGCTACCGACTGGACGAAAGCTGCCGGACTCGATCAGGCGCAACAGTTTCACCTGCATGGCCAGTGGTACTTCGCCGATCTCATCAAGAAACAAGGTGCCGCCATGGGCCGCTTCGGCAAGGCCGATCTTGCGTTGCAGTGCACCGGTGAAAGCGCCCTTCTCGTAACCGAACAGCTCGCTTTCGAACAACGACTCGGTCAGGCCGGTGCAATCGACCACGACCAGCGGGCCGTTGGCGCGGGGGCTGCCAAGGTGTAACGCGCGGGCGAAGAGTTCTTTGCCGGTACCCGACTCACCCTGTAGCAGTACCGGAATCTGAGCAGGCGCTGCTCGCTGCAAACTGGACAACGAGTCTGTGAACGCTACTGAGCGCCCTACCAGGCCTCGTTGCTGTGGCTGGGCTGACGCCACGGCGATGCTGGTCAGACGTTCGACAAAGGCCACCACTTCACCGTGCTGATCCAGGATCGGACGCAACTCAACGTCAACGTGTTCAGGCCCGCGTGGTGTGTGATGAACATGCAACACGCGTTCAGGCGCGCGGCTGTCCCAGGCCTTGCGCATCGGGCACAGCTCACCGGCCTGATCGCATGGCACCGCATAGTGATGGGAAACCCGATGACATTTACCGCCGATCGGCGGCTGGCCTTCCACGCCGAACTGGCGCCGATAGGCAGCGTTGGCGGCGAGGATGTTGTAGTCGGTATCCAGCACGATGGCCGGTTGAGCATCGTGTTCGAGATACGACACCAGCGCCTGCACGGCAGGATCGGGAATAATTGGCGAAGAATAAGACATAAGGCACCAGGAGAAGCAGGCAAGCAGCTTAACTGAAGGCGAGAGGCACTGCCAAAAACTGCCAGAGACTGCCAATGCCTGACAGCCAGAACGGCAGTCCGCATCAGGGCGAATCCCTGACAGCCAATGAAATCGCTGCTTGAGTGCAAAAAATGGTCAGTGCAACGATGGCATGCATCTTGATAACAGCCTGACCCATGCGCGTAAGGCTCAATGCCCTGGCACACGGAATTATCTGGAGAGCGGTAATGATCATCGGCGGCAACTTGTATGTGGAAGCGTTGTTCGACAGCGTAACTTCGACCATCAGCTATCTACTGATGGATCGTGGCAGCGGTGATTGCGCGTTGATCGACAGCGTACTGGACTACGACCCCAAGTCCGGTCGAACCGACAGCGCCTCGGCAGACAAGCTGATTGCCCGGGTCAATGAACTGGGCGGTAAGGTTCAATGGATTCTGGAAACCCATGTGCACGCCGACCACCTGTCTGCCGCGGCGTATCTCAAGCAGGCCCTGGGTGGCCAGATTGCCATCGGTAGCCAGATCACCCAGGTGCAGAAAGTTTTCGGCACGCTGTTCAATGCCGACAGTGGCTTCGCCCGTGACGGCAGCCAGTTCGATGTGCTGTTCGACGATGAGCAGCCGTTTACCATTGGCAACCTGCAGGCGCGTGCCCTGCACACCCCAGGGCATACGCCGGCGTGCATGACCTATGTGGTGGAAGTCGATGGCCAGAGCATCGCCTTTGTCGGCGACACCCTGTTCATGCCTGACTACGGCACGGCCCGTTGTGATTTTCCCGGTGCCAGCGCCCGCACCTTGTACCGGTCTATCCAGCGCATTCTCGCCCTCCCCGCTGATACCCGATTGTTCATGTGCCATGACTACCTGCCGGGTGGCCGCGAGCTGCGCTACATGACCACGGTGGCGGAACAGCGCGCCAGCAATATCCATGTCCGCGAAGGCATCAGCGAAGACAGTTTTGTTGCCATGCGCGAAGCCCGCGACGCCACCCTCGACATGCCGGTGCTGATTCTGCCTTCGGTGCAGATCAACATGCGCAGCGGTCAGCTCCCCGAACCTGAAGACAACGGTGTGCGCTATCTGAAGATCCCGCTCAACGTGCTCTGAGCTGTACCCAGAATTATTATTAAAGGAACACCTTGCCATGCCTGCTCACACCACATCGTCGAAAGGCGATCATCACAAGGTCCTGATTGTCGGCGCGGGGGCTGCCGGTATCGCCGTGGCTTCAAGCTTGATGTGCCGCGATCCGTCGCTGGATATTGCCCTCATCGACCCGGCCGACACTCATTACTATCAGCCCGGCTGGACGATGGTCGGTGCCGGTGTCTTCAATGCGCCCAGCACCGCGCGGAGCATGGCGTCGACCATCCCTTCCGGGGTTCGCTGGATCAAGGCCAGCGTCGAAAGCTTCGACCCTCAGGCGCAAGCGCTGACCCTGGATGATGGACGCTTGCTGAGCTACGAGCAGTTGGTGGTGTGCCCGGGTCTGAAGCTTGACTGGGAGGCCATCGATGGCCTGAGCGAAACCCTCGGCCGTAATGGTGTGACTTCCAACTATCGCTATGACCTGGCGCCCTACACCTGGCAGCTGGTGCAGAACCTGCGCGAAGGCCGTGCGCTGTTCAGCCAGCCGCCAATGCCGATCAAATGCGCAGGCGCACCACAGAAAGCCTTGTACCTGTCGTGCGATCACTGGTTGCGTGCGGGGCGTCTGGGTAACATCCAGGCGCAGTTCTTCAATGCTGGCGCGGTGCTGTTCGGGGTGGCGGATTATGTTCCTGCGCTGATGGAGTACATCGACAAGTACGCGGTGGATCTGCAGTACTCCCATCGTCTGGTCGCAGTCGATGGCCCGGCCAGGCAGGCCACTTTTGTTCGAACCTTGCCCGATGGCAGTAGCGAAACCCGGGTTCAGCCGTTCGACATGCTGCATGTGGTGCCGCCACAAGTGCCTGCCGATTTCATCCGCAATAGTCCCTTGGCCGATGCTGCTGGCTGGATAGATGTCGATCCGGCGACCTTGCGTCATCGTCACTTCGCCAACATCCACGCCCTGGGTGACGGGATCAACACGACCAATGCCAAGACCGCTGCAGCCGCGCGCAAGCAGGCGCCGGTGGTGGCCAATAACGTGCTGGTCGCCTTGGGGCGTCTGCCGAAGTTGGCGCACTACGATGGTTACGGCTCCTGCCCGCTGACCGTCGAGCGCGGCAAGATCGTATTGGCCGAGTTCACCTATGGCGGCAAGCTGGCGCCGAGCTTCCCGCGCTGGCTGCTCGATGGTCGCCGCCCTACCCGGCTGGCCTGGCTGCTCAAGGCGCAGATCCTGCCGCCGCTGTACTGGCGTTGCATGCTCAAGGGCCGCGAGTGGCTGGCCAAACCGCAGACAGTCGTTGCTGAGGTCCAGCAGTGATCGAACAGCCATTTCTCGCTGCAGGACTGGGAGCGATCATTGGTGCGGTGCTGGCGCTGACCGGGGCTGGCGGCGGCATTCTGGCCGTGCCCTTGCTGGTCTTCGGCCTTGGCCTGTCGATGGTCGAGGCGGCGCCGGTCGGACTGCTGGCCGTCGGCATGGCCGCGGCGGTCGGTGCCGTCCTGGGGTTGCGCCAAGGGGTGGTGCGCTACCGGGCTGCGGCTTTTGTAGCGCTGATCGGTATCGTTGCTGCCCCGTTCGGACTGATGCTGGCGCATCAACTGCCCAACGCACCGCTGGCCCTGGCCTTCGCGGCAGTGCTGGTGTATGCCTGTGTGCGCATGCTGCTCAAGGCGCGCCGCGAGCTGCGAGGTGAGCCGCCACTGGGCAAGCGTATGGTCATGCCGTGTGTGCTCAACCCGCTGCAGGGACGCCTGCGCTGGACCCTGCCCTGTGCCCGTGCGTTGGCGTTTACCGGTACGTTGTCCGGGCTGCTCTCGGGATTGCTCGGTGTCGGTGGCGGCTTTGTGATCATCCCGGCACTGAGTCGTTACACCAACCTGGACATGAAAAGCATCGTCGCCACCTCGCTGGCAGTGATTGCCCTGGTGTCCACCGGGAGCGTGATCAGCGCCAGCGTCGGTGGGGTGATGCACTGGAGCGTGGGTGCGCCGTTTGCCGGCGGTGCCGTGTTGGGGCTGCTGGTGGCCCGGCAGTTTGCCGGTCGCCTGGCCGGCCCACGCCTGCAGCAACTGTTCGCCACTGTCGGGATCTGTGCGGCAGTGCTGCTGGCGGTGAAAACGCTGGGCGCTTGAGCCCTACTCTGCCAGCAAGGCGTCCTGCTCTTGCGCGCACAGCGCCAAGAGAAAATCCCAGACCACCCGCAAGCGTACTGACTTGTGCAGTTCGCGGCGGGTGCAGATCCAGTAGCTGCGCTGGATGGTTTCGCTGGGCAGTACCCGGACCAGCGCCGGGTCATGCCGGGCCATGTAGTTGGGCAGCACGGCAATCCCCAAGCCGGCACGCGCAGCCTGCTGCTGGGCGATCACGCTGGTGCTGCGAAACACTACATTCGGGGCGCGGCAGAAGCTGTTGAGGAACAGCAGTTCCTGGCTGAACAACAGGTCGTCGACATAGCCGATCCAGCTGTGCCTGGCCAGGTCTTCGCGGTGATGCAGCGCTGGCGCCTGGGCCAGGTACTCGGGGCTGGCATACAACGCCAGGCGGTAATCGGTGAGTTTGCGGGTGATCAACAGGTCGGCATTCGGTCGTTCCAGGTGGATGCTGATTTCCGCCTCGCGGTTGAGGATGCTGACGAAGCGCGGCACCGCAACCAGTTCCACCTCCAGCCCCGGATAGCGTTCGAACAGGCTGCCCATGCGCGGGGTGAAGAACATGATGCCGATGCCTTCGGTGACACCCAGACGAATCTTGCCTAGCGGGGTGATGGCCTGAGTGATTTCTTCCTGGGCCAGCAGGGCGACGTTTTCCATGGCTTCGGCGTGCTTGAGCAGGGCCTGGCCGGAAGGTGTCAGTTCGTAGCCTTGAGCGTGCTGGACGAACAAAGCGGTGCCCAGACTCTGCTCGATATTATCGATATGCCGGGCCACGGTGCTGTGGGTGGTATTGAGGCGCTTGGCGGCTGTCAGCAGGCGGCCGCTACGCTGCAACTCGAGAAAAAACCGCAGATCATTCCAGTCGAACATGCTTTTCCTTGTGAATCAGGTGTTCACGGACGTTGTGTTAAAACGCACAGCACTTGAGTGAAATCTAACGTTTTCATCTCGAAATTAATCAATAACATGGACCAGGACAAGAATAATAATCAGGCGCGAGGTTGCCCATGCCATCAGCCGATCCTGTCTACGATTACGTGGTCGTCGGTGCCGGTCCCGCCGGATGCCTGCTGGCCAATCGTTTGTCTGCCGACCCAAGCTGTCGGGTATTGCTGCTCGAAGCGGGCGGCAAAGACAACTATCCGTGGATTCATATTCCGGTGGGTTACCTGTATTGCATCGGTAACCCACGTACCGACTGGTGCTTCAAGACCGAAGCCCAGCCTGGCCTCAACGGACGTGCCCTGGGTTATCCACGGGGCAAGGTGCTCGGCGGCTGTTCCTCGATCAACGGCATGATCTATATGCGTGGCCAGGCTGGCGACTACGACCGCTGGGCCGAGCAAGGCAACGCCGGCTGGGCCTGGAAAGACGTGTTGCCGCTGTTCAAGGCCAGCGAAAACCATTTCGGCGGTGCCAGTGATACACACGGCGATGAAGGCGAGTGGCGGGTCGAACAGCAACGTTATTCGTGGCCGATCCTCGATGCTTTCCGTGCAGCGGCGGCCCAGAGCGGAATTGAAAGCGTCGCCGATTTCAACGGTGGTGATAACCAGGGCTGTGGATACTTTCAGGTCAACCAGCGTTCCGGGATTCGCTGGAACTCGGCCAAGGCCTTTCTTCGTCCGGTACGCAACCGTCCTAACCTGACCGTACTGACCGATGTGCTGGTCGATCAGGTAATCCTCGACGCCGGTCGTGCCTCGGCGGTAAGGGCACGCTGGCAAGGTAACTGGCAAAACTTCAGCGCCCGCCGCGAAATCATCCTTTGCGCAGGCTCGGTGGGTTCTCCCGGGATCCTGCAACGTTCCGGCATCGGCCCGCGTGGACTGCTGGAAAGCCTGGGGATAACTGTCCGGCACGAATTGCCGGGGGTTGGCGGCAACCTGCAGGACCACCTGCAACTGCGGCTGATCTATCAGGTCAGCGGTGCACGTACCCTCAATCAGGTCGCCAACAGTGCCTTGGGCAAGCTGGGCATGGGCCTGCGCTATCTGTATGACCGCAGTGGTCCGCTGGCCATGGCGCCGAGCCAGCTGGGGGCGTTTGTCCGCTCCGGGCCGGAACAGGCCACGGCCAACCTGCAATACCATGTGCAGCCGCTATCGCTGGAGCGCTTCGGCGAGCCGCTGCACCGCTTTCCGGCCTTTACCGCATCGGTGTGCAATTTGCGCCCGGCGAGCCGTGGGCGCATCGATATCCGCTCGGCCAACCCGGACGATTCACCGCTGATCGATCCCAACTACCTGAGCGACCCGGAAGACTTGCGCGTTGCCGCCCAGGCCATTCGCATCACCCGCAAGATCGTCCAGGCGCCTGCCCTGGCGGCGTTCAGCCCACGCGAATACCTGCCTGGGCCGGATCTGCAAAGCGAAGAACAGCTGCACGAAGCGGCAGGCCAGATCGGTACCACCATTTTCCATCCGGTCGGTACCTGCCGGATGGGCAACGGTCCGCTGGACGTGGTCGATGACCAGCTGCGCGTGCACGGTGTGCCGGGGCTGCGTATCGCCGATGCCTCGATCATGCCGCAGATTGTCTCCGGCAATACCTGCTCACCCACCTTGATGATTGCCGAAAAGGCGGCGCAACTGATTACCCGGGGAATGTTATCCACAGCTCGGATCGATGAAGAAAACGCAATACCGACGCCCTGACCAGGGTGCGTAGCAACAACGACACCGGACGCGGTCTGCCGGCGTCGACAGTGGAACAACAAGAATAATCACTGGGGCCTTGAGGCCGAGGACAGCAACGATGTCGGATTACATTCAGGAGCAAGGCGCGGCGACGGTCAGCAACAGTCGCCGTGAAGAGCGCAAGATCATTTTCGCGTCATCCCTCGGGACAGTGTTCGAGTGGTATGACTTTTTTCTCTATGGGGCACTGGCCGCCGTCATCAGCAAGCAGTTCTTTGCCGGCGTGAACGACACCACTGCCTTTATCTTCGCCTTGATGGCGTTTGCCGCGGGCTTCCTGGTAAGGCCGTTCGGGGCACTGGTGTTCGGTCGTCTGGGGGATATGATCGGCCGCAAGTACACCTTCCTGGTGACCATCGTGCTGATGGGCCTGTCGACCTTTGCGGTCGGCCTGCTACCGACCTACGCCAGTATCGGCATCGCCGCACCGATCATTCTGGTGATCCTGCGCATGCTTCAGGGCCTGGCGCTGGGTGGCGAGTATGGCGGCGCTGCAACCTATGTGGCTGAGCATGCGCCACCGGGCAAGCGTGGTTTCCACACCGGCTTTATCCAGTCGACAGCGACCCTCGGTTTGCTGCTGTCGCTGCTGGTGGTGTTGGGCAGCCGCTACATCAGTGGTGATCAGTTCGAAGTCTGGGGCTGGCGCTTGCCGTTCCTGCTGTCGATCGTACTGCTGGCGATTTCCACCTGGATTCGTATGAGCATGCACGAATCGCCAGCCTTCGTGAAAATGAAGGCCCAGGGCAAAACCAGTAAAGCGCCGATTCGTGAGTCCTTCGGTTCCTGGGCCAACCTCAAGATCGTGCTCACTGCCCTGTTCAGCATCAACGCAGGGCAGGCGGTGACCTTCTACACCGCGCAGTTCTACGTGCTGTTCTTCCTCACCCAGATGCTCAAGATGGACCCGGCCCAGGCCAATACCCTGCTGATTATCAGTGTGGTGATCGGCGCGCCGTTCTTCGTGTTCTTTGGCTGGCTGTCGGACCGTATCGGACGCAAGCCGATCCTGATGCTCGGCCTGTTGCTGGCTACCCTGCTCTACTTCCCGCTGTTCAAAGCCCTGAGCCATTACGCCAACCCGCAGATCGATGCTGCCAGCCGCCAATCGCCGATTGTGGTCATGGCCGATCCACAAAGCTGCACCTTCCAGTTCGACCCGGTCGGTAAAGCGCGTTTTGACAGTCCATGCGACAAGGCCAAGACCTTCCTGGTCAAGCAGGGCCTGCCCTACAGCTCTGAATCCGCCGCTGCCGGTAGCGAAGTGGTGGTGACCGTCGGCGACCAGCGCATCAACGGTTTCGATGAAGTGGCGCTGCGGGCTGCGATCGAAAAAGCGGGTTACCCGGCCAAGGCGGATCCTGCCAGTGTCAACGAAACCATGGTGGTGGTGCTGATCGTGGCGATGATCCTGATTGCGACCATGACCTACGGCCCGCTGGCGGCGGTGATGGTCGAGCTGTTCCCGACCCGGATCCGCTACACCTCGATGTCGCTGCCTTATCACATTGGCAACGGCTGGTTCGGTGGCTTCCTGCCGACGGTGTCGTTCGCTCTGGTGGTGTACACCGGCGATATCTTCTATGGGCTGTGGTATCCGGTGTTGATCACTGGGGTCAGCCTGGTGGTCGGGCTGTTTTGCCTGAAAGAAACCCGCGATGTGAATATCGACAAGGTCTGAAAGCTGTTAGCTGGGGATAACTGGCTGTGGCAGCGGGCTTGCCCCGCGATGCGATGTGACTGATGCATCGCCATCGCGGGGCAAGCCCGCTCCCACCTAGCCGGTTTTTTTATGCCGCGGAAAAACTTATGCACGATTTCAGGAAAACAGTCATACACAGAAATAAGTAAGTAAATTAATCACTTAGCGAATTTTTCAGCGAAAGATCCAAATACTGTACACAAGTTATCCACAGATCGTCAGGCAACGCCTTGCGCGGCGTTCGGGGCTTGTGCCGGCAACGAACCCAGGTCGCGTTGGGTCTGTTCGTTCCAGGCCGCTGCCCGGTCGTTGAGCTCGGCAATCGCGCGAGGGCCAGTGCCTTCAGCGTACATCGGCGCACCGATCACTACTTCAATGGTGCCAGCCCGCTTGTTCCAACCCTGCTTGGGCCAGAACTTGCCGGCGTTGTGGGCAATCGGCAGGACAGGCAAGCCGGCATTCACCGCCAGAGCGGTGCCACCGCGGGAGAATTTGCCGATCTGGCCGAACGGCACACGGGTGCCTTCTGGGAAGATCAGCACCCAGACGCCGTCCTTGAGCAGCTTGTCGCCTTCGCTGGCAACTTGCTTGAGCGCAGCCTTCGGGTTGTCGCGGTCAATCGCGATCGGCCGCAGCATGGCCATGGCCCAGCCGAAGAACGGCACGTACAACAGTTCACGTTTGAGTACCTGGCTCAACGGCGAAAAATACGCCGAGAGGAAGAACGTCTCCCAGGTGCTCTGGTGATTGGAGAGGATCACACAGGGCTGCTTGGGAATGTTCTCAGCCCCGCTGACCTTGACCTTGATGTTCAGGAACACCCGCACCAACACCAGCGCGAAACGGCACCAGTAGACATTGATGAAGCGATAACGGGCGCTGAATGGCAGAAACGGCGCAATAAAAAAGCTCAGGGTGCACCACAGCAAAGAGCTGGTACCCAGTAGCAGGTAAAAAAGAAAAATTCTGATCGCCTGCAGGATCGACATAGCGGCATGTACCGTTGCGGGCTTGCCCGCCTAGTAAAAGTGCGCCTGGTTCGCAGACGCCCTATTTGTGGATAAGTTCTCTGGCGATGGCTGCCAGATCATCGAAAATCAACGTGCCTTCGGGAATTCCCTTGCTCAGGGTTTTCTCGCCTTTTCCGGTTTTTACCAGAATCGGTTGAGCATCGACGGTCAATGCGGCTTCCAGGTCACCCTTACTATCACCGACAAACCACAACCCGGCCAGATCTGCCTGGTAATGCGCGGCAATGGTTCGCAGCATGCCCGGCTTGGGCTTGCGGCAGTCGCAGCCTTCATCCGGACCGTGAGGGCAACAGACGATCAGGCCAACCTCGCCACCCTGCTCGGCCACCAGCATGCGCAGGCGCTCATGCATGGCCTCGAGGGTTGCCAGATCGTAGTAGCCGCGAGCGATGCCGGACTGGTTGGTGGCGACCGCCACCGTCCAGCCGGCTTTGCTCAACTGCGCGATCGCATCGATCGACCCGGGGATGGGGATCCACTCGTCCAGCGACTTGATGTAGGCGTCGGAGTCCTGGTTGATCACCCCGTCCCGATCGAGAATCAGCAGCTTCAAGACTTACCCCAGCAGCGAAATGTCGGCCACGCCCAGGAACAGACCGCGCAGGCGGCTGAGCAAGGCATAGCGGTTGGCCCGCACTTTGGCGTCGTCGGCGTTGACCATCACCGCCTCGAAGAAGGCGTCGACCGGTTCACGCAGGGCAGCCAGACGTGCCAGCGACTCGCTGTACTGACGCGCAGCGGCCATCGGTTGCACCGCCTGGTCGGCTTGCTGGATCGCCGAGTACAGGGAGAACTCGTTGGCATTGTCGAAGTACTTCGGCTCGACCGTGGTCGCCACCGCGCCTTCGGCCTTGCTCAGCAGGTTCGACACGCGCTTGTTCACCGCGGCCAGGGCAGCGGCTTCAGGCAGCTGACGGAAGGCCTGTACGGCCTGTACGCGCTGGTCGAAGTCGAGAGCCGAACCAGGCTTGAGGGCACGTACCGACAGGTAAGTGGCAACGTCGATGCCTTCGTCTTCGTAACGGGCACGCAGACGGTCGAAGACGAACTCCAGCACCTGGTCAGCCAGGCCGGCGGCTTTGACCTTGCTGCCGAACTGGCTGACAGCGAAGTTCACCGCTTCGTTCAGGTCCAGGTCCAGCTGCTTCTCGATCAGGATCCGCAGCACGCCCAGCGCTGCACGACGCAGGGCATAGGGGTCTTTGCTGCCGGTTGGCAGCATGCCGATACCGAAGATACCGACCAGGGTGTCGAGCTTGTCGGCGATGGCCACGGCCGCACCGGTCAGGGTCGACGGCAGTTCGGCACCGGCACCGCGCGGCATGTACTGCTCGTTCAGGGCCAGGGCGACGTCTTCCGGTTCGCCATCGTTGAGGGCGTAGTAGTAGCCGGCAACACCCTGCATCTCAGGGAATTCACCGACCATCTCGGTGGCCAGGTCGCACTTGGACAGCAGGCCGGCACGGGCTGCGCGCTGAGCATCGCCGCCAATGCGCTGGGCAATGAATGCGGCCAGCTTGGCAACGCGCTCGGCCTTGTCGAAGACGCTGCCCAGCTGAGCCTGGAACACCACGTTCTTGAGGCGTTCGTTGAAGCTTTCCAGCGGCTGCTTCTTGTCTTGCTTGAAGAAGAACTCGGCGTCGGTCAGGCGTGGGCGCACGACCTTCTCGTTACCTTCGACGATCTGCTTGGGATCGCGGCTTTCAACGTTGGCGACGGTGATGAAGCGCGGCAGCAGCTTGCCGTCGACGTCCAGCAGGCAGAAGTACTTCTGGTTGTCCTGCATGGTGGTGATCAGGGCTTCTTGCGGCACTTCGAGGAAACGCTCCTCGAACGAGCAGACCAGCGGCACTGGCCACTCGACCAGCGCGGTCACTTCATCGAGCAGCGCCGGCGGCACGATGGCGGTGCCTTCCTGCTGCATGGCGAGTTCGGCGGTACGCTTGCTGATCAGCTCGCGGCGCTCGGCAAAATCGGCCAGCACGTAGGCTTTGCGCAGGTCTTCCAGGTAGTTCGCCGGGGCGCTGATGCGCACGTCTTCCGGGTGGTGGAAGCGGTGACCACGGGAATCACGACCGGCCTTCTGGGCGAGGATGGTGCAGTCGACGACGTCGTCGCCCAGCAGCATCACCAGCCATTGGGTCGGACGCACGAACTCTTCCTTGCGCGCACCCCAACGCATGCGTTTCGGGATCGGCAGGTCGTTCAGCGAGTCTTCGACGATGGTTGGCAGCAGGCTGGCGGTGGCCTTGCCCGGGATGTGCTGGGAGAAGCGCAGCTTGGCACCGCTCTGATCGATTTCCGCCAGCTCTACACCGCACTTCTTGGCGAAGCCGAGGGCAGCCTGGGTCGGGTTGCCTTCAGCGTCGAAGGCGGCCTGACGGGGCGGGCCGTCGACGTTGATGCTGCGGTCCGGCTGCTGGGTGTCCAGTTGACGGATCAGCACGGCCAGACGGCGTGGCGCAGCGTAGACCTGCTTGCCGGTGTAGTTCAGGCCAGCGGCCTGCAGGCCTTTCTCGATACCGGCGAGAAAGGCGTCAGCCAGGGCGCTCAGGGCCTTGGGCGGCAGTTCTTCGGTGCCCAGTTCAACCAGGAAATCTTGAGCACTCATTGTGCAGCCTCCAGCTTGGCCAATGCTTCATCACGCAATTCAGGGGACGCCATCGGGAAGCCCAGCTTGGCGCGGGCTTGCAGATAGCTTTGCGCCACGGCCCGGGCCAGGGTGCGTACGCGCAGGATGTACTGCTGACGTGCGGTCACCGAGATGGCGCGGCGGGCGTCGAGCAGGTTGAAGGTGTGGGAGGCCTTGAGGACCATTTCATAGGTCGGCAGTGGCAGTTCCAGCTCGATCAGGCGATTGGCTTCGCTTTCGTAGAAGTCGAACAGTTCGAACAGCTTCTCGACGTTGGCGTGTTCGAAGTTGTAGGTCGACTGTTCCACTTCGTTCTGGTGGAACACGTCGCCGTAGGTCACCTTGCCGAACGGACCGTCGGTCCAGACCAGGTCGTAGACCGAGTCGACGCCCTGCAGGTACATGGCCAGACGCTCCAGGCCATAGGTGATTTCACCGGTAACCGGCATGCACTCGATACCGCCCACTTGCTGGAAGTAGGTGAACTGGGTGACTTCCATGCCGTTGAGCCAGATTTCCCAACCCAGACCCCAGGCACCGAGGGTCGGCGACTCCCAGTTGTCTTCGACGAAACGGATGTCGTGCACCAGCGGGTCAAGGCCGATGGCCTTCAGCGAGCCCAGGTACAGCTCCTGGAAGTTCGCCGGGTTTGGCTTGAGCACCACCTGGAACTGGTAGTAGTGCTGCAGGCGGTTGGGGTTTTCGCCATAGCGACCGTCAGCCGGGCGACGGCTCGGCTGTACGTAGGCGGCGTTCCAGATTTCCGGGCCGACGGCGCGCAGGAACGTGGCGGTATGGAAAGTGCCGGCGCCTACTTCCATATCGTAGGGCTGAAGCACCACACAACCTTGCTCGGCCCAGTAGTTCTGCAGGGCGAGGATCAAGTCTTGGAAGGTACGCACGGCTGGCGTAGGCTGGCTCACGAAATTCACCTGTTTCTAGGGCTGCGAATATAAAGAGCGGGAGTATAACCCGATTCGCCCACGCCTCTACCCTTGGAGCCTTATGCCACGTTGCTTTTGGTGTACCGACGATCCGCTTTACCAGGCGTACCACGATCAGGAATGGGGCACGCCGCAGCGTGAGCCGGGGCAATTGTTCGAAATGTTGTTGCTCGAAGGCTTCCAGGCGGGGCTGTCGTGGATCACCGTGCTGAAAAAGCGCGAACGTTACCGTGAGGTGTTGTTCGGCTTCGACCCGCAGCGCCTGGCGCAGATGAGCGATGAAGAAATCGAGGAACGCATGCTCGATCCCGGGATCATCCGCAACCGCCTCAAACTCAATGCCGCGCGGCGCAATTCCAAGGCCTGGCTGGCTTTGGAGAACCCTGCGGAGTGGCTGTGGTCGTTTGTCGGCGGTGTGCCGAAGATCAATCATTTCAGCCAGCGCAGTGACGTTCCGGCGGTGACCGATGAAGCCAAGGCGATGAGCAAGGCCCTGCAGAAAGCCGGCTTCACTTTTGTCGGCCCGACCATCTGCTATGCCTTCATGCAGGCCACCGGCATGGTCATGGACCACACCACCGATTGTGATCGCTACGCCGCTCTGCTGCGCTGAGGGGTACAATGGCCGGCTTGCAGAAAGAGGAACCAGCCTGTGGATAAATTCAAGGGCGCCTTGATGGTCGGGGCGTTGCGATTGTTTGCCAAGCTCCCTTGGGGCGCGGTACAGCGGGTCGGCGCGGCCATCGGCTGGCTCATGTGGAAGGTGCCGAACAGCTCGCGCGAAGTGGTGCGCATCAACCTGGCCAAGTGTTTTCCGGAGATGGACCCGGTTGCCCGTGAGCAACTGGTCGGCCAGACCCTGATGGACATCGGCAAGTCCTTTACCGAAAGCGCCTGCGCCTGGATCTGGCCGGCCCAGCGTTCACTGGACCTGGTGCGCGAAGTCGAAGGCCTGGAAGTGCTGCAGGCCGCCCTGGCCTCAGGCAAAGGCGTGGTCGGCATCACCAGCCACCTGGGCAACTGGGAAGTGCTCAACCACTTCTATTGCAACCAGTGCAAACCGATCATTTTCTACCGCCCGCCCAAGCTCAAGGCGGTCGACGACCTATTGCGCGAACAGCGCGTGCAGTTGGGTAACCGCGTGGCCGCTTCCACCAAAGAAGGCATTCTGAGCATCATCAAGGAAGTGCGTAGAGGCGGTCAGGTCGGTATTCCGGCAGACCCGGAGCCGGCCGAATCGGCGGGAATCTTCGTGCCGTTCTTCGCCACCAAGGCGCTGACCAGCAAATTTGTGCCGAACATGCTCGCTGGCGGCAAGGCAGTCGGGGTGTTTCTGCATGCCTTGCGCCTGCCCGACGGTTCCGGGTTCAAGGTGATTCTGGAAGCGGCACCCGAGGCGATGTACAGCGAAGACACCGAAACCTCGGCGGCGGCCATGAGCCAGGTGGTCGAGCGCTATGTGCGGGCTTATCCGAGCCAGTACATGTGGAGCATGAAGCGCTTCAAGAAGCGTCCGCCGGGAGAGGCGCGCTGGTACTGAAAATGCTGATCGCGGGGCAAGCCCGCTCCCACAGGGATTGTGTATAACTCTGTGGGAGCGGGCTTGCCCCGCGATGGTTTAACCTGCTTTATCCAGCTTCTTGAGAAACACCGTCATCTCTTTCTCGGCCTGCTTGTCACCATGGGCCCTGGCTGCTTCCAGCCCTTGCTCCCAGGCCAGGCGTGCCGCCGCTTTATCGCCCTGTAGCTGATGGGCCTTGCCCAACAGCTTCCACGCCGCCGAATACTTTGGATCGAACTCGACGCAGCGCTGCAGATGAACAGCCGCTTCGGCGCCGTTGCCTTCATCCAGCCAGGCCTTGCCCAGGCCGAAGCGCAACAGAGCATTATCCACACCCTTGGCCAGCATCTTTTCCAGTGATTCACGCATGTTCTGCTCCTTCAGAAGAAGCTCAACCCTACATGGAACAGCTTCTCGACGTCACGGATGTACTTTTTATCCACAACGAAGAGGATCACATGGTCACCCGCTTCGATCACCGTGTCGTCGTGGGCGATCAGCACTTCTTCGTCGCGAATGATCGCGCCGATGGTGGTGCCGGGTGGCAGGGCAATATCTTCAATGGCTTTGCCAATCACTTTGCTCGACTTGGAGTCACCGTGAGCGATGGCCTCAATGGCCTCCGCCGCACCACGGCGCAGTGAGTGCACGCTGACGATGTCGCCGCGGCGCACGTGGGCGAGCAAGGTGCCGATGGTGGCCAGCTGTGGGCTGATGGCGATATCGATATCGCCACCCTGGACCAGGTCGACGTAGGCCGGGTTGTTGATGATGGTCATCACCTTGCGCGCGCCCAAGCGTTTGGCCAGCAGCGAGGACATGATGTTGGCCTCGTCATCGTTGGTCAGGGCCAGGAAGATGTCGGCTTCGGCGATGTTCTCTTCGAGCATCAGGTCGCGGTCCGAGGCGCTGCCTTGCAACACCACGGTGCTGTCCAGGGTATCGGAGAGGTAGCGGCAGCGCGCTGGGTTCATCTCGATGATCTTCACCTGGTAGCGGCTTTCGATCGCCTCGGCCAGGCGCTCGCCAATTTGCCCGCCACCGGCGATGACCACACGTTTGTTGGTCTCATCGATACGCCGCAGTTCCCCCATCACCGCGCGGATGTGGGCTTTGGCAGCGATGAAGAACACCTCGTCGTCGGCCTCGATCACCGTATCGCCCTGGGGCAGGATCGGCCGGTCACGGCGGAAGATCGCTGCCACGCGGGTGTCGACGTTGGGCATGTGCTCACGGATCTGGCGCAGTTGCTGGCCGACCAGCGGACCGCCGTAGTAGGCCTTGACCGCCACCAGCTGGGCCTTGCCTTCGGCGAAGTCGATGACCTGCAGGGCACCGGGATGCTCGATCAGGCGCTTGATGTAGTGGGTTACCACCTGCTCGGGGCTGATCAGCACGTCGACGGGGATGGCGTCGTTGTCGAACAGGCCGGCGCGGGTCAGGTAGGCCGACTCACGCACCCGGGCGATTTTCGTCGGGGTGTGGAACAGGGTGTAGGCGACCTGGCAGGCGACCATGTTGGTTTCGTCGCTGTTGGTCACCGCCACCAGCATGTCGGCGTCGTCGGCGCCGGCCTGGCGCAGCACGGTAGGGAACGAGGCGCGGCCCTGGACGGTACGGATGTCCAGGCGGTCGCCGAGGTCGCGCAGGCGCTCGCCATCGGTATCGACCACGGTAATGTCGTTGGCTTCGCTGGCCAGGTGCTCGGCCAGCGTACCGCCGACCTGCCCTGCGCCCAGGATGATGATCTTCATCCGCTCTTCCCTTCTCTTGTTATCCGCGCGCGGCGGCGATTTTGATCAGCTTGGCATAGTAGAAGCCGTCGTGTCCGCCTTCCTCGGCCAGCAACTGGCGGCCATGGGGCTGGCGCAGGCCGGCCTGGGTCGCAAGGTCCAGCTCGCGGGCACCCGGCGTGCGGGCGAGGAAGGCCTCGATCACTTCGGTGTTTTCCGTCGGCAGGGTCGAACAGGTGGCATACAGCAGGATGCCGCCGACCTCCAGGGTTGGCCACAGGGCATCGAGCAGTTCACCCTGCAGGGCGGCGAGGGCCGGGATATCGTCGGCCTGACGGGTCATCTTGATATCGGGATGACGGCGAATCACCCCGGTGGCCGAGCAAGGTGCATCGAGCAGGATGCGCTGGAAACCCTTGCCGTCCCACCAGCTGGCGGTGTCGCGGGCATCACAGGCAATCAACTGGGCATCCAGGCCCAGACGGTCGAGGTTTTCCCGGACCCGGGTCAGGCGCTTGGCTTCGAGGTCGATCGCGACCACGGACTCCAATTTTGCTTCGGCTTCTAGCAGGTGGCAGGTCTTGCCGCCAGGCGCGCAGCAGGCGTCGAGCACGCGCTGGCCGGGGGCGAGATCAAGTAGGTCGGCAGCCAGCTGCGCGGCTTCGTCCTGAACACTGATCCAGCCCTGGTCGAACCCCGGCAGACCACGCACATCGCAGGCCTGGGCGAGGAGGATGCCATCGACGCTGTACTGACAGGCGCTGGCTTCCAGCCCTGCTTCGCGCAACAGCTCCAGATAGGCTTCGCGGCTGTGATGACGACGGTTGACCCGCAGGATCATCGGCGGATGGGCATTGTTGGCGGCGCAGATGGCTTCCCACTGTTCTGGCCAGAACGCCTTGAGCGACTTCTGCAACCAGCGCGGGTGGGCAGTGCGCACCACCGGATCACGCTCCAGCTCGGCAAGGATCTCACTGCTCTCGCGTTGCGCGCGGCGCAGTACGGCATTGAGCAGAGCCTTGGCCCAGGGCTTTTTCAGCTTTTCGGCACAGCCTACGGTTTCACCGATGGCGGCATGGGCCGGGACGCGGGTGTAGAGCAGTTGATACAGGCCGACCAGCAGCAAGGCTTCAACATCGGCGTCGGCCTTCTTGAACGGCTTTTGCAACAGACGCTCGGCCAGGGCCGAGAGCCGTGGCTGCCAGCGTGCTGTGCCAAACGCCAGGTCCTGGGTCAGGCCACGGTCACGTACTTCGACCTTGTCCAGTTGCGCGGGCAGCGAACTGTTCAGTGAGGCCTTGCCGCTGAGTACTGCCGCCAGGGCGCGGGCGGCTGCCAGACGTGGATTCATTGACCGAGCACCGTGCCGCTGGAGAATTTCTCGCGACGACTGTTGAACAGATCGCTGAAGTTCAGCGCTTTGCCACCCGGCAATTGCAGGCGGGTCAGGCACAGGGCCTGTTCACCGCAGGCGACGACCAGGCCGTCTTTGCTGGCGCCGAGGATTTCACCTGGCGCACCGCTGCCTGTGGATAAGCTGGCAGCGAGTACTTTCACTGCTTCACCGTTGAGGGTGCTGTGACAGATCGGCCAGGGATTGAAGGCGCGAATCAGACGCTCCAGCTCAACCGCTGGACGGCTCCAGTCCAGGCGCGCTTCGTCTTTGTTCAGCTTGTGGGCATAGGTGGCCAGGCTGTCGTCCTGGATTTCACCCTGCAGTGTGCCAGCGGCCAGCCCGGCCACGGCTTCAAGCACGGCTGGCGGGCCCATTTCGGCCAGGCGGTCGTGCAGCGTGCCGCCGGTATCAGTGGCGCTGATCGGGGTGCTGACCTTGAGCAGCATCGGGCCGGTATCCAGACCGGCCTCCATGCGCATCACGGTCACACCGCTTTCATTGTCGCCGGCTTCGACCGCGCGCTGGATCGGCGCGGCACCGCGCCAGCGTGGCAGCAGCGAGGCGTGGCTGTTGATGCAGCCCAGGCGCGGAATATCCAGCACCGCTTGCGGCAGGATCAGGCCATAGGCGACCACCACCATCAGGTCCGGCTTGAGGGCCGCCAATTCAGCTTGAGCGTCAGCATTGCGCAGGGTCGGCGGTTGCAGGACCTGGATACCGTTATCCACAGCCAGTTGCTTGACCGCGCTGGGCATCAGTTTTTGCCCGCGCCCGGCCGGGCGGTCCGGTTGGGTGTAGACGGCCACCACTTCATAAGGGCTGTCGATCAAGGCCTTGAGGTGTTCGGCGGCAAACTCAGGGGTGCCTGCAAAGACAATGCGCATGGAGTTCTCGCTTAAAAAGAAAAAGGCTTGCCGGAGCAAGCCTTTGGAAAGAGGAGATCAAGCTTGCTGGCGATGCTGCTTTTCCAGCTTCTTCTTGATCCGGTCACGTTTGAGCGTCGACAGGTAATCGACGAACAACTTGCCGTTGAGGTGATCGCATTCGTGTTGGATGCACACCGCCAGCAGGCCTTCGGCAATCAGCTCGTAGGGCTTGCCATCGCGATCCAGCGCCTTGACCTTGACCCGCACCGGGCGGTCGACGTTCTCGTAGAAGCCGGGTACCGACAGGCAGCCTTCCTGGTACTGGTCCATTTCGTCGGTCAGCATCTCGAGCTCGGGGTTGATGAACACCCGCGGCTCGCTGCGATCTTCGCTCAGGTCCATGACCACGATGCGTTTGTGCACGTTGATCTGGGTTGCCGCCAGGCCGATGCCCGGGGCTTCGTACATGGTTTCAAACATGTCATCGATCAACTGGCGAACGCCGTCATCGACTTCGGTCACCGGTTTGGCGATGGTGCGAAGACGCGGGTCCGGGAATTCGAGGATGTTCAGAATGGCCATAAGCGTATGAGCTGCACTGTGCGATGAATTACAAACATGAGTACACATAATAAAGGGATTCGGCGCATTCGGCACCTGGCAAAGGTCAGCTAAGGTTTCAGGCAGCCCCCAGGCATGCCACCAAGGGACATTTTTCAACCGGTTGTCAAAGTATTATCAACAGAGTTATCCACAGCTTGTGCAGGGTCCATTCAATTCGTTCGATCAAGGATGATCGTTATGCCAGATCCAGCTTACCGGGCGTGCTCCCCCGCCGAACTCGAGGCGCGTTTGCGCCTGCATCGTTTGCCCGGGCTCGGTCCGCAACGATTTCACGCGCTCCTGCAGGCGTTCGGCAGCGCATCGGCGGCGCTCAGTGCCCCGGCCAGTGCTTGGGGCTCGCTGGGCCTCCCCGGGGTGAGCGCCGAGGCCCGGCGCAGCCATGAAGTACGCGAAGGCGCAGCGGCTGCATTGGCCTGGCTAGAGCGGCGCGACCAGCATTTACTGATGTGGGACGACCCCACCTACCCCGCTTTACTGGCTGAAGTGGATAGTGCTCCGCCCCTGCTGTTCGTGGCCGGTAACCCGGCGTTGCTGGAGAAACCGCAACTGGCGATTATCGGCAGTCGCCGCGCATCGCGTCCGGCGCTGGACACCGCCGGGGCCTTTTCCCGACACCTGGCGCGGGGTGGATTTGTCATTACCAGCGGCCTGGCCCTGGGGGTCGACGGTGCCGCTCATCAGGCTGCCCTGGATGTCGGAGGACAGACGATCGGGGTGCTGGGTACCGGGTTGCAGAAATTTTATCCACAACGGCATCGGGCGCTGGCTGCGGCGATGATCGAGCAAGGCAGTGCCGTGGTTTCCGAGTTTCCTCTCGATGCAGGGCCGGTGGCGGGTAACTTTCCCCGGCGCAATCGCATCATCAGTGGCCTGTCGCTGGGAGTGCTGGTGGTCGAGGCGAGCCTGGCCAGTGGCTCGCTGATCACCGCACGGCTGGCGGCTGAGCAAGGGCGGGAGGTCTATGCCATTCCGGGTTCGATTCATCATCCGGGGTCCAAAGGCTGTCACCAGTTGATTCGTGATGGTGCCTTGCTGGTGGAAAACGTCGAGCAGATTGTCGAGACTCTGCAGGGATGGCAGCGTCTGCCACCGGTGCAGGGTGGCGAAGCTGCCGGCAGCCGGCATGTGCTTGAAGATTTGCTGCTGGCGGCGCCACAAACCAGCGAAGCGCTAGCCAATAGCAGCGGTTGGCCGCTGCCCAGGGTACTGGCGGCATTGACCGAGCTTGAAGTGGCCGGACGGGTTTGTAATGAAGCTGGACGTTGGTTTGCCCGGCCTGCCTAAGTACACTGCTGGTTAGCCTTTATGCGGAGTAAGTTCAATGGTGAGCAGTTGGCGTGTGCAACAAGCCGCGCGTGAAATTCGGGCCGGTGCGGTGATTGCCTACCCAACCGAGGCCGTTTGGGGCCTGGGCTGTGATCCCTGGAACGAGGAAGCGGTGGATCGCCTGCTGGCGATCAAGTCGCGCTCGGTCGACAAGGGTTTGATCCTGATCGCCGACAATATCCGCCAGTTCGACTTCCTGTTTGAGGATTTCCCTGAAATCTGGCTCGACCGTATGGGCAGCACCTGGCCTGGTCCGAACACCTGGCTGGTGCCGCACCAGAACATGTTGCCGGAGTGGATTACCGGGGTTCATGACACCGTAGCCCTGCGGGTCAGCGACCATCCGGTGGTGCGTGAGCTGTGCTCACTGGTCGGGCCGCTGGTTTCGACTTCGGCCAACCCACAAGGGCGTCCGGCGGCGAAATCACGCTTGCGCGTCGAGCAGTACTTCCGCGGGCAGCTGGATCTGGTCCTGGGGGGTGCACTGGGTGGGCGGCGTAACCCGAGTGTGATCCGTGACCTGGTGACCGGGGAAGTGGTTCGGGCGGGGTAAGCCTTATCGCGGGGCAAGCCCGCTCCCACACTGTGGGAGCGGGCTTGCCCCGCGAAAAATCAAGGCAACAACACCGTCGACCCAACCGTGCGCCGCGCAGACAACTCGGTCTGCGCCTTGGCCGCCTCACTCAGCGGATAGCGCTGCTGGATATCCACCGTCAGCTTGCCGCTGGCGATCATCGCGAACAGGTCATCGGCCATCGCCTGGGTGTTTTCGGCATTGTTGGCGTAGCTTGCCAGGGTCGGCCGGGTGACATACAGCGAGCCTTTCTGCGCCAGAATACCCAGATTCACCCCGCTGACTGCGCCCGAGGCGTTACCGAAGCTGACCATCAGGCCGCGCGGCGCCAGGCAATCCAGTGAAGTCAGCCAGGTGTCCTGGCCAACGCCGTCGTAGACCACCGGGCACTTTTTGCCGTCAGTCAGTTCCAGCACGCGTTGGGCCACATCCTCATGGCTGTAGTCGATGGTCGCCCAGGCCCCCAGCGCTTTGGCGCGCTCGGCTTTTTCCGCCGAACTCACGGTACCGATCAATTTGGCCCCCAGGGCCTTGGCCCATTGGCAGGCCAGTGAGCCAACACCACCGGCAGCGGCGTGGAACAGAAGGGTATCGCCCGGTTGCACGGCGTAGGTCTGTTTGAGCAGGTATTGCACGGTCAGGCCCTTGAGCATGACCGCCGCGGCCTGTTCGAAGCTGATGGCGTCGGGCAGTTTGACCAGATTGGCTTCGGGCAGTACATGCACTTCGCTGTAGGCACCCAGCGGGCCACCGGCATAGGCGACACGGTCGCCGACCTTGAGCCGGGTGACCTGAGCACCGACCGCCTCGACTACCCCAGCACCTTCCGTGCCCAGCCCCGAAGGCAGTGCAGGCGGCGCATACAGGCCGCTGCGAAAGTACGTGTCGATAAAGTTCAGGCCGATGGCCTGGTTGCGTACACGGACCTGCTGCGGACCGGGTGCGGCAGGTTCGAAATCGACCAGTTGCAGGACCTCCGGGCCCCCATGCTGGCTGAACTGGATACGCTTGGCCATCTGCACTCTCCTGTCGGGTTCGCAAAACCCCTATCGGACGCCTTTGCTTGATCGCCGTCAACTGCGGCCAGCCAGCCGCCGGTGGTATGCTACGCGCCGAATTTGCTCATGCCCGCTTCCAGGTGATCTGATGACTAGCCGCACCGAGGCCGTGAAAGCCTACCTGCTCGACTTGCAAGACCGTATTTGTGCCGCCCTCGAAACCGAAGACGGCGGTGCCCGCTTTGTCGAAGACGCCTGGACGCGTGAAGCCGGCGGTGGTGGACGGACCCGGGTGATCGGTGAAGGCAAGGTCATCGAAAAGGGCGGCGTGAACTTCTCCCACGTCTTCGGCAGCGGCCTGCCGCCTTCGGCCAGCGCCCATCGGCCGGAGCTGGCCGGGCGTGGTTTCGAGGCCCTGGGGGTATCGCTGGTTATCCACCCGCATAACCCGCATGTACCGACCTCGCACGCCAATGTGCGTTTCTTCATCGCCGAGAAAGAAGGCGAAGAAGCGGTCTGGTGGTTCGGCGGCGGTTTCGACCTGACCCCCTACTACGGCAACGAAGAAGACTGCCTGCACTGGCATCAGGTGGCCGAGCGCGCCTGTGCGCCGTTCGGTGCCGACGTCTACCCGCGTTACAAGGCCTGGTGCGACCGTTACTTCCACCTCAAGCATCGCGGCGAGCCACGCGGTATTGGCGGGCTGTTCTTCGATGACCTGAACGAGTGGGACTTCGACACCTGCTTCGCGTTCATGCGCGCCATCGGCGATGCCTACATCGAGGCCTACCTGCCGATCGTCCAGCGCCGCAAGGCCATGGCCTACACGGCCGAGCAGCGGGAGTTCCAGGAATACCGTCGCGGCCGCTATGTCGAGTTCAACCTGGTCTATGACCGTGGCACCCTGTTCGGCCTGCAATCGGGCGGGCGTACTGAATCGATCCTGATGTCGCTGCCACCGCAAGTGCGTTGGGGGTACGATTGGAAAGCCGCACCAGGCAGCGAAGAAGCGCGCCTGACCGAGTATTTCCTCCAGGACCGTGACTGGCTAGGCGAAGCCAAGGCCAGTCACTGAGCCGTTGTGGATAACTTTTCCGGCCCTGCCCGACCTTGACCCAGGAACCGCGTGAATGGACCAGTACGTTGTATTCGGCAACCCGATCGGCCACAGCAAATCGCCGCTGATCCACCGCCTGTTCGCCGACCAGACCGGCCAGCAACTGGAGTACAGCACCTTGCTGGCGCCGCTGGACGATTTCAGCATGTGTGCCCAGGGCTTCTTCAAGCAGGGCCTGGGCGCCAACGTCACTGTGCCGTTCAAGGAAGAGGCCTATCGCCTGGTCGACAGCCTGACGCCACGGGCTAAGCGCGCAGGCGCGGTAAACACCCTGAGCAAGCTGGCCGATGGCACCTTGCAGGGCGACAACACCGACGGTGCCGGGCTGGTACGTGACCTGACGGTCAATGCCGGTGTGCAACTGGCGGGCAAGCGCATACTCCTGCTCGGCGCGGGTGGCGCCGTGCGTGGCGTGCTGGAGCCGTTGTTGGCGCACAACCCGGCATCGCTGGTGATCGCCAACCGCACGGTGGAAAAGGCCGAACAGTTGGCCCGTGAATTCGCCGACCTGGGCCCGGTGGCTGCCAGTGGTTTCAGCTGGCTGCAAGAGCCGGTTGACCTGATCATCAACGCCACTTCCGCCAGCCTTGCCGGTGAATTGCCGCCGATTTCCGCCAGCTTGATCGAGCCGGGTAAAACCGTGTGCTACGACATGATGTACGGCAAAGAGCCGACGCCTTTCTGCCGCTGGGCCAGTGAGCACAAGGCCGCCAAGGTGCTCGACGGGCTGGGCATGCTCGCCGAACAGGCCGCCGAAGCCTTCTTCATCTGGCGTGGTATTCGTCCAGACACGGCGCCTGTACTCGATGAGTTGCGTCGGCAGTTGGCACGCAATTAATCGACCCGCGTAGCTGTTCAGTGTTGATGAACTGCTCTTCCTCGGCAATTTGCTGTTGGTAGAACGTAATTTTTGCGGGGGATTGCAGTTTTCCTGAGTAGCGCTCGACAGCGTTGATACTGTCACGCAATGACCTGATTCGAGCTTCTGCCTTAGCAATAGTCCAGCACCCTCCAGTGTCGTCGACGGTCGAATTCGCGTTTGCTATCTGCCCTGCCCACAGGAGCAGAAAACACAGCAAACAGGATGAGATACCCCAATGACGCTCCATGGTTGACTCCCCTCGACAATCGTTGTCCACGGGTAATCGGGCTTCAGGATGAGGCGAATCACCCGACTGCCATAGTCAACTGCACCGACAGAGCGGGCACAACTGGCAAAAATGTCAGGCTGCCGCCTGCCCGACGCAGGCGCCTGGCTTCTTATGTAGCCAGGCCTTTAATCGAGTGGTGGAATCTAAGTTCGAAATATTTTGTATATCGTTTCAGAAGCGTCCTACATTCGGTTGGCTTGATTCGAAATAGACTTCCCACTCTATCTAAAGGAGTGAAACGTATGGCTAATCACAGCTACATGACCATTACCGGGAAAAAACAAGGTTTGATTTCCGCTGGTTGTTCTAGCCAGAACTCTATTGGGAACAAATGTCAAGCTGGCCACGAAGACGAAATCATGGTGCTGGCCTACTCTCATAATATGGCAGGTGGTAATGACGGCAGTACGTCAGGTGGTAGTGGAAAACATATGCCAGTCGTTATTACAAAAAATATTGATAAATCTACACCCTTGTTAGCCAGTGCCCTTCATGAAGGCGAAGAGATCGAGTGTAAAATCAATTTCTATCGCACCTCACCTGTTGGTGGTCACGAAAAGTACTTTACTGTGTTGTTAACCGGTGGGCGTATTGCCAATGTAAGCGTTCAGGTGCCACATGCCATTCTTATGAGGGACGCGCAGCCACAGGAGCTTCTGGCCATCAGGTACCGGGATATTAGCTGGGTACACCACCAGGCAAGCACAAGTGCCTATGCTTCTTGGGGGCACGAAGGTGAATGAGCAGTCATGTGACATTCATGATGTGGCCAAAGCAGGCGCTGACCTGGTTGCATTGGGTTGCACCATAAGTGCTACCAGTTTTGATGATGGTATTGTTCAGCTTCAGTTTGGCTCAGTAATATCTGATTATGTTAACGAAATTATAAGTGATGTTAGTGAAGGTGTAATAAGTGCCTGGGATGGCGTGCAAGAAATCATGGCAGAGTATGCCGAGCTGGCTTCCAAGGCGGCTTTTTATGCTCAGAATGGCATCGGGGTCGTAGCAGGTGTGATGCAGATTGAAGTCGGAGTTGCGATTACAGGGTCATCAGCCGGTTTTGCAGCACCAGTAGGTGGAGCTTTTATCGCTCACGGCGTTAATAATATTTATGAAGGGGGGATGAATATTTACCAAGGTCCGAATGTTGAAGCGGCAAGGGGGCCAGTTAGACGTGTTTATCAAGACTTATTTAAAGATGAATACACAGGGGATATGGTGTATGGAGTATTCGACCTGGGTTTGTCAGCTCTAGGTATGATGCAGCCTTTACGAAAGACGGGTTCAGTGCAGCTTTTCAGGCGGGACCCAATTAATTACGAACCAGCGTATCAGCAGTCCGGAAGATTGGCTTTGTTTTTTGAAGCATTAGTTGATTCGATTACAATTAAATCCATGGTGTCAGAAGAACGAGCTGAAACCATAAATAATTGATGTTTTAGTGAGATTGTTATAATCGCCATGTATTGCGTAACCTGGGGATGTAAAATTTTAAGCCGGCAACGGAAATGGTAACAAACAAAGTAACGCTTGTAACCCAGTATGGAGTTCCTTCTAGAGGGTATAGTTTTGTTATGCCAAACATGATAATGGCTGTGTAGAGCATGGCGCTGGCAATAATTGTTATGCCCAGGCTTACTAAATATCTAATTGTATACATTTCTACAGAGTCCTTTGGATGTGAATGCATAAAAATATTAGATCTAGCTAGGAGTAAATGCAACAAAAGGGTATCAGTAATCTGCTTTGGCCTCAATCGAAAAGCACAAGCTGCGATGCTAGGTGTGACCGTGACGGAATCAGTCTCGCTTTTCAGGTGGAACTTATCTAATTTTGAGTCTGTATATCAGTAAGTCGGTAAATTTGCTTAGTTTTTCAGGGGGTAGCTGAGTAGATTAAAATTGTCTCTATGGTATCAGAGGGAATTTATGAGATTAAAATCAATTGATGCTATAGCTTGATGGGTTTTGCTTGAGAGGTTCTTTGGCAATGTATACGGTTAGATATTTGGTTGGCTTGGGGTTGGCTATTGCCGGTTGCTCTATATTCTACACGGCTCTTATTATGCGGTTCATAATAGAAGTGTTTCCACTAGAAGAGGCGTTATACTGGATCGTATACGGCATTTTATACGTTGTAATTACCGGTTTCGGTTTAATGTTTTACATCCCCAGGCTACGCGATATATGGTAATGAACTGTTTTCGCCTCAATCATAACCACAAGCAGACAGGGTGCAATGCCCTGCGCATCGTCGTGGAAGAGCAGCTTGATGTCCCGATCCTTGGACCGGCAGAGTTAAGCAGTGAATGTGCAGAGACTCAAGGGCAATCATGTCCTTGTGTACTTCGGCTTCAGCACTATGAAGCAAGCCCTTGCTAGCTATTAGAAGTTTAGAAAAAATCGCTTGGAGTGACGATGGCTACCATTTATTACGCAGTCTGGGGATGTAAAACTTTAAGCCGGCAACGGAAATGGCAACGAACAAAATACCGCTTATAACCCAGTATGGCGATTCTTCTAGTGAGAAGAGCTCTGTTATGCACCACATAATAAGCAATGTGTAGAACATAGAGCAGGTGATAATGGTCAATCCCATGCTTATTAAATATCTAACTGTATACATTTCTACAGGGCTCTTAGGGTGTGAACTCAAAAAGTATACTATCTCGCCAGTTGTGCGAAGGAGCGTTCAAGCTGTTTGGCATGACGATGGTTACCATGTGTCGCGTAGTCTTGGGATGTAAAATTTTAAGCCGGCAGCGGTGATGATAACAAACAAAATTCCGCTTATAGTCCAGTAGAGCTGGTCTTCTAGTTCTAGTGAGAATAATTTCCTTATGCCCCACATGATGATCATTGTGTAGCCCGCAGAGCAGCCGATAATAATTAGCCCCAAGCTTATCAAGTATCTAATTGTATACATTTCTACAAATGTCCTTAGGGTGTAAACTCATAAAGTATACTAGCTCGCCAGTTATGCGAAGAAGCGTCCAAGCTGTTTGGCATGACCATGGTTACCAGATGTTGCGTAGTCTGGGGATGTAAAATTTTAATCCGACAATGCTGAGGGTGACAAACAAAATTCCGCTCATAACCCAATAGGTTGTTTCTTCAAGTGGGAATAACGCTGTTATGCCAAGCATAATAAGCATTGTGTAGAACATGGCGCCGGCAATAATAGTCAACCCCATGCTTATTAAATATCTAACTGTATACATTGCTACAGAGTCCTTAGAGTGTAAGCTCATAAAACATACTACACAGCGTGTATTCCCTGTCGCTAGACACAAACGGGCTTGCCCCGCAATAGTGTCACTCTTCGAAGCGGATCGGGCAGTGTGTTACCCCTTCCAACTTATGTAATTCCTCAATTACCTGCGGACGCGCCCGATGTAGCGTCAGGCTGCCGCCTGCCCGACGCAATCGGCGGGCTTCGCGGTGGAGCATGTCGACGCCGGAAAAGTCGATGAAGTTGATCTGCCGGGCATCGATCACCACATCCGGTCCCTGGCAGCGTTGCAAACGCACCTGCAGGTAGTGGCTGGCACCGAAGAAAATCGAACCGCCCACACGCAGCACATCCGTGTCGCCTTCACGCGAGTGCTGAACCCGCGGTCGTGAGGTGCGTTTGAGGTAGAAGAATAGCGAGGCCAGCACCCCGGCGTAGATGGCGGTCTGTAGCTCCAGCAGCAAGGTTGCCGCAGCAGTCAGGGCCATGACCAGAAACTCCGAACGGCTGACTCGGAACAGCGCGCGCATCGCCCGATGATCGATCAGGCCCCAGCAGATCAACAGGATGCTGGCGGCCATCGCCGGGATCGGGATATGTGCAATCAAGCTGGCGCCGGCTACGGCGAACAGCGCGACCCAGAGCGCCGAGAACACCCCGGCCAAGGGTGAGCGGGCACCGGCGTCATAGCTCAACCCGGAGCGGGTGAAGGAACCTGACGACAGGTAACCGGAGAACAGGCTGCCGACCATGTTCGACAGGCCTTGAGCGCGGATTTCCTGATTGGCGTCGATCAACTGCTCTGAACGCGACGATAGCGACCGGGCTATCGACAGGCTGGTAACCAGCCCCAGCATGCCCACCGCCACGGCGCTGGGCAGCAAGCGCAGGATCAGTTCGAAGTCGAGCAGCGGCAATGGGCTCAGGGGCGGCAACTGGCCGGCGAAGCCGGGTACCAATTGCACATGGGCGAATACTCCAGGCAGCAACCAGACCAGCAGACTGGCAATCGTCAGGGTTATCAACAGGCCGGGCCAGCGCGGGCGCAGCAGCTTCAGCGCAACACCCAGCAGCAGCGTACCCAGGCCTAGCACCAGCGAAGGCCAGTCTACTTCTCCTGCGTGTTCCAGCAGGCTTTCCAGGGTCTTCAACGCGGTGGCCTGGTTGGGCAGATCCAGCCCCAACAGGCTCGGCAGTTGTCCCAGGGCGATGACCACTGCGGCGCCGAGGGTAAAGCCCAGTACCACCGAATGAGAGACAAAATTGACCAGTGCGCCGAAACGCAGCATTCCCAGCAACCACTGAAACACTCCGGCGAGGAACGTAAGCAACAGGATCAGGGTGATGTAGTCGTCACTGCCGCTGACAGCCAGGGGGCTGACGCTGGCATAGAGCACAATGGAAATCGCCGCCGTCGGCCCGCAGATCAGGTGCCAGGACGAACCCCAGAGGCAGGCAATCAGCACCGGGACAATCGCTGCATACAAGCCATATTCGGCGGGCAGGCCGGCGATTAATGCGTAGGCGATTGATTGCGGCAATGCAAGGATCGCCCCACTCAGCCCAACCAGCAGATCGCGCCGCACACTGGTGCGGGTTTGCCGGGGCAGCCAGCTGAGAAACGGCAGCAGACGTTGGCGATCTGGCCAGGCCATGGACATGCTCTATCACGAATGGAAGCTGTTCAGGGTGCGATGTCCGGCGTCTGGGTGCAAGCCGTAAAGAGCAGGTGCGTTAGAAGACGAAGTTCACATGCTCGCCGTAGTGCAGTTTCAACTCCAGGGCATCGACCATGGCGGCAGCTACCCTGGCCAAGCGTTGCAACGGTTCGCGAAGGCCCGGCTCCAGGGTGCCGTGGGTCTGGTGGAAATGCTCGATGCCCAGCCCGGCGATTTGCTGCGGGGTGTTGATCAAGGTCCAGTGCAGCGGGCTGCGTTGCAACAGGTCGACGATTTGATCGGCACAGGCCCGTTGTTGCTCGCTGTGACCTTCGCTATGGTCGAGCACGCTGAAATCGCCGACCAGCAACAGGCGGCGTATAGTTGTGCGAGACATGCCGGCAACCAGTGCCTGGCTCATGTGCAGCTGTGCGACGAAATCGTCGGGAGCCAGCGCCGCCAGCAGGCAGACCACCGCCGAGCCACCGGCTACGCTTTGCTCCGCTTGATCAACGCTGTTCAGCCCGCCTATCTTGAAGTGCAGCCCCGGGCGTGGCGCCAGGGTGTTCAAGTCGTCGACCACGGCGATCACTTCATGCTGGCGCTTGAGCAATTCGGCCATCAGGGCGCTGCCCAGGCTGCTCAAACCACCGGCCAGGATCAGTTTGAACACTGGGGTTTCGGCATTTTTCACCAGGTCACTCCCTTCTCAGACGGGTGATCATTTGACCCCGGGATGCCTTGGGGGTTCTTGTGATTCAGGAGTTTTCGTGCAGAGGATCAAGGGGTATCACGCCCATGTCTATTATGACGCCAGCACCATGGAACAAGCACGGCAGCTATGTGAAGAGGCTGCCAAGCTGTTTGGGGTGAGCATGGGGCGAATGCATCAGAAACCGGTCGGGCCGCATCCGGACTGGAGCTGCCAGTTGGCGTTCGGGCCGGAAGTGGTCGGGGTGGTGTTGCCCTGGCTGGCGCTGTATCGCCATGGGCTGGTGGTGTTCCTGCATCCGCTGACCGGAGATGATCTGGCGGATCATCGCGATCATGGAATCTGGATGGGAGCGGTGCGGCCGCTTGATCTGTCGATCTTTGAATAGCTGGTGGGAGCAACTGTTGGTGGGAGCGGGCTTGCCCCGCGATGTGGTCTGACTGACAAACCGCAATCGCGGGGCAAGCCCGCTCCCACCGCTCCAGAATCAAGCCTTGCGCGCGCCCCGCACACCCTGGGCCAACGCCGAACACAGCTCCAGCACATCACCCACGGCCTGATCAGCCGACTTGGCTTGGGCAATCTTGTCGACCAGCGCCGAACCGACCACCACACCATCGGCCAGTTTGGCGATGGCTGCCGCCTGTTCTGGGGTACGGATACCGAAACCGACGCTGATCGGCAGGTCGGTATGCCGGCGCAGACGTTCGATGGCGCTGCTGACCTGTTCGGTAGTGGCCGAACCCGCACCGGTGACACCCGCTACCGAGACGTAGTAGACGAAGCCGGAGCTGCGTTCCAGCACGCGCGGCAGGCGCACGTCGTCGGTGGTCGGGGTGGTCAGGCGGATGAAGTCGATACCGGATGCCTGGGCCGGGGTAGCCAGCTCAGCGTCATGCTCAGGCGGCAGGTCGACGATGATCAGACCGTCGACCCCCACTTCCTTGGCCTGGGCGACGAAGGCTTCGGCGCCAAAGCGGTGGATGGGGTTGTAGTAGCCCATCAGCACGATCGGCGTGGTCTGGTTGTCGACGCGGAACTCGCGAACCATCTGCAAGGTTTTCGCCAGGGTCTGGCCAGCCTCCAGGGCACGCAAGGTCGCCAACTGGATGGACACACCGTCGGCCATCGGATCGGTGAACGGCATGCCCAGCTCGATGACGTCGGAGCCAGCAGCCGGCAGGCCTTTGAGGATCGCCAGCGAGGCATCGTAGCCAGGGTCGCCGGCGGTGATGAAGGTGACCAGTGCGGAACGGCCTTCGGCCTTCAGTTCGGCGAAGCGTTGTTCGATCCGGCTCATGCCTGTTTCTCCTGGGCAGCCATATGGCTCATCACGGTTTGCATGTCTTTGTCGCCACGCCCGGACAGGCACACCACCATCAGGTGATCCTTGGGCAGGGTCGGGGCGCGTTTGATCGCTTCGGCCAGGGCGTGGGAGGTTTCCAGGGCCGGAATGATGCCTTCCAGGCGGCAGGTGGTGTGGAACGCGGCCAAGGCTTCTTCGTCGTTGATGCTGACGTACTCGACGCGTTTCACTTCATGCAGGTAGGCGTGTTCAGGGCCGATGCCCGGGTAGTCCAGGCCGGCGGAAATCGAGTGGGCGTCGGTGATCTGGCCGTCGGCATCCTGCAGCAGGTAGGTGCGGTTGCCATGCAGAACGCCCGGAACACCACCGGTGAGGCTGGCGGCGTGCTTGTCGGTGTCGACGCCGTGGCCACCGGCTTCGACGCCGATGATCTGCACACTGGTGTCGTCGAGGAAGTCATGGAACAGGCCCATGGCATTGGAACCGCCGCCAACGCAGGCGATCAGGCTGTCGGGCAGGCGGCCTTCTTTCTCTTGCAGCTGGGCGCGGGTTTCCTTGCCGATGATCGACTGGAAGTCGCGAACCATCGCCGGATACGGGTGTGGTCCGGCAACGGTGCCGATCAGGTAGAAGGTGTCTTCGACGTTGGTGACCCAGTCGCGCAGGGCCTCGTTCATGGCGTCCTTGAGCGTGCCGGTACCGGAGGTCACCGGGACGATCTCGGCGCCGAGCAGCTTCATGCGAAATACGTTGGCCTGTTGGCGCTCGATGTCGGTAGCACCCATGTAGATCACGCAAGGCAGGCCGAAGCGTGCGGCCACGGTGGCGGTGGCCACGCCGTGCATGCCGGCGCCGGTTTCGGCGATCAGGCGCTTTTTGCCCATGCGCTTGGCCAGCAGTACCTGGCCGATGCAGTTGTTCACTTTGTGCGCGCCGGTGTGGTTGAGCTCTTCACGTTTGAAGAAGATTTTTGCACCGCCACAGTGTTCGGTCAGGCGTTCGGCGAAGTACAGCGGGTTGGGACGGCCGATGTAGTCGCGCTGGAAGTAGGCCAGCTGCTCAAGGAACTCAGGATCGGCTTTGGCGGCTTCGTACTCGCGGGCAAGGTCGAGCACCAGCGGCATCAGGGTTTCAGCCACGTAGCGGCCGCCGAATGCGCCAAACAGGCCATTGGCATCGGGGCCGGCGCGGAAGTTGGTCTGGGTCATGGGTCGCTCCAGGGCGTAGTGAAGACTGGGAATGGCTTTACTGTAACCACGACAGGCGCGGCTGAAAACCGATAAGATTGCTTGAACATGTCAGGAAAACTCACACGTTATGCGCCAGGACCTGCCTCCCCTCAATGCCCTGCGGGCTTTCGAAGCCACTGCCCGGCTCAACAGCGTCAGCCAGGCTGCCGAGCAACTGCACGTTACTCATGGTGCCGTCAGCCGGCAGCTGAAGGTGCTGGAGGAGCATCTAGGGGTCAGCCTGTTCGTCAAGGATGGGCGTGGCATTAAACTCACAGATGCCGGCTTGCGTTTGCGCGATGCCAGCTCCGATGCCTTCGAGCGCTTGCGCAGTGTGTGTGCCGAGTTGAGCCAGAGCAGTGCCGACGCGCCGTTTGTGCTCGGTTGCTCCGGCAGTTTGCTGGCACGCTGGTTCATTCCACGACTGGGCCGTCTGAAGGCGGACTTGCCGGAATTGCGTCTGCATTTGTCCGCTGGTGAAGGCGACCTCGACCCGCGTCGTCCCGGCCTTGATGCCCTGCTGGTGTTCGCCGAGCCGCCCTGGCCGGCCGATATGCAGGTGCATGTGCTGGCCCAGGAGCGCATCGGTCCGGTGCTCAGCCCGCACTTCACAGGCTTCGCCCGCCTGCAACAGGCACCGGCTGAGGCTTTGCTGGAAGAGACCCTGCTGCAGACCACCTCACGTCCACAGGCCTGGCCAAGCTGGGCGCAGCAACAGGGTATCAACCCTGAGGCGCTGCGCTATGGCCAGGATTTCGAGCATCTGTATTACTTGCTGGAAGCGGCTGTAGCCGGCCTGGGCGTGGCAATCGCACCGCAGCCGCTGGTGGCCGATGACTTGCGTGCCGGGCGTCTGGCTGCACCCTGGGGCTTTTGCCAGACGCAGGCTGCCTTGGCGTTGTGGGTGCCGCGACGCGCCGCGGATGGGCGCGCCGAGCAACTGGCCGGATGGTTACGCGCCGAGCTGGCGCGCCAGAGCGATTAGTTATCGCGCCTGCACATCAGGTAGGCGGCGAGCAGGCCAAGGGCACCAATGGCTACGCCAGCGGTGGTCCAGGGGTGTTCCTGGGCGTAGTCGCGGGTGGCCAGGCCGGTCTGGCGGGTCTTGGTTTTCACCTCTTCATAGGCATCGCTGAGCAGGCTGCGCGAATGACGCAAGGCGTTCTCGGCGTTGCCCTTGAGCGTCTTGAGGGTCTTGCGCGACTCATCCGAGGCGTCGTCCTTGAGGCTTTCCAGCGACTTGAGCAGGCTTTCGATCTCCGCTTCCATACTTTGCAGCGACGCTTTACGCAGCGAATGGTTGGCCATGGTGGCTCTCCTTCGAGGTGTGAGTGAGCTGTTCTGGTTCCGACTTCGCGGGGCCGAAAAAGTGCAGTCTGACTTTTCCGAGTAATGTGCCCTACAGGTAAAACAGTCTGGCACTGCTAGTCTCAAAGTTCACATTCGAAAAAGGAGACTGCTCATGTCGGATCACCACACTTACAAGAAAATCGAACTCGTCGGCTCGTCACCCAACAGCATCGAAGAGGCGATCAACAATGCCCTGGCCGAAGCGGGCAAAAGCATCAAGCACCTTGAGTGGTTCGAAGTGGTCGACACCCGCGGGCACATCAAGGACAACAAGGCGGCGCACTTTCAGGTAACGCTCAAGGTGGGATTCCGTATCGTCAACAGCTGAAGGCATGACACTGGCTTGTGCGGGTCAATTGAGTTACACAGTCCTGAGGCGCCCGGACGGGTTCCGGCGCCCTCCTCCACTTTGATCTGAACAAGGAAAGCGATCGATGAAGAAGTTGGTAGTGGCACTGGGTTTGATGGCGCTGGCGGGCACTGCCCTTGCCGCGGGCAAACCGTGCGAAGAATTGAAGAGTGAAATAGCCGCCAAGCTTGATGCCAAAGGCGTCAGCGGCTATTCGTTGGAGATCGTTGACAAGGGTGCAGCGGCGGGCGGCAAGGTCGTCGGGACCTGCGAAGGCGGCACCAAGGAAATCGTCTACAAGCGCGGCTGATAGCAATCGCGGGGCAAGCTCGCTCCCACAGGTTGAACAGTGGGAGCGGGCTTGCCCCGCGATAAATCCTTCAATTTCCGCGCATCACCTGAGACAGCAACTCATAGGATCGAATCCGGTCCGCATGCTCATACAGGTCGCAGGTGAAGATCAGCTCATCTGCCTGGGTTTGCTCCAGCAAGACATCGAGTTTGGCGCGGATCTTTTGTGGTCCGCCAACCATCGCCAGTCCCAGGAAATCACCCACCGCCTCGCGTTCATGGGGCAGCCACAGGCCGTCCATGCTTTGCACCGGTGGCCGCTGTACCAGGCTCTGGCCGCGCATCAGGGCAAGAATTCGCTGATACACCGAGGTCGCCAGGTAATTGGCCTGCTCATCGGTGTCGGCCGCAACCAGTGGCACTCCCAGCATCACATACGGTTTTTCGAGCACTGCCGAAGGCTGGAAGTGGTTACGGTAGATACGGATAGCTTCGTGCATGTAGCGCGGGGCGAAATGCGAGGCAAAGGCATAGGGCAGGCCGCGCATGCCGGCCAGCTGGGCGCTGAACAGGCTGGAACCGAGCAGCCAGATCGGCACGTTGGTGCCATGGCCGGGCACGGCGATAACTTTCTGGTCCGCGGTCCGAGGCCCCAGGTAGCGCACCAGCTCTTCGACATCGTCAGGAAAATCGTCAGCACTGCCGGAGCGTTCACGACGCAGGGCACGAGCGGTCATCTGGTCAGAACCCGGTGCACGCCCCAGGCCCAGGTCAATACGACCGGGATAGAGGCTTTCCAGGGTGCCAAACTGTTCGGCAATCACCAGCGGCGCATGGTTGGGCAGCATGACGCCACCGGCACCGACGCGGATAGTCGAAGTGCCGCCGGCCAGGTAACTGAGCAGCACAGCGGTGGCCGAACTGGCGATGCCGTCCATGTTGTGGTGCTCGGCGACCCAGAAGCGGTTGTAGCCGAATTTTTCCACGTGTTGCGCCAGGTCCAGCGAGTTGCGCAGGGACTGCGCCGGGCTGCCGTCGGCACGCACCGGGACCAGGTCGAGGGTGGAAAATTTGATGTCTGCAAGTCGCTTCATGGGCAGTTAAGCCTCCTCGGCAGTCAGTTGGCCGGCATTGCGCGATGGCCTTTTTAACTCTGTATGGGCACTTCCTGAGGATTCAATGCCTGGGATGCAATCGAACTGAACGTGCTGGCGCAAGGGCGGAGGCAGAACCGGAACACCCGCTTGTGGTCAAATAGGTGTCGGCACAATCACTGCCGTCACAAGGAGCTGTCCCATGATCCGTGTTGCAATTGCTGTGCTGGCTTCGCTGCTGGCGACTTCTGCGCTGGCTGCGCCAAAGAATTGCGAAGAGCTCAAGGCCGAGATCGAAGCGAAGATCCAGGCCAATAACGTGAGCTCCTACACCCTGGAAATCGTCAAGAACGAGGATGTTCACGACCAGAACATGGTCGTTGGCAGCTGTGAGGGTGGCACCAAGAAGATCATCTACCAGAAAAATGATCGCTAGGCGTCAGGGAATGCAGAATTTGTCGTTGGCTTCTTCGGCGACGACCTTGCGCTGCGCGTCGTAGAGATAGGCGCTGGGTTGCATGGCTGGCGCCCGCGCTTCGAGGCGATAGCGCTGGCCGGCTTCAAAGTGGTCGTAGCGCACTTTCAGGTAACAGGTGCGCTCTACCGGATTCATCGAGAAGCCCCCGGAATACACCTCGAAATCGAAGCGTACGGTCAACTCGTGCTTGCCCGGTGTGACCTGGAAGAAGCGCCCGTCGTTGAGGCGCTCGCCATCCAGGCGGTCGGCCATCAGCAACTTGCCGGGCGTCATGGTGTAGAGGTCGACCCAGGCCTGTTTGCTATCAACAGGCGGCAAGGGGTTGGCGCAAGCCCCCAGGGTACTGAGGGCAATCAGCATCATTGGCTGGCGCATGGCAAACTCCCGCTTGCAACCTACTAAAGCACAAGCATAGCGCCATTCGCGCTATCAGGTGCGCTGGCAGCCCGCCGGTAGCCCTTTACTGACCAGATTGCGCTGCTCGTCATACAGCTTGGCCCATGGCCGAAAGCCGATGCTGCCGGCTTCAAGCTGATAGCGTTGTCCGGCACTGAAATCCTTGAATTTCACATTCAGCTGGCAATCGCGCCACAGCGGTTCACTGACCGGGCCGATATTGCTCGGCGTTACCGGAAACAGGTAGCGCACGGTCAGCTCATGGCTGCCTGGCGACACTTCGAAATAGCGTTTGTCGGCCCAGGCCCGGTCGTCCACTTCCACAGCATGCAAGGTATCGTCCTGGCCGGTGGCGAGGTCGATCCAGGCCTGATTCGGGTCGGGATGAGGCAACAACAACCCGGCACAGCCGGACAGAAGCAGAAGAGCACTGATGACAAGCAGTGTACGCATGGCAAAACTCCAGCCGGGCAGGATAGTCTTGAAGCTGATGAGCCTTTGAGCGGATAACGGGACGCGGATGCTTCGACTATTTCTTTTATTGCGCTCAAGTCATGGGGCACTCGACCATTTTTTTCGCTACTTGGTTCCCTTGTTGGCGTTCGGGCTGCTCAACGGTTGCTCCAGCATCAGTTACTACGGGCAACTGGCCAGCGGACAGTTGCAGCTGTTGCAGGCCCGTCAACCGGTGGCCGAGCTGGTAGCGGACCCAGCCACCCCGGCCAAACTGCGCCAGCATCTGCTTCAGGCCGAACAGGCACGGGCTTTTGCCAGCGCACAACTGAAGCTGCCGGATAACCGCAGCTATCGGGTGTATGCCGACATTGGCCGCCCGTTCGTGGTGTGGAATGTGTTCGCCACCCCGGAATTTTCGCTCGAACCCCAGACCCATTGTTTCCCGATTGCCGGTTGCGTCGCCTATCGCGGTTACTACAGCCAGGGTGCTGCCCGCGGGGCCGCGGCGTTGCAGAAACAGCAGGGGCTGGATGTCTATGTCGGTGGGGTGGAAGCCTACTCGACCCTGGGCTGGTTCGATGACCCGATCCTCAGCTCCATGCTTGGGTGGGGCGACGAGCGATTGGCCAGCGTTATCTTCCATGAGCTGGCGCATCAGCGCCTGTATGTGCAGGACGACACCGCGTTCAATGAGTCCTTTGCCACCTTCGTCGAGCAGCAAGGCGCTCGCCAGTGGCGGGCTGCTCGTGGCCTACCGGCGCAGACGCAGGACGACGGTCAGCAGCGTGACCAGTTCGTGGCGTTGGTGCTGGCCAGCCGGGAGCGGCTCAAGACACTGTATGCAGCACCGCTGAGCGAGTCAGGCAAACGCGCGGGCAAACAGGCCGAATTCGAACGCTTGCGCCGTGATTACCGGACGCTGCGTGATAGTCAGTGGGGAGGCAAAGGGCGCTATGACGCCTGGATCAATGCACCGATGAACAATGCCAAGCTGCTGCCATTTGGTTTGTATGACCAGTGGGTGCCGGCGTTTGCAGGATTGTTTGCCCAGGTGAGCGGGGATTGGGAGGTGTTTTATGAGCGGGTCGAAACCTTGGGCAGGCTACCCCTTGAACAGCGGCATCAGGCCTTGAAAAGCATCGCGGGGCAAGCCCGCTCCCACAGCGTCGGTAGGAGCGGGCTTGCCCCGCGATAAGGCCCTCAAGCCCGCAGAAAAGCCTGATGCAACTCACTCAAGGTCGCAAAGTGATAAGCCGGCTGCTCCGCCGTCAGCTCTTCATGGCTGCCAAACCCATAACCCACCGCCACCGCCTCAAGACCATTGCTGCGGGCCCCGATCAGGTCATGTTTGCGGTCGCCGATCATCAGCGTCTGAGCCGGGTCCAGCGCTTCTTCAGCCAGCAGGTGGGCGATGAGTTCGACCTTGTTGGTACGGGTGCCGTCGAGCTCGCTGCCGTAGATCACCTTGAAGTGATGATCGAACTGGAAGTGCCGGGCGATCTCGCGGGCGAACTCCCAGGGTTTGGAGGTGGCGATGTACAGCGTCCTGCCCTGCCCGTTCAAGGCTTCTAGCAATGGCTGGACGCCGTCGAACACCTGGTTCTCGTACAACCCGGTGATCTTGAAGCGCTCACGGTAGAAGTTCACCGCGTCCCAGGCCTTGGCTTCGTCGAAGCCATAAAACTGCATGAACGCCTGCAGCAAGGGCGGGCCGATGAAGTGCTCCAGGCGTGCCAGGTCCGGCTCATCGATGCCGAGCTTGGCCAGGGCATACTGGATCGAGCGGGTAATGCCCAGGCGCGGGTCGGTCAGGGTACCGTCGAGGTCGAAAAGGATGTTTTGCTGGTGCATGACTGTCTCGCTAAGGGCTGTAGGCACGTTCACTCAGGCAGGTGGTAGCCTTCGGCAAGGTGCTGGTCTTTGAGTTTCACGTAGTTGCTGGCGCTGTACGGAAAGAACGCGCGTTCTTTTTCGGTCAGGGCACGGGCCTGTTTCACCGGGCTGCCGACATACAGAAAGCCACTTTCCAGGCGCTTGCCAGGTGGAACCAGGCTACCTGCACCGATGATCACCTCGTCTTCGACCACCGCGCCGTCCATGATGGTACTGCCCATGCCGACCAGGATCCGGTTGCCCAGGGTGCAGCCGTGCAGCATGACTTTGTGACCAATGGTTACTTCATCGCCGATCAACAGCGGGAAACCATCCGGGTTGAACGGCCCGGCGTGGGTGATGTGCAGCACGCTGCCATCCTGCACGCTGGTGCGCGCACCGATGCGGATGCGGTGCATATCGCCGCGGATCACCGTCAATGGCCATACCGAGCTGTCGGCGCCAATCTCGACATCCCCCAGGACCACGGCGCTGCGGTCGACGAATGCGCGCTCGCCCAAACGGGGTGAATGGTTCTGGAAGCTGCGGGTGGCCATGATAGGGGTTCTCTTTGGTATTGATAGGGCTGCGGTCGGCGTCGATTGTAATTAAGATGGTCCCATGTTTCTTCTGCCAAGGTGTTTAACCGTGAGTGCGAACAACCCGTTACTGAAGTCTTATGACTTGCCGCCCTTCTCGGCGATCCGTGCCGAGCATGTGCAGCCGGCGATTGAACAGATCCTGGCCGACAACCGTACTGCCATTGCCGACATCCTCAAGACCCAGGGCCAGAATCCAAGCTGGGCCGGTCTGGTGCTGGCCATGGACGAACTCAACGACCGCCTGGGCGCTGCCTGGAGCCCGGTCAGCCACCTCAACGCGGTGTGCAACAGCGCCGAGTTGCGCGAAGCCTACGAGGCCTGCCTGCCGGCATTGAGCGCGTATGCCACCGAACTGGGCCAGAACCGTGAGCTGTTTCAGGCTTACGAAGCGCTGATCGCCAGCCCTGAAGCGGCGGGCTTCGATGTCGCGCAAAAGACTATTCTCGAACACGCCCTGCGTGACTTCCGCCTGTCGGGTATCGACCTGCCGGCCGATCAGCAGCAGCGTTACGCGCAAGTGCAGAGCAAGCTCAGTGAGCTGGGCAGCCGTTTCTCCAATCAGTTGCTCGACGCCACCCAGGCCTGGACCAAGCACGTTACCGACGAAGCGGCGCTGGCCGGGCTGACCGATTCGGCCAAGGCACAGATGGCTGCCGCCGCTCAGGCCAAGGGCCTCGACGGCTGGCTGATCAGCCTGGAGTTCCCCAGCTACTACGCGGTGATGACCTACGCCGAAGACCGCGCCCTGCGCGAAGAGATCTACGCCGCCTACTGCACCCGTGCCTCCGATCAGGGCCCGAATGCCGGTCAGTTCGACAACGGCCCGGTAATGCACGAGATCCTCGACTTGCGTCAGGAACTGGCCGAGCTGCTCGGTTACGCCAACTTTGCCGAGTTGAGCCTGGCCACCAAAATGGCCGAATCCAGCGATCAGGTGCTGAGCTTCCTGCGTGACCTGGCCAAGCGCAGTAAACCGTTCGCCGCCCAGGACCTGGCCCAGCTCAAGGCCTATGCCGCCGAGCAGGGCTGCCCGGACCTGCAGAGCTGGGACAGCGGTTTCTACGGCGAAAAACTCCGTGAGCAGCGCTACAGCGTTTCCCAGGAAACATTGCGCGCCTACTTCCCTATCGACAAGGTGCTTTCCGGCCTGTTCGCCATCGTCCAGCGCCTGTACGGCATCGAAATCGCCGAACTCAAGGGTTTCGATACCTGGCATCCAGACGTGCGCCTGTTCGAGATCAAGGAACACGGCCAACACGTCGGACGTTTCTTCTTCGACCTTTACGCTCGCGCCAACAAGCGCGGCGGTGCCTGGATGGACGGTGCCCGTGATCGTCGCCGTACCGAAGCCGGCGTGCTGCAGAGCCCGGTGGCCAACCTGGTGTGCAACTTTACCCCGGCAGCACCCGGCAAGCCGGCGCTGCTGACGCACGACGAAGTCACCACCCTGTTCCACGAGTTCGGTCATGGCCTGCATCACCTGTTGACCCGCATCGATCATGCCGGGGTCTCCGGGATCAACGGCGTGGCCTGGGATGCGGTCGAGCTGCCAAGCCAGTTCATGGAAAACTGGTGCTGGGAACCGGAAGGCCTGGCGCTGATCTCCGGTCATTACGAAACCGGCGCAGCCCTGCCGCAGGACTTGCTGGAGAAGATGCTGGCGGCGAAGAACTTCCAGTCGGGGCTGATGATGGTCCGCCAGCTGGAGTTCTCGCTGTTCGACTTCGAACTGCATGCCAGCCATGGCGACGGCCGCAGCGTACTGCAGGTGCTCGAAGGTGTTCGCGACGAGGTTTCGGTCATGCGTCCACCGGCGTACAACCGCTTCCCCAACAGCTTTGCGCATATCTTCGCCGGCGGTTATGCCGCGGGTTACTACAGCTACAAATGGGCTGAAGTGCTCTCGGCCGATGCCTTCTCGCGTTTCGAGGAAGAAGGCGTGCTCAACGCTGAAACCGGCCGCGCGTTCCGTGAAGCGATCCTGGCCCGTGGCGGTTCCCAGGAGCCGATGCTGCTGTTCGTCGACTTCCGTGGCCGTGAGCCTTCAATCGATGCACTCTTGCGCCACAGTGGCTTGAGTGAGGAAGCAGCGGCATGAGTGATGGGCCTGTGATAACCAAAAAACGCTTCATCGCCGGGGCGGTTTGCCCGGCGTGCAGCGAGCCGGACAAGCTGATGATGTGGAGCGAAGACAGCGTTCCGCATCGTGAGTGCGTGGCGTGCGGGTTCTCCGACACCCTCAATGAACAGGGGTTGTCGGTGCCCAAAGAGCTGGGTACCCGGGTCAACAAGGTCGAAGTCAAACCGGCCGAGGCGAAGGTGCAGACGGTGCAGTTCTTCCCTAATCCCAAGCTGAAAAAGCCAGCCGAATAAGGCTGGCGCGGTGCCCCGATAGCACATCGGGGCGCCGATCTGCGGTAGTTAAATAGACGAGTCTGTACACTCCCTGGCGCTAGGTTGCGGGTCCTGCCATGCATACAAGGAGTGAGTCATGACCCGTCCCAACCCTCTGCTACAACCATTCGATCTGTTCCCCTACGCAAGCGTACAAGTAGAGGACCTTCAGCCCGCAATACAGCAAATTGTCGAAGAAAACCGCAGCGCGTTGGCGCTAATCATCGAACGTGAGGCCGACAACCCAAGCTGGAACGGTCTGGTGCTGGCTGTTGAGGCGCTCGATAAACGCCTGGAAGACACTTTTTACCCCTTGGTGCCATTGGCATTTACCAGCGATGAGTGGGGATCTGCTGTCGGTGAGTGCGATGCTGAGCGCAGGGCCTATCGCACAGCCAAGCATCAGAATCAGGCGCTGTTCAGTGCATATCAACGACTAGATCCTGCTGACCTCAGCGATGAACAGGTGGCGGTACTCAAGCGTATCCTTCGAGATTTTCGTCTCGAGGGGGCGAATCTTGACCGCTCTGGTCGCCAGCAATTTGCTGCTCAGGAAACAGCTATTGTAGGCCTTGAATGGGAGTTTCAGGAGAAGCTTCGCGCCGCGAAAGATGACTTGAGCAAGCACATAACCGACGTCGAAGTGTTGGCAGGCATACCCGTTGCGGACCTGGCGGACATGCAGCACAAAGCGCAAGCCCGCGGGCTCAGTGGCTGGTTGTTGACGCTTGATGAACCGGTGTGCAAAACGGTCCTGCAATATGCCGATAGCCGCGAGCTGCGCAAAGAGATGTATCTGGCTTATGTGACGCGTGCTTCCGATCAGGCCGCCGGGCAATCCCAGCATGACAATGGTCCGGTGTTGCAGGCATTGCTACGGTTACGCCACGAAAAGGCGCAGCTTTTGGGCTTTGTTGATTTTGTCGAACTGAGCCTGCAAACCAAGGCTGCGCAATCGACAGCTGAAGTCGAAACGTTCTTGAACACGCTGATAGCGCGTGAACGGCCACGACTTGAGCGGGAGGCCGATCAGCTGCGTTCGTTTGCCAGGGAACAGGGCTGCGATGATCTACAGCCTTGGGACTATGCGTTTTATGCGCAGAAGATGCGTCAGCATGAGGGGAGCGACCCGGACCAAGCCTTGCGCGAATACTTTTCGTTCGAAACGGCCCTAAGCGGGCTGATTGGCTTGGTCGAGCAGTTGTATGGCATATCAATTAAGAAAGTTGACGCCGAAGTCTGGGACGCCAAAGTACAGGTGCTGCAAGTTGTCGAAGCTGGCGATGTCTTGGGCCATATCTACCTCGACGCTTTTATCCGTCCAGGCAAGCCGGCCTGGCCGTGGTCACTTGCCATTCGCCATCGACATGTTGATGCCGATGGCACCTTGACGCGACCTGTCGCAGCCTTGTTCGGTTACTACGAGCCAAGGGGGCTGCAGTTAGGACACAAGGACCTGTGCAAACTGTTCCATGAGTTTCACCATTGTCTGCATCAGATACTGATGACCAATGCCCACAGGCGTTTAAACAGTATTCATGAATTGGGTCACGACTTTTCGGAGTTCGCCGGCAAGCTCCTGGAACAATGGTGCTGGTCAGCTCAGAGCCTGCAATCTGTATCCACGCACCGAACCGGCGGCGAGCGCGCTGCTCTGGCTGAAGTGCAGCGCTGGCTGGAAGCAAGAAACACGCAGCGGGGTCTGGACAAGGCCGACGGTCTGAAGAAGGCGCTGCTCGATTTTGAACTGCATCGTAGTTACGGCAATGATCGCAGCATCGAGCAAGTGGTTGCGGATGTCTATGCCCGCACTCAGGTGTTGCCGCTGGCAAGCAATGATCGTTTTGCCAACGGCTTTGACTACATGGTTACAGGTTATGAAGCGGGCTTTTACTGCTACCTGTGGGCTGAAGAGCACGCCACTGATGTGTTTGCCTGGTTCAAGGACCAGGGCGTTTTCGACTCGCGCCTGGGGCAGGCCATGCGGCGTGAACTGCTGGCGCCGGGGGCGTCGCGATCAATGTCGGCATCCATCCAGGCGTTCATTGACCGTGCGCAATCAATCGTCAGCGCCGACTGACAGCTCAGCGGTACTGGAAACTTGAACCCACCCCGAGTACTGTACATAAAAACAGTATTCGGGGTTTCTACTGATGTTCACTCCTCAAGGACCGCTACGGGGGCGTGGCACCACCAACAACCCCGACAACCGCTTCGCCCCTCATCGTTCAGTGGTCGAGGATGACGGCTGGTACCAGGAAGTACCGCTGACCCAAGGTACCGAGGTACGAAACGAAACCGCCAAGACCATCATCACCCGCAACAATTCTCCCGACCTGCCCTTCGACCGCTCGATCAATCCCTATCGCGGTTGTGAGCACGGCTGCATTTACTGTTATGCGCGTCCCAGTCATGCCTATTGGGACCTGTCCCCCGGGCTGGACTTTGAAACCAGGCTGATCGCCAAGACCAACGCCGCCGAGGTGCTGGAGCAGCAACTGAGCAAGCCAGGCTATGTTTGTGCGCCGATCAACCTGGGTTCCAACACCGACCCTTACCAGCCCATCGAGCGCGAGCAGAAGCTGACCCGACGTCTGCTCGAAGTGCTGCTGCGCTATCGTCACCCGGTCACCATCGTCACCAAGGGTTCGCTGATCCTGCGTGACCTGGACCTGCTCGCCGAGCTGGCGCAGCAGCGTCTGGTGGCCGTGATGATCAGCCTCACCACACTCGATGACGAGCTCAAACGCACCCTGGAGCCGCGCGCCGCAGCGCCCAAGGCTCGGTTGCGGGCAATTCGCGTACTCAGCGAGGCAGGTATCCCGGTGGGGGTGTTGTGTTCACCGATGATCCCGATGATCAACGACAGTGAGCTCGAGCATCTGCTGGAGGCCGCCAAGGCCAATGGTGCGCTGAGTGCTGCCTACATGATGTTGCGGCTGCCGCTGGAGGTCGCGCCATTGTTTGAGCAGTGGTTGCTGGATCATTACCCGCAACGGGCCAGCCATGTCCTGAGCCTGATCCGCCAGAGTCGTGGCGGCGAGTTGTACGACAGCCGCTTTGGTGCGCGCATGCGCGGCGAAGGGGTATTTGCCGAGTTGCTGGCGCAGCGCTTTCGCAAAGCGATTCGCCGACTCGGGTTGAACCAGCGCGAAGGCTACTCTCTTGATTGCATGGCCTTTTGTCCGCCTGGCAGGCAGATGTCACTGCTCTGATTTCAATACTGGGGGTTGGCCATTGATGTTTTTTTGATATTGCCCAGACAACGCTTTGGATCGCTGTAATGCCCGTCCTAGAGGCTCGCAATTCGGTTTTGGTTTGGTTTCGCCGAGTAGCGCAGGAATTCAGCCAACAACGGATGTGATTGTTGGTGCGCGTCATACATCCAAATGTCATGCGCTGTTTGAATCATCAACCCGGTAAAATGGACTTAACCTAAAACGTCAAAGAGGATGAAGCATGCCCGTCAAGGACCCATCCAAGGCCGTTCCGGAAGTACCCGCCGAGAGCGCCGATGCCGCCCTGAAGCATATCGTCGACGGCTTTCTGCGGTTTCACCACGACGTCTTCCCTGAACAGCAGGAGCTGTTCAAGAAGCTCGCCACCGCACAAACGCCTCGTGCGATGTTCATCACCTGTGCCGACTCGCGCATCGTGCCCGAGTTGATTACCCAGAGCTCCCCCGGCGATCTGTTCGTTACCCGTAACGTGGGCAACGTCGTACCGCCCTACGGGCAGATGAACGGTGGTGTGTCCACCGCGATCGAATATGCAGTCCTGGCCCTTGGCGTACACCACATCATCATTTGCGGTCACTCCGATTGCGGTGCAATGCGCGCGGTACTCAATCCACAGAGCCTTGAGAAGATGCCGACGGTCAAGGCCTGGCTGCGCCATGCGGAAGTCGCCCGTACAGTGGTCGAGGACAACTGCTCCTGCGGCAGCGAGCATGAGAGCATGCAGGTACTGACCAAGGAAAACGTCATTGCCCAGTTGCACCACTTGCGCACTCACCCTTCGGTAGCCTCGCGCCTGGCGGCTGGCCAGCTGTACATCCATGGCTGGATCTATGACATCGAAACCAGCCAGATTGAGGCTTACGACGCGGCAAGCGACAGCTTCTTGCCCTTGGCGGCAGGCCAGCCAATCCCTTGCGCTACCCCGAGAGGACGCTACTAAGCGTCCCTTATCGCGGGGCAAGCCCGCTTCCACCGGAGATCACCGGTAGGAGCGGGCTTGCCCCGCGAATTTTTGCGCCTCACACCGGCTGATCCAGCCCCACACCCAGTTGCCGCGACAGGCACGGCCAGCGCTTCCACGCGGCGCCTGTGTCCGGGCTGCTGAGTTTGTCGCGGTATTGCTCGACCGACTCCAGGGCAAAGCTCTCTTCATTGAGCATTTCGTCCACAGAGTGGTGCACCACTTCATCCAGCTGGTTGGCAAATTCTTCGCCGATCAGTTGATGGGCGATCAGGTTGGCCACGGTGGTGTCCAGCGGAATCAGCGGTTGCTGGAAGTGCTTGATGTACAGGTCGTTGACTTCTTCCACCAGACGGTGCGCCAGGTAGGCTTCGTCCAGCAGGCATCCCAGGCCCAGATGGGTATTGGTGATGGCTGGTGGTTGCAGGAAATACTGTTCAGCGATTTTCAGCACCGGCTTGATCTGCGATTCGATACCGGCTTCGCGGGCCACTTCATTGGCGGCCTCGAGCATTTCCGGAACCTGTTCGATGTAGGCACTGACGAAGCGCGCCAAGGCGCCTTGGGCGTCGCTTTCCGGCAGTTGAATCGAAGGATGCAGGTGCGGCAGTTGTTTGATCAGTTGTTCTTTCAGTTGGCCGGTTTCGGTCTCATGTTGATGGGCACGGGTGATCTGCTCGCGCAAAGCGGCGATGTTCATGACAACTCCAGGGTAAAGGCGTGACAAACGGAAGACATAAGGTAGCTCGGTTCTGTAATCCGCTAAGACGTATTTTGCATAACCCGGAACCACTTATAGTCAACAATTATATCTAAATGCCATCATTGTGCTCTCACCCCAGACAAACCGCGGCCTGGCGCGCAAACGTTCAACTGCGCCAGTTTGAATTCCGTTATCGCATTGCGTGGTCAAGGTCGCTGTCTATACTCCGGTTTGAAAGTGATTCGCTGATGAGGCCCGACTGCAGTTCGCAGGGGCTCGGTCGTCGAAGTTCGCAGTCTTGGCCGCCGTACCCTTAGCCGTAGGTCCACGCCTCCGGGATAACAAGAACGATAAGGGGAACCCGCAATGATGCGACATCCACACGTCTGGATGGGCCTCCTGTTGTGGTCGGTATTCGGTCAGGCCAACGCCGCCTGGACCGTGAACATGGCGCCAGGGGCGACTGAAGTCAGCAACGCAGTGTTCGACCTGCACATGATCATTTTCTGGATCTGCGTGATCATTGGCCTGGTGGTCTTTGGCGCGATGTTCTGGTCGATGATCATCCACCGTCGTTCCACCGGCCAGCAGCCTGCGCATTTCCACGAGCACACCTGGGTCGAGATCATGTGGACGGTGGTGCCGTTCCTGATCCTGGTGGCGATGGCCATTCCGGCGACCAAGACCCTGATCGACATCTACGATGCCAGCGAGTCGGATGTGGATATCCAGGTCACCGGCTACCAATGGAAGTGGCATTACAAATACCTGGGCCAGGACGTCGAGTTCTTCAGCAACCTGGTCACCCCCGCCGAGCAGATCCACAACAAAGCCCCCAAAGACGAGCATTACCTGCTCGAAGTCGACCAGCCACTGGTGTTGCCGGTGGGGGCCAAAGTGCGCTTTCTGGTCACTGCCGCCGACGTCATTCACTCCTGGTGGGTGCCGGCCTTTGCGGTCAAGCGTGACGCCATTCCCGGCTTCGTCAACGAGGCCTGGACCCGGGTCGAGAAGCCCGGCATTTACCGCGGCCAGTGCACTGAACTGTGCGGCAAGGACCACGGCTTCATGCCGGTGGTGGTCGAGGTCAAGTCCAAGGCCGATTACGACACCTGGCTTGCCGAGCGCAAGGCCGAGGCGGCCAAGCTCAAGGAGCTGACCAGCAAGGACTGGACCCTGCAAGAGTTGGTCGAGCGCGGCGACAAGGTTTACCACACCACCTGCGTGGCCTGTCACCAGGCCGAGGGCCAGGGCCTGCCGCCGATGTTCCCGGCACTCAAGGGTTCGAAGATCGCCACCGGTCCCAAGGAAGATCACCTGAGCATCGTCTTCCACGGCAAGCCCGGCACCGCCATGGCCGCGTTCGGCAAGCAGCTGTCGGAAGTGGATATCGCCGCCGTGGTGACCTACGAGCGTAACGCCTGGGGCAACAACAAAGGCGACATGGTCACGCCAAAAGATGTGCTGGCGATCAAGCAGGCAGAAAGCAAATGAGCCGGCCTGACAGGTATTCCCGCACCAGCCACCGGACTGCAGGAGACAGGACATGAGCGCAGTGATCGACGACCACAGTCATGGTCATGAGCACGCCCACGGACCGGCCAAGGGCCTGATGCGCTGGGTGCTGACCACCAACCACAAAGACATCGGCACCATGTACCTGTGGTTCAGTTTCATGATGTTCCTGCTCGGCGGCTCGTTCGCCATGGTGATCCGCGCCGAGCTGTTCCAGCCCGGCCTGCAGATCGTCCAGCCGGAGTTCTTCAACCAGATGACCACCATGCATGGTTTGGTGATGGTCTTCGGCGCGGTGATGCCGGCCTTCGTCGGCCTGGCCAACTGGATGATTCCGCTGATGATCGGCGCGCCGGACATGGCCCTGCCACGGATGAACAACTTTAGCTTCTGGCTGCTGCCAGCGGCCTTCCTGCTACTGGTTTCGACCCTGTTCATGCCGGGCGGCGGGCCTAACTTCGGCTGGACCTTCTATGCGCCGCTATCAACCACCTACGCCCCGGAAAGCGTGACCTTCTTCATCTTCGCCATCCACCTGATGGGTATCAGCTCGATCATGGGCGCGATCAACGTCATCGCCACCATCCTCAACCTGCGTGCCCCGGGCATGACCCTGATGAAGATGCCGCTGTTCGTCTGGACCTGGCTGATCACCGCCTTCCTGCTGATTGCGGTGATGCCGGTGCTGGCCGGTGTGGTGACCATGATGCTGATGGACATCCACTTCGGCACCAGCTTCTTCAGTGCTGCCGGTGGTGGTGACCCGGTGTTGTTCCAGCATGTGTTCTGGTTCTTCGGTCATCCCGAGGTGTACATCATGATCCTGCCGGCGTTCGGCGCGGTCAGCTCGATCATCCCGGCGTTCTCGCGCAAACCGCTGTTCGGCTACACCTCGATGGTCTATGCCACCGGCGCGATTGCCTTCCTGTCCTTTATTGTCTGGGCGCACCACATGTTCGTGGTCGGCATTCCGGTGGTCGGCGAGTTGTTCTTCATGTACGCCACCATGCTGATCGCGGTGCCGACCGGGGTGAAGGTGTTCAACTGGGTCAGCACCATGTGGGAAGGTTCGCTGACCTTCGAGACGCCGATGCTGTTCGCCATCGCCTTCGTCATCCTGTTCACCATCGGCGGTTTCTCCGGGTTGATGCTGGCCATCGCCCCGGCGGACTTCCAGTACCACGATACCTACTTCGTGGTTGCCCACTTCCATTACGTGCTGGTGCCTGGGGCGATCTTCGGGATTTTCGCCTCGGCCTATTACTGGCTGCCGAAATGGACCGGGCACATGTACGACGAAACCCTGGGCAAGCTGCATTTCTGGCTGTCGTTCGTCGGTATGAACATGGCCTTTTTCCCCATGCACTTTGTCGGCCTGGCCGGCATGCCGCGCAGAATTCCGGACTACAACCTGCAGTTCGCCGACTTCAACATGGTCTCCTCGATCGGTGCCTTTACCTTCGGCGCCACGCAGATCTTCTTCCTGTTCATTGTCATCAAGTGCATTCGCGGCGGTGCTCCGGCACCGGCCAAACCCTGGGATGGTGCCGAGGGGTTGGAGTGGTCGGTGCCGTCACCGGCGCCTTATCACACCTTCCAGACCCCACCGGAAGTGAAATGAACGGCAAACGCCGGAGGATAAGCCATGAGTGAAGGGACCTCGCTCAAACGCCTGGTGTTGCGGCTGATGCTGCTGACCGTGGTGATGTTCGCGTTCGGCTTTGCCCTGGTGCCGATCTACGACGTGATGTGCAAGGCGTTCGGCATCAACGGCAAGACCGGCGGGCAGTATGCAGGCAGCCAGGTCAGCGATATGAACCGCAGCGTCAAGGTGCAGTTCATGTCGACCAATGCCAGCGACATGGTCTGGGAGTTCTATTCCACTGCCGATCAGATCGACGTCAATCCCGGTGCGGTCAACCAGATGGTGTTCATCGCCCGTAATCCGACCGACAAGCCGATGAGCGCCCAGGCGATCCCGAGCATCACCCCGGCGGAAGCGGCGGCGTACTTTCACAAGACCGAATGCTTCTGCTTCACCCAACAGGTGCTGCAACCGGGAGAGCGCATCGAAATGCCGGTGCGCTTCATCGTCGACCGCGACCTGCCCAAGGACGTGAAACACCTGACGCTGGCTTACACGCTGTTCGATATCACCGCTCGCCACCCGCCGGTTGCACACCTGGCGGGCCAGGCCACACAGGGCGCCCGATAAGGAGAACACTCAATGGCTTCGCATGAGCACTATTACGTACCGGCGCAAAGCAAGTGGCCGATCATTGCCACGATCGGCATGTTTATCACGGTGTTCGGCCTGGGTACCTGGTTCAACGACCTCAAGGCCGGGCGCCCCGAATCCCATGGGCCATGGATCTTCTTCCTGGGCGCGCTGTTCCTGGCCTACATGTTCTTCGGCTGGTTTGGCGCGGTGATCAAGGAGAGTCGTGCCGGGCTTTACAGCCCGCAACTGGACCGCTCGTTCCGCTGGGGCATGTCCTGGTTCATCTTTTCCGAGGTGATGTTCTTCATCGCCTTCTTTGGTGCGCTGTTTTATGTGCGCAACCTGGCCGGGCCCTGGCTCGGCGGTGAAGGCGCCAAAGGCGTGGCGCACATGCTCTGGCCGAATTTCGAGTTTGCCTGGCCGCTGCTCAACACGCCTGATCCCAAGCTGTTTCCGCCACCCAAAGAAGTCATCGATCCGTGGCACTTACCGCTGATCAATACCATTTTGCTGGTTAGCTCCAGTGTCACGGTAACGATTGCCCACCACGCGCTGCGCAAGGATCACCGCGGCGCACTGAAGTTCTGGCTGGGGCTGACCATCGCGCTTGGCATCGGCTTCCTGGTGCTGCAGGCCTACGAGTATCACGAGGCCTACACCGAGCTGGGGCTGACCCTGGGCTCGGGCGTCTATGGCGCGACCTTCTTCATGCTTACGGGTTTTCACGGCGCCCACGTGACCATGGGCACCCTGATCCTGATCGTGATGCTGGTGCGGATCATGCGCGGGCACTTCAACCCCGACAAACACTTCGGCTTTGAGGCGGCCAGCTGGTACTGGCACTTCGTCGATGTGGTCTGGGTCGGGCTATTTATCTTTGTGTATGTGCTGTAGCCGGATTCAGAACGGCGCGTGGGACACCAACTGGCCGCTATAGAAGCCCCAGGTGATCAGCGCCAGAGTCAGCGCAGCTAATGTGACCCGTACGGTCAGGGCTTTGAGCAGACGCGTGGAATGTCCGTCGTCCTTGACCAGAAAGAACAGGCCACTGAACAGGCTGGCGATGGTGGCCAGCAGCATCAGGACAATCGCGGCTTTAAGCATGGCGAAACTCCGGGGGGATGCATCGATGACCTTAAGTATAGCGACCGAGCATGGGGTGACCGGGTGAAGCCATTTCGCCCAGGTTGGGTGCCGACCCTGGTGGTGCTGATGCTGTTCCCTGGGCTGATTGCCCTGGGCTGCTGGCAGTTGGCGCGGGCGCAAGAAAAGCGCGAGTTGCTCGCCAGCTATGCCGAGCGCCAGGCCGGTGAAGCCTCGGGCGCCGCACAGTTGCCTCAATTGAAGGACCCGGCTTATCGCCGGGTGCACCTGTTCGGTCAGTTCGATGCCGAGCACAGCCTGTTGCTGGACAATCGCATGCGCGATGGCCAGGTCGGCGTCGAACTGCTGCAACCCTTCCTCGACCAGGCCAGCGGGCTCTGGCTGCTGGTCAATCGCGGCTGGCTGCCGTGGCCGGACCGGCGTATCCCGGTGCAATTCAGCACCCCGGCACAGACATTGAGCCTGGATGCCTGGGTGTACGTCGCCCCCGGGGCCACCTTCCAATTGCATGCCGACCCGCAAGGCGGCAGCTGGCCGCGTCTGTTGACGGCCATTGATGCCAGCCATCTGTGGCCGCAGTTGTCGCGTGAAGGCTTCGCTTACGAATTGCGTCTGGAGCCAGGCCCGGCCAGCTACCGGCTGGACTGGCCGGTAGTCGCCATGGGCCCGGAAAAACACCTGGGCTACGCCATGCAGTGGTTCGCCCTGGCGCTGGCGTTGGTCCTGCTCTACCTCTACTTCGGCTGGCATAACAACAAGGAGAAACAGCATGGGAGCCGTCACGAGTCCACTCAACATGTCTGAAGGCAAGGCGCCGACCGGGCGCGCTCGCGGGCGCCTGCAACTGATCCTGATCCTGCTGGTGGTCCTCGGCCCGATGCTGCTGGCCACCGCCATGTACAAGTTGCAGTTCTGGGTCCCGGACAGCCGCAGCTATCACGGTGAAATGCTCGGCAATGGCCAGAGCCGGGCCGACCTCGGCGTCAGTGCCGATGAGCAGCGCTGGCAGTTGCTGGTCAGCACCCCCAAAGAGTGCGGGCTGGACTGCCAGCAACTGGTGTACCTGGCGCGGCAGATCCAGATCGGCCTGGGGCGCGATGCCAGCCGCGCCAGTCATGCCCTGGCCACAGCGCAAGCGCTGGGCGCTGACTACCAGGCCCGGCTCGATCGCGAATACCCACAGCTGCAGCGCTACCCGCTGGACCTGAGCAAGTACGCTGAGATGAGCCGGGGCAAGCAGGATGCACAGCTATGGATTGTCGATCCTCATGGCAACCTGGTGCTGCGCTACGACGCCAGGGTCAAGGGCAAGGACTTGCTCAATGACCTGCGCCATCTGCTGAAGCTGTCCAACATCGGCTAGGACATCACCATGGCCAGACCTGGATTTCGCCTTGCTGTGTTTGCCACCGTGCTGGCACTGGTGGTTGTCCTGCTCGGTGCCTACACTCGCCTCACCCATGCCGGCCTTGGATGTCCGGACTGGCCGGGTTGCTACGGCTTCATCAGCGTGCCCAAGACCGAAGCGCAGCTGGCCCATGCCGAGCGACACTTCCCCGATACGCCGGTAGAGGAACACAAGGGCCGCAACGAGATGGTCCATCGCTACTTCGCCGGAACCCTGGCCTTGGTGATCACCCTGCTCGCCTTCCAGGCCTGGCGTCGCCATGGCCGTGATGGTCAGCCTTTTCGTCTGCCCTTGCTGCTGCTCGGCGTGGTGTTCGCCCAGGCGGCCTTCGGCATGTGGACGGTGACCCTCAAGCTGTGGCCGCAGGTGGTCACGGCACATCTATTGGGCGGGTTCGCCACCTTGAGCCTGTTGTTCCTGTTGAGTCTGCGTTTGTCGCGGGCGTTCGCCCCGCTGCCCAAGCTACCGCTGAGTGTGCGCCGGGTGGCGGCACTGGCGTTGCTGGTGGTGATCGGCCAGATCGCCCTGGGCGGCTGGGTCAGCGCCAACTACGCGGCGGTGGCTTGTGTCGATCTTCCCACCTGCCATAGTCAGTGGTGGCCACAGGCGGATTTTGCCAACGGCTTTCACCTCACCCAGCACATCGGCCCCAATTACCTGGGCGGACAGCTGGACAGTGATGCGCGTACCGCGATTCATCTAAGCCACCGCATGGGCGCATTGTTGGTGACCGGTGTGCTGTTGCTGCTGAGCTGGAAGCTGCGTCGTCATGGACTCAGCAAACTCGCCCGCCTGGTGCTTCTGGCACTGGCGGTACAGATCGGCCTGGGCATCAGCAACGTGCTGTTCCACCTGCCATTGCCGGTGGCTGTGGCCCATAACGCCGGGGGCGCGATGCTGTTGCTGTGCATGGTGCTGGTCAATTACCGCATTCGCCTGGTGGCCAGGGCGAAGGCACGTCGGGTCAGCCAGGGCTGGCGCCTGACACCGCTGGGCAGTGGCGGTGTCGTTCATTATCTGGGAGATAACTCATGGCGACGCTTTTAAGCGGACGCAGGCTCCAGGCAGGCTGGCGCGACTACCTGGAGCTGACCAAGCCCAAGGTCGTGGTGCTGATGCTGGTCACGTCCCTGGTCGGTATGTTTCTCGCCACTCGCGCGGGTGTGCCCTGGACCGTTCTGCTGTTCGGCAACCTCGGTATCGCTTGTTGTGCCGGTGGCGCTGCGGTGGTCAACCATGTGGTGGACCGGCGCATCGATGCGTTGATGGCCCGCACCCACAAGCGTCCCTTGGCCGAAGGCCGGGTAGCGCCTGGCGCGGCTTTGACCTTTGCCTTGTTGCTGGCGCTGCTGGGCATGGCCTTGCTGCTGGTCTTTACCAACGCCCTCACCGCCTGGTTGACCCTGGCCTCGCTGCTCGGTTATGCGGTGATCTACACCGGTTTTCTCAAACGGGCCACGCCGCAGAACATCGTGATTGGCGGCCTGGCCGGCGCGGCGCCGCCGTTGCTGGGCTGGGTGGCGGTCAGTGGGCATATCAGCGCCGAGCCGCTGCTGCTGGTGCTGATCATTTTCGCCTGGACTCCGCCACACTTCTGGGCCCTGGCCATTCACCGCAAGGAAGAGTACGCCAAGGCGGATATTCCAATGTTGCCGGTGACCCACGGCGAGCACTACACCAAGGTGCACATCCTGCTTTACACCCTGGTGTTGCTCGCAGTCAGCCTGCTGCCCTACGTCATTCACATGAGCGGGCCGCTCTACCTGGTCTGTGCCCTGGTGCTGGGCGCGCGCTTCCTGCAATGGGCCTGGGTGTTGTACCGTGGCAGTCGGCCGCACGCGGCGATCAAGACCTTCAAGTACTCTGTCTGGTACCTGTTGCTGTTATTCATTGCCCTGCTTGTTGATCATTACCTACTGTTGAACCTATGACTCGAACCCAGAAAACCGTCTTCATCCTCGTTGCCCTGGTCGCCGTGATCCTCGGGCTTACTGTCAACAAGGTGCTCAATGGCCGCAGTGAGGGCAACCCGACCGAACTGATCGATGCCGGCATCATCCTGCTGCCGCAGAGCCGCACGGTGCCTGCGCTGGAAATGACCGACGAGAACGGCCAGCCAGTGCGTATGGATGAACTCAAGGGCAAGTGGTCGTTGTTGTTCTTCGGTTACACCTTCTGCCCGGACATCTGCCCGACTACGCTGGCGCAATTGCGTCAGGTAAAAAGCGAGCTGCCGAAAGAGGCCGTGGAGCGGCTGCAGGTGGTGTTGGTCAGCGTCGACCCGAATCGGGACACCCCGACCCAGCTCAAACAGTATCTGGGCTATTTCGACAAGGACTTCCGCGGCGTGACCGGTTCACTGGACAACCTGCAGAAGCTGGCCAATGCGGTGAGCATTCCGTTCATTCCGGCTGATACCAGCAAGCCGAACTACACGGTGGATCACAGTGGCAACCTGGCGCTGCTGGGGCCGGATGGCAAGCAGCGTGGGTTTATTCGTGCGCCGTTCAACAACCAGAAGCTGGTGGCTCAGTTGCCTGGGTTGGTTAAGCGGGACTAAAAGCATCGCGGCTGAACTGTAGGAGCGGATTCATCCGCGATGGACTGCGCAGCAGGCCCATTTTTTGGGGCCGCGATGCGCCCCATCGCGGATGAATCCGCTCCTACAGAAGTCCTGCGATAGGCTGTTGAATCAGAACGCCGGCTTGACCGCGCCCTTGTACTTCTCTTCGATGAACTTCTTCACTTCCGGGGTGTGCAGGGCTGCAACCAGCTTCTTCACTGCCTCGGCATCCTTGTTGTCTTCACGGGTAACCAGGATGTTCACGTACGGCGAGTCAGCGCCTTCGATGACCAGTGCATCAGACTCAGGGTTCAGCTTGGCTTCCAGCGCGTAGTTGGTGTTGATCAGCGCCAGGTCGACCTGGGTCAGTACGCGCGGGATGGTCGCCGCTTCCAGCTCACGGAATTTCAGGTTCTTGCTGTTCTCGGCGATGTCTTTGACGGTCGAGAGGATGTTGGTGTTGTCCTTGAGCTTGATTACGCCGGCCTTGTCCAGCAGCAGCAAGGCACGACCGCCGTTGGTGGCGTCGTTGGGGATCACCACGGTGGCGGTCGATGGCAGCTCATCGAGCTTCTTGTACTTGCTCGAGTAGGCGCCCAGTGGCTCCAGGTGCACGCCGGCAACGCTGACCAGCTTGGTGCCCTTGGCCTTGTTGAACTCATCCAGGTACGGCTGGTGCTGGAAGAAGTTGGCGTCCAGGCGCTTCTCGGCAACCTGTACGTTCGGCTGGATGTAGTCGGTGAACACCTTCACCTTCAGGTCCACGCCTTCTTTGGCCAGGGCCGGTTTGACGAACTCGAGGATCTCGGCGTGCGGCACCGGGGTAGCAGCAACCGTCAGGGTATCGGCCTGGGCGGAGAAGGCCGCGACGGCGGCGACAACAGCAAGCAGCTTTTTCATCAAATCACTCCTTGTGAGGGCCGGTCCGGCCCCCGGTGCGTCGGCGTCGCCGACCCATGGGGTTACTTACGGGAAAAATGCACAACCAGTTTGTCGCCCACGCTCTGCAGTACTTGAACCAGTATCAGCAGCAGGACCACGGTGACTACCATCACATCGGTCTGGAAGCGTTGGTAGCCGAAGCGGATCGCCAGATCGCCGAGACCACCGGCACCGACCACACCGGCCATCGCGGTGTAGGACACCAGGGTAATGGCGGTGACGGTGATGGCTGCGAAGATGCCCGGACGGGCCTCAGGCAGCAAGGCATTGGTGATGATCTGGCGAGTAGTGGCACCCATCGACTGGGTCGCCTCGATAATGCCGCGATCAACCTCACGCAAGGCAGTTTCCACCAGACGCGCGAAGAACGGCGTAGCTCCCACCACCAGCGGCGGGATAGCCCCGGCGACGCCCAGCGAGGTGCCGGTGATCAGCACGGTGAACGGAATCATCACGATCAGCAGGATGATGAACGGCAGCGAACGCAGCACGTTGACCACCAGCGACAGCAGCGCATACACGCCCTTCTGCTCGAACAACTGGCGCGGGCCGCAGAGGAACAGCAGCACGCCCAATGGCAGGCCGAGCAGCACGGTGAAGAACAGCGAGCCGAACAGCATGATCATGGTGTCGATGGTCGCCAGCCAGATTTCGGCCCAGTCGACGTTGGCAAAGAAACTCAAGGCGTCCATTAACGCAGTACCTCCATATGAACATCAGCCGCCGTGAAGCGGGCGAACGCCGCTTCCATGTCGCCGCCAGTGACGGCCAGGGTCAGCTGCCCATACGGGGTGTCTTTGATACGGTCGATGCGGCCAGCGAGGATGCTGTAGTCCACGCCGGTTTCGCGGGCCACAGTGCCCAGCAGCGGCGCGTAGGTGGAATCGCCCTGGAAGGTCAGGCGCACGATGCGCCCCGGTACATGGGCAAAGTCGTCGCGCTGTTCGTTTTCGTCGATCTGCTCGTCTTCCTGGACGAAGCGCTTGGTGGTCGGGTGCTGCGGGTGCAGGAATACATCAGCCACCGGACCATGCTCGACGATCTGCCCGGCATCCATGACCGCAACCCGGTCACAGACCCGGCGGATCACGTCCATTTCATGGGTGATCAGCACGATAGTCAGTTTCAGTTCACGGTTGATCTCTGCCAGCAATTGCAGGACCGAAGCCGTGGTCTGCGGATCGAGCGCGCTGGTGGCTTCGTCGCAGAGCAGGATTTTCGGCTTGGTCGCCAAGGCGCGGGCAATGCCGACGCGTTGCTTCTGGCCACCGGACAATTGCGCCGGATATTTTTTCGCGTGCTCGGACAGGCCGACACGGGCCAGCAGTTCACTGACACGGGCGTCGATTTCCTTGCGCGACAGCTCGCCGGCCAGGGTCAGAGGCAGCGCGACGTTGTCGGCCACGGTCTTGGACGCCAGCAGGTTGAAATGCTGGAAGATCATCCCGACCTGCTGGCGGAAGCGCCGCAGGTCGTTGGCGTCGAACGCGGTGACATCTTCACCGTCAACGATGATCTTGCCGCCGCTTGGGGCTTCCAGACGGTTTATCAGGCGCAGCAGGGTACTTTTACCGGCACCGGAGTGGCCGATCAGACCGAACACCTGGCCGTCTTCGACACTCAGGTTGGTCGGGTGCAGCGCGGGGATGTCCCTACCGGCGACGCGGTAGGTTTTATGTACATTTTGAAACTCGATCACGTAGCGAACCTTGTGGGGCGCATGGAATTTGGGTCAGCGGTTAGCCGGGGGGCGCATTTTAGCCTGTTCGTATAGAGGTTCTTAGCATTTATTTCGCAATTGACCAATGCTACGGGAATAACGCGATCAGTGGTCAAACCGAATGAACGCTCGCCGGGCCCGCCCTGTATCGGGCGTGGCAGCGGGTGGGGGCGCCACCCGGCTGCTCAAGGACGACGCGGAATCAGCACCGCCTGGGCAGGCTGGTTGCGATGGATTTCGTGGGACTGCTGCAGGGCGAACTCGCTGTCGAGCTTATGCACGCGCTTGCCCAGCAGGGTCTTGAGCCACGGGGCGTCATCCTTGCGTGGCACCTGGAGCACCACATCGCACTGGTAGTTCACCACATCAGTGGCGATGTCATCCAGTTGCCGGCGCATTTCGCGAATATTGGTGGTTTTCAATGCCACGACGGTGCTCGGTGCGCCCGGGTCGATAAGCTTGGCCTTGGGACGTGCTTCCGCTGCCTTGAGTGCCGCTTCGGCTTTTTCCAGTTCAGCCTTGCGGGCCTGGGCGATGGCGCCATTGACGCCACCGGTCAGTGCCGGAGCCTTGGGCATCAGCGCGCGGGCACGGCTCAGGGCGGTGGCGGCGGCATTGACGTCGCCCTTTTGCAGGACGATCTGGCTGCGTTGCAGGTAGGCTTCGGCCAATTGCCGCTGGTGCTGCTCGACCCGGCTGTCATTGGGGTACTGGGCCTGCAGGGCGGCCAGCTGATCTTCGGCGGTGGCCAGCTCACTGCTGGCGATACTTTGCTCCAGCTGCTGCCAGGCATCGGCTTGGGCAGGCGTGGCGGCGTTATCGGTCGGGGTGCTGGAGCACGCAGCCAGGATCAGCGAAAACGCGGCAAGGAGCAGATAACGGGAGGCGAACGGCTTCATTCCTGCGACTCTCTATTTGCGCAAAAAGCGAGCAAGTCTACACCCAGTCCGTAGACTCGAAAATAAATCTTCAGGGCCCTGCGTGATTTAACTGTCGCAGGGTGCAACCGCCCTGGCTGCACCCTGCGGCTCAGCGCCGGGGCCAAGCCAGGCTCAGCAAGAATAGCACCGCGGCACAGACCACGATCGACGGGCCGGCCGGGGTGTCTTTGAACCACGACAAGGCCAGGCCCCCGCACACTGCGGTAACCCCCAGCAGGCTGGCGCCCAGGGCCATCTGCTCGGGCGAGCGGGCGTGACGTTGCGCTGCAGCGGCCGGGATGATCAGCAGCGAGGTAATCAGCAGCACCCCGACGATCTTCATCGCCACGGCAATCACCACCGCGATCAACAGCATCAAGGCCAGACGCAGCGCCGCCACCGGCAGGCCTTCGACCATCGCCAGCTCTTCATGCACGGTCACCGCCAGCAACGGGCGCCAGAGGACCACCAGCAACAGCAACACCGCCGCACTGCCGCCGAGGATCCAGGCCAGATCGCCGGGGCTGATCGCCAGCAGATCACCGAACAGGTAAGCCATCAGGTCGATGCGCACATCGTGCATGAAGCTCAGTACCACCAGGCCGAGCGACAGGGTGCTCGGGGCGAGAATGCCCAGCAAGGTGTCGGAGGCCAGCGCCTGGCGTTGCTGCAGCGTGACCAGCAGGATCGCCAGCAACAGACAGCCGACCGTTACCGCCAGCGCCGGGCTGATATCCAGCACGAAGCCCAGGGCTACGCCGAGCAGTGCGGCATGTGAGAGGGTGTCGCCGAAATAGGCCATGCGCCGCCAGACCACGAATGATCCCAAGGGGCCGGCGACCAGGGCCAGGGCCAAACCTGCGAGCAGGGCGTAAAGCAGAAAATCAGCCATGCTTGCAGTGTTCTCCGTGTACGTGGCCGCCTTGGGCCGGGGCAACCACCGAGCCATGCAGGTCGTGGGCGTGGTCGTGATGGTGATGGTAGATCGCCAGGCTTGGCGCATTGCTGCCGAACAATTCGACGAAGGCTGGATCGCCGCTGACCTGTTCCGGGTGGCCGGAGCAGCAGACGTGGCGGTTCAGGCAAACCACCTGGTCGGTGGTGCTCATCACCAGGTGCAGGTCGTGGGAGACCATCAGCACGCCGCAGCCATGGCGGTCACGCAAACGCGTGATCAGGCTGTACAGCTCGGCCTGGCCGGCGACATCGACGCCTTGCACCGGCTCATCCAGCACCAGCAGTTCAGGTTCGCGCAACAGCGCCCGGGCCAGCAGCACGCGCTGCATTTCACCACCGGAAATACCCTGGATCGGGCTGTCGATCACCTGTTCGGCACCGACTTCCTGCAACGCGCTGAGGGCGGCGGCACGGTCGACACCTGGTACCAGGCGCAGAAAGCGCAGGACCGACAGCGGCAAGGTGGCATCCACATGCAGCTTCTGCGGCATGTAGCCGATGCGCAGGCGCGGCTTGCGCCAGACCTTGCCGGTGTGGGGCTTGAGCAAGCCAAGCACGGCGCGCACCAGGGTGGTTTTGCCGGCACCGTTGGGGCCGATCAGGGTGACGATCTGCCCGGGTTCGACGGCCAGGTCGATGCTGTCGAGCACGGCCTGTCCGGAGAAAGCCACGCCGACCTGTTCGAGGCGAATCAGCGCATTGCTCATCAGGCGCTCCGGCAGTTGCCGCACAAGCCGACCACTTCGACGGTTTGCGCTTCGACGCTGAAGCCGACGTCCTTGGCGCTGGCGACAATGGCGTTGCTGATGCTGGTCTGCTCCAACTCGATCGCCACATGGCACTCCCGGCAGATCAGGAACTGCCCCTGGTGGGCATGCTCGGGGTGACTGCAGCCGATGAAGGCGTTCAGCGAGGCGATACGGTGCACCAGGCTGTTTTCCAACAGGAAATCCAGGGCCCGGTAGACGGTCGGCGGCGCCGCGCGACGACCGTCCTGCTCGCTCAATACCGCCAAAATGTCGTAGGCACCCAGCGGTTTATGGCTCTGCCACACCAGCTCCAGCACGCGCCGACGCAGGGCGGTCAGGCGCAGGCCTTTGCGTGCGCACAGCACATCGGCCTCAGCCAGGGCGCTGTGGACGCAATGGGAATGGTCGTGGGGACGATTGGCCAACGGGGTTTTAGGCATGAGCGGCGACGGTTCTGATTGGAGACGTTATTATGTTACCTGTTCCTGCCCCTTTGAGTGGTCATCGTGTCCCGATTTTTTGCCCTTTTTGTCGCTTTTATCACCACTCTGGTGATGGCCCAGGCACAGGCCGAGGTCCGTGTCCTGACCAGTATCAAGCCCCTGCAGCAGATCGCCGCGGCAGTTCAGGACGGCGTTGGCAGCCCTGAAGTGCTGCTGCCGCCAGGCGCCTCCCCGCATCACTACGCACTGCGTCCCTCCGACGTGCGGCGGGTGGGTGACGTCGAGCTGCTGTACTGGATCGGCCCGGACATGGAGGGCTTCCTGCCACGGGTGCTCAAGGGCCGCAGCAAGCCCAGTGTCGCGGTGCAGGACCTGCCCGGCTTGCACTTGCGCCACTTTGGCGAAGATAGCCACTCGCATGACGAAGATGGCGACGAACACGATCACGATCATCGCCCAGGCAGTCTCGATGCCCACCTCTGGCTGTCGTCGGCCAATGCCCGGGTCATCGCAGCGAAGATGGCTGCCGACCTCAGCGCTGCCGATGCGGCCAATGCCGCACGCTACCAGAGCAACCTGAAGGCCTTTGGCGAACGCCTGGATGCCCTGGATGCGCGTTTGAAAAAGCGCCTGGCCGGTATCAGCGGCAAACCGTTCTTCGTGTTCCATGAGGCGTTCGATTATTTCGAGTCGGCTTATGGCCTCAAGCACACCGGGGTGTTCAGCGTGGCGGCCGAAGTGCAACCGGGTGCTCAGCATGTGGCAGCGATGCGCAAGCGCCTGCAGGAAGTGGGCAAGACCTGTGTGTTCAGTGAGCCGCCACTGCGCCCGCGCCTGGCCGAGACGCTGACCGCAGGTTTGCCGGTGACCCTGGCTGAACTGGATGCGTTGGGCGGGACAGCGCCGGCCAGTGCTCAGGGCTATGAGCAGTTGCTAGAGAAGTTGGGGAATGATCTGGCGGGGTGCCTGGAGAAGCTGTAGCGCTTTTTTCGCGGGGCAAGCCCGCTCCCACCGTGGGAGCGGGCTTGCCCCGCGATAGCTTACAAAGCAAACGGAAGGGCGATTTCCACCTGCTGGCGCGCCGCCAGGCGCACTTCAAAATCGGCCGGATCGTGAATCAGCACGTCCATCCCGGCAAACGACTCGGCAGCGATCAGGCGCGACAGCCAGAAGCGCACACAGGCAATGCGCAACATCACCGGCCACAACTGCGCCTCTGCCGAGGTGAAGGGGCGCAGCGCCGCATATGCACCCAACAATGCCCGCGCACGCGCGCCATTGATCTGCCCAGCATCGTCACAGCACCAGTCATTGAGGGTGATCGCCAGGTCATACAGCATCGGCCCCGAGCAGGCGTTGTAGAAGTCGATCAGACCGGTCAGGTGGGTGCCTTCGAACAGCACGTTGTCGCGGAACAGGTCGGCGTGCAGGTTGGCGCGTGGCAGGGCCATGATCTGCGCGTGGTGCTCAGCGATCTCATCCAGGCAAGCCTGTAGCAGCTGGCGTTGCTCGGCGTTCAGGCGCGGCATCAGCTCGGCACCGGTCTCCAGCATCCAGTCCAGGCCGCGGTCGGTCTTGCGCTCCAGGACCTTGTCACGGGTGGCCAGGTGCAGGTGGCCGAGTAGCTCGCCGATCTGCACACAGTGCTGGTTGTTGACGTCCTTGATGTGCTTGCCGGGCAGGCGCGGTTGCAGCAGCGCCGGTTTGCCGGCCAGCTCGCGCAGCGCCACGCCGTCATTGCCACGCAAGGCGTAAGGCACCGGCAGGTCAGCGTCGTGCAGGACATCAAGCAACTCGATGAAGAACGGCAGGTCCTGGATCGGCCCGCGTTCGACCAGCGTCAGCACGTACTCTCCCTGTTCCAGACTGACAAAGAAGTTGCTGTTCTCGGTGCCGGCGGCAATGCCCTGGAAGTCCCGCAGGCGGCCCAGGCCGTAAGGCGCCAGAAAGGTTTCCAGCTCAGGCCGGGTCAGGGGGGTGAAGACTGACATGATCAAAAATTGCCCATACGGGCACTTCAGCAGGGAAGTGCCAGGTTGATGTAAAGGGTACGCCTTACCACTCGAAGATTTTCCACGACGGGATCAGCATGTCCGGTTGGTCGGAGCGAATGAAATTACCTTCCGAGCCATCAGCGCGTACCAGGAAATAAGGCTTACCCCCTTTCGGGGTGACCTTGATTGCATACAGGAAGCCATTTTGCCGGTATTCCTGAATGGTTTTGTCGCCTTCCGTGCGAATGGTTACTTCCGGATCAGCCGATGGCGCGTCTTCCGCTGCCAGAGTGACGACCGGAGTGACTGCCAACAGACCGAGCAGCAACAGGCGATTTAGTGTACGCATGATAACCTTGTCCCTTTGTCGTCAATGTTCCGGACATTCTAGCGCCGGGCCCGTCGAAAAGGTTGATTCTGCTCATGAGCCAAGCTCCCCTCGTCCTGGTGGACGGTTCCTCATACCTCTACCGCGCCTTTCACGCGCTGCCGCCGCTGACCACCTCCAAGGGCATGCCGACCGGTGCGGTCAAAGGCGTGCTGAACATGCTCAAGAGCCTGCGCAGGCAATACCCGGACAGTCTGTTTGCGGTGGTGTTCGACGCCAAGGGCGGGACCTTTCGCGACGAAATGTTCGCCGAGTACAAGGCCAACCGCCCAAGCATGCCGGACGATCTGCGGGTGCAGGTTGAGCCGTTGCACGCCAGCGTCCGCGCCTTGGGTTATCCACTGCTGTGCGTCGAAGGTGTTGAAGCCGACGATGTGATCGGCACCCTGGCCCGCAGCAGTGCCGCAGCCGGTCGTCCGGTGATCATCTCCACTGGCGACAAAGACATGGCGCAGTTGGTCGATGGCCACATTACGCTGGTCAACACCATGACCGGTACTGTCCTCGATGTGCCTGGCGTGCACGAGAAATTCGGCGTCGGTCCTGAGCACATCATCGATTTCCTCGCCCTGATGGGTGACAAGGTCGACAACATCCCGGGTGTGCCTGGGGTGGGTGAAAAAACCGCCGTCGGCCTGCTCACCGGTATCGGCGGCGGCCTGCGCGAGCTGTACGAGAACCTCGACAAGGTTCCGGGCCTGGCCATTCGCGGCGCCAAGACCCTGCCTGCCAAGCTTGAAGAGCACCGCGATGCGGCCTTCCTCTCCTATGAACTGGCGACCATCAAGATCGATGTGCCGCTGGAGGTTGAAGTGGATGAGCTGGTCTGCGGCGAACCGGACCGTGATGCGCTGCTTGAGCTGTATACAGAGATGGAGTTCAAGAGCTGGATCGACGAAGTGCAGCGCGACGCCAAGCGCGCCGGTCAGGAAATCGTTGTCGAGACGCCTGAGGAAACTGTCGAAGCGAAATATGAAACCATCCTCGATCAGGCCCGCTTCGACGTCTGGCTGGAAAAGCTGCGTAAAGCGCCACTGTTCGCCTTCGATACCGAGACCACTGGCCTGGATGCGCAACAAGCGCAGCTGGTTGGCCTGTCGTTCGCAGTGCAGGCCCATGAGGCCGCTTATGTGCCGTTGACCCACACCTACATGGGCGTACCTGAGCAACTGGACCGCGACACAGTGCTGCTGGCGCTCAAACCGCTGCTCGAAGACCCGAAAAAGCTCAAGGTCGGGCAGAACGCCAAGTACGACATGAACATCCTCGCCAACTGCGCCATCGGCGGTGATATCGCCAACGGCATCCTGATGCAGGGCGTGGCTTACGACACCATGCTTGAGTCCTATGTGCTCGACTCGACGGCTACCCGTCATGACATGGACAGCCTGGCGCTCAAGTACCTGAACCACACCACCATCGGTTTCACCGACATTGCTGGCAAAGGCGCCAAACAGCTGACCTTCGACCAGATCAGCCTTGAACAGGCCGGCCCCTACGCCGCGGAAGACGCCGATGTGACCCTGCGCCTGCACCAGGCGCTGCAACAGAAGCTGGCCAAGACCCCAAGCGTGCTGCCAGTGCTGAACGATATCGAGATGCCGCTGGTGCCGGTTCTGGCGAAGATCGAGCGCCAGGGTGCGCTGGTCGATGCCAACCTGCTCGGCATCCAGAGTGTCGAGCTGGGCGAGAAGCTGGTGCAGCTGGAGCGTGAGGCCTTCGACATTGCCGGTGAGGAGTTCAACCTCGGCTCGCCCAAGCAGCTGGGCGTGATCCTCTACGAAAAGCTGGGCATGCCGGTACTCAACAAAACCGCCAAAGGCCAGGCTTCGACGGCCGAAGCAGTGCTGGCGGAGCTGGCCGAGATGGACTTCCCGCTGCCCAAGGTGCTGATGCAGTACCGCTCCCTGAGCAAGCTCAAAAGCACCTACACCGACCGCTTGCCGGAGCAGATCAACCCGCGCACCGGGCGTATCCACACTTCCTACCAGCAAGCGGTGGCAGCCACTGGCCGTTTGTCGTCCAGTGACCCGAACCTGCAGAACATCCCGATCCGTACCGCCGAAGGCCGGCGAATCCGTCAGGCCTTCATTGCCGCGCCCGGCTACAAGCTGTTGGCGGCCGACTATTCGCAGATCGAACTGCGGATCATGGCGCACCTGGCCAAAGACGAGGGCTTGCTGCACGCCTTCCGCAACGACCTGGACGTACACCGGGCAACGGCTGCCGAGGTGTTTGGCGTCGACCTGGCCGAAGTCACCACCGACCAGCGGCGCAGTGCCAAAGCGATCAACTTCGGCCTGATCTACGGCATGAGCGCCTTTGGCCTGGCCAAGCAGATCGGTGTCGACCGCAAGCAGTCGCAGGCCTACATCGATCGCTATTTCGCCCGTTACCCCGGTGTACTGGCGTACATGGAGCGCACCCGGGCACAGGCCGCTGAGCAAGGTTTTGTCGAAACCCTGTTCGGTCGTCGCCTGTACCTGCCGGAAATCAACGCGAAGAACCCGGCCTTGCGCAAAGGCGCGGAACGCACAGCGATCAACGCGCCGATGCAGGGTACGGCGGCAGACATCATCAAGCGCGCCATGGTGGCTGTGGATAACTGGCTGACCGACTCGGGGCTGGACGCCCGGGTGATCCTGCAGGTGCACGACGAACTGGTGCTGGAGGTACGCGAGGACCTGGTTGAGCAGGTGCGTGAACAAATTCGTCCACACATGAGCAATGCCGCAGCACTCGATGTACCGCTGCTGGTTGAGGTCGGTGTGGGGGCAAACTGGGACGAAGCGCATTAAAAATGCAGTTAAATGCGGGGAAAAGCTGCGGCATATCGTCGCGGCTTTTTACCGGTCCAGAGGCTTGGTAGTAAAAAATATCTGCCCTATCGCAAATAGTTTTCAAACCTTTGGAACTAAACCGGTGAACCACGACTCAGAGTAACTGAATGGCTGGTGAAGCCCTTCGATGCTCCTATGTTGTGTTAAGTGTTGGCAGATATCTGGACCCCGCCCTAGCGGTCCGGAACTTGAACCCCGAACTTCCCCCTCCCCATACGAAGTCCGGGGTTTTTTTTGCCCGGCGTTTGCCGGGCAGCCCTTATTCTGCGGGCTTGTCCGCCAGTTCCATCCAGTTTGCCAACACCCCGTAGGCTTCTTCCAGGCCCTGGCGCTTGGGCGCCGAGAACAGCTGGATGGTCACCGTATCGCCCCAACCTTTGCGGATTTCCGCCTGTACTTTGAGCAGGGTGTTCTTGGCGGCGCCGAAGGTCAGCTTGTCGGCCTTGGTCAGCAGGATGTGCATCGGCATACCGGCCGCCTGGGACCAGTCGAGCATCATCTTGTCGAAGTCGGTCATCGGATGGCGCACGTCCATCATCAGGATCAGGCCCTTGAGGCACTCGCGGCTGCCCAGGTAGGCCTCCAGGTGCTTCTGCCAGTGCTGCTTGAGCGGAATCGGCACTTTTGCATAACCGTAGCCTGGCAAGTCGACCAAACGCCGTTCATCGTCCAGACTGAAGAAATTCAGCAGCTGAGTGCGCCCCGGGGTTTTCGAGGTGCGGGCCAGGCTGGCGTGGGTCAGGGTATTCAGGGCGCTGGACTTGCCGGCGTTGGAGCGGCCGGCAAAGGCCACTTCATAGCCCTGGTCGTCCGGGCACTGGTCGACCTTGGCAGCGCTGAGGGCGAATTTGGCCTGTTGGCAGAGACCGAGGATGGGGTTTTTGACTTGCATGGTTTATCCGGTTGGGCGTTGCGCGAGGGGGTCTCGGCAAGCGGTGTCGTTTCCGTTTCAGTAACGGGAGTATATAATGCCCCAGTTTTTGTGTGCGCATTATCCCGGCGTAGGAGGATGTGCACGGGGGCGGTTGATTCAAGCTTGCGCAGTAGAACGCAGTGCAACCCCCAACCCTGAAAGGTCGTTCGTATGACGAAATGGCTGCTTGCTGCAGGTGTCTTGATACCGTTGTTCAGCGCTCAGGCTACACAGGATCCCCAGGCAGTGTACAAGCGAGCATGTGCCGCTTGCCATGCCGGACAGCTACCGCAGGCACCGCAACCAGGTGACCGGGCAGCATGGGAGCCGCGGCTGGCGCAGGGGATGGAGACGCTGGTGAAGCATGTCACACAGGGTTTCAAGGCTATGCCGCCGCGTGGATTGTGCATGGACTGCAGTGCCGAGGACTACCAGGCGATCATCCAGTGGATGAGCCGGAGTCCCGATACATAACTCTTTCACCCTTAGCCGTAGTTGGATTAGCTGATGAACAAACTACTCGTGAGTCTGCTGTTGACCTTGGGCGTCACCGGTGCAGCCAATGCCGCAGAGCCTATCAAAGGGGATGCCGCTGCTGGTCAGGCCAAAACTGCTGTATGTGGCGCGTGTCACAATCCGGACGGCAACAGCCTGGCGCCGAACTTCCCGAAACTTGCAGGCCAGGGTGAGAAGTACCTGGAAAAACAATTGCACGACATCAAGTCGGGCAAGCGCACCGTGCTGGAAATGACCGGTATGCTCGCCAACTTCAACGATCAGGACATGGCCGACATCGCTGCCTACTTCGCCAGCCAGAAAGGCAGCGTCGGTGCTGCTGATCCGAAGCTGGTCGAACGCGGACGTGCGCTGTTCAACGGTGGTGACATAGAGAAAGGCCTGCCGGCCTGCACCGGTTGCCACTCGCCGAACGGCGCAGGCATTGCCCTGGCCGGCTTCCCGCACCTGGGTGGCCAGCATTCGCAGTACGTGGCCAAGCAACTGACCGACTTCCGTGAAGGCAACCGCACCAACGATGGCGATGTCACCACCATGCGCACCATTGCGGCCAAGCTGAGCAACAAGGACATCGAAGCGCTGTCCAGCTACATCCAGGGTCTGCACTGATCCGCGCTTTAACGCTGGGTTAATACTGCGGCGTAAAGATGAAAAGGGTGGCTTCGGCCGCCCTTTTTTGTGCCCGCTGCCGTTACACTAACGAACTCGGGCCCGCTTCGACCTGTCTTACGGCAGGTCGCGTCGAGGCGACCAAATAGATTGCTCAGGAGTGAAGCATGCGTAATTTGATTCTCAGCGCCACGCTGGTCGCCGCCAGTGTATTCGGTATGACTGCCCAGGCTGCGGAGCCGGTAGAGGGCAAGGAGTATGTCCAGCTGAGCAACGCGGTACCGGTGTCGGTGCCAGGCAAGATCGAAGTGGTCGAGCTGTTCTGGTATGGCTGCCCACATTGCTACAGCTTCGAGCCAGTGGTTAATCCTTGGGCTGAGAAGCTGCCGGCCGACGTCAACTTCAAGCGCATTCCCGCCATGTTCGGCGGCCCATGGGACGCCCATGGCCAGATGTTCCTGACCCTCGAAGCCATGGGTGTCGAGCACAAGGTTCACGCGGCAGTGTTCGAAGCCATTCAGGTTCAACGCAAAAAACTGACTGATCCTGAAGAAATGGCCGAGTTCCTGGCGACCCAAGGCGTCGACAAGGACAAGTTCCTCGCCACCTTCAACTCCTTCGCCATCAAAGGCCAGGTACAGAAGGCCAAAGAGCTGGCCAAGAAGTATGAAATCACCGGCGTTCCAAGCATGGTCGTCAACGGTAAATACCGCTTCGACCTCGGCACCGCCCAAGGTCCACAAGGCGTCCTGAACGTCGCTGACCAGCTGATCGCCAAGGAGCGCGCCGCCAAGTAAGCGGCGACCATCATGCGCCGCTGGAGAGCTGAGCGAGGCGTTGGCCTGCACGATCCGCGGGTCAACGAACATCACCTGCAGGCTAACGGCCTGCCAGAGGATGGGCGGCTGCGCCTGCTCAGTTTCAATATCCAGGTCGGCATCAGCACCGAACGTTACCGGCATTACCTGACCAAGAGCTGGCAGCACCTGCTGCCGCACACCGGGCGTGCCGGTAACCTGCAGAAGATCGGAGAGCTGCTCGGCGACTTCGATCTGGTGGCCCTGCAGGAAGCCGATGGTGGCAGCTTGCGCTCCGGCTACGTCAATCAGGTCGAACACCTGGCCCAGCTTGGTGCCTTCCCCTACTGGTACCAGCAGCTCAACCGCAATCTCGGGCGTTTCGCCCAGCACAGCAATGGCGTGCTCAGCCGCCTCAAGCCGCAACTGCTTGAAGATCACCCCCTGCCCGGCCCGGCCGGTCGCGGGGCGATTCTGGTGCGTTTCGGTGAAGGCGAAGATGCGCTGGTGGTGGTCATGATGCACCTGGCGCTGGGCTCCAAGACCCGTGCCCTGCAGTTGGCCTACATCCGCGAGTTGATTGGGGGGTACCGCCATCAGGTTTTGATGGGCGATATGAACACCCACGCCAACGACCTGCTTGAGCGCTCTCCTCTGCGCGATCTGGGCCTGGTCGCACCCCAGGTGCAGGCCACCTTCCCCAGTTGGCGCCCGCAGCGCTGCCTTGATCACATCCTGCTCAGCCCGAGCCTGACCCTGGAACGGGTTGAGGTGCTGGCCCAGCCTATTTCCGATCATCTTCCGGTCGCGGTTGAGATTCGTTTGCCTGATGCCCTCGCTGTGGATACGCTGCCCGCTTTGAGCTAATTGCCATCACCCCTCTGCGGACCCAGGCATGACCGACGAAGCCCAGCGCTGGAAAGAAAAGTACCTCAAGAGTATCGAACAGCAAGAGAAGCTCGAGCGCCGTTGGGAAGCCCGTCTCGACCTGTTGCGCCGTGGTCTGGTGCGCAGCACCCTGGCCGCCGAAGGCAGCGACCGGGCGGTGGATCAGTGCATGAAGGAGATGCGTGAGGTCATCCGCACCGACAACATGGACGCCGCCCTCGCCGGGTTGATCCCGCGCCTGGAAAAAGCCGTGCTCGATTCCGAGCAACGCCGCGAGACCCGTATCGCTCAGGTCAGCACCGCCCTCACCTCGCTGGTTACCCAGTTGCAGACCTTGCCGTTGCCCAGTGACGTCAGCCGGCCGCTGAAGAAGTTCGCCAAACAGGTCGAGGCCCGCGCCAGTCAGTCCCGCGAGGTGCCGTTGCTGTTGGGTGAGTTGAGCGGCTTGCAGGGCCAGGCCCTGTCTGCGCTTGAGCGCCCTGAAGAGGCACAGCGCCCTGGGTTGCTGCAGCGCCTGTTCGGTGGTCGCGAAGCTGAAGCGCCAGCGCTGCAACCGGCCCTGGCGGGCGCTGTGGCGTTGGCGCCAGAGGCCATCGAGCCGCCGGTGCCGGTAGTGCATGCTCATCAAGACGTTGAGCCACAGGCCGAGGTCGTTGTCGATATCGACGAGTTGCAACCGCTGGAGGTTGTCACCGAATCGTTGGCGCCAAAGCCGGTCGAAGCCAGCGAAGCAGCGGAAGCCGAGCCTGGCCTGGCTGTCGACTTGCCAACGGTTCAAGTGCTAGAAGCCGAAGTGCCAGCACCGCTCGAGCTTCCCCCGGCAGCGAACGAGCCCGAACTACCGGCGTTGCCCAAGCTTGGCCCGGACGAGCCTGAGGAGGATCAGCCTGAAGTCGCCCAAGCGTTCGATGAGGACCCTCACTACGCCCTGCCCGACGGCACCGAGCCGACCTACAGCTCGGTCGCCACGCATATCGAGGAAACCCTGCTCGGTCTGCTTGATGACCTGACCCTGCCCGAACGTCACAAGGCTCAGGCGCAATCGATGCGCGAACGTCTGGAGCATGGCCTGAACTGGTACGAGTTGTTGCCGGTGCTCGATGACCTGGCCGTGCTGATGCTGGCGATCAACGACAGTGGCCAGCATGAGTTTGAAGCTTATCTGCAACAACTCAACGAGCGCCTGGAGTCGTTCCAGAGCCATTTGCATGAAGCCAGCGAAGGCCATGCCGACAACACCTCCGCGGCGCGTGACCTGGACAGCCAGCTGCGTGAACAGGTCGATGGCCTGCAAAGCAGTGTGCAGGGCGCTGCCGATCTGGACAGCCTCAAACACATCCTGGAAAACCGCCTCGAAGGCTTGCTCGGTACCATGGACGAGCATCAGCAGCAGCGTGACCAGCGTGAACAGGACATGGCCAACCGCTTGCAAGGCCTGGCTGAACGGGTGGCGAACATGGAGCAGGAAGCCATGGGTTACCGCGAGCACCTGGAAGAACAGCGCCAGAAAGCCCTGATCGACCCGCTCACTGGCTTACCCAACCGGGCCGCCTGGTCAGAGCGGGTGGATCAGGAAGTGCTGGAATGGCAGGAAAGCGGTGGTCACCTGCTGATGGCGATCCTCGATCTCGATCACTTCAAGCGCATTAACGACAGTTACGGTCACCTGGCCGGCGACAAGGTCCTGAAGATTGTTGCCAACGTGTTGCGCAAACACCTGCGCAGCCGGGATTTCATCGCCCGCTTCGGTGGTGAAGAGTTCGTCCTGCTGATCCCGCAGACTGCCATGCCTATCGGTTACCAGCTGGCGGAAAGGCTGCGGGCGGCCATTGAGGCCTGCCCGTTCCACTTCAAGGGCGAGCGGGTGACCATTACCTTGTCGATTGGCATCAGTGCGTTTCGCAGTGGCGAGCGCAGCGAGGTAGTCCTCAAGCGTGCCGATGAAGCGCTGTACCGGGCGAAACATCTGGGCAGAAATCGGATCGAACAGGGGTAAGTGGCAGCTGCATGGATACGTTATGCTATTGCATTGCAGATCATCACATGTGCCCGTCCCCATGAAAGCCATCATTACCGCGCTCCTGCTGTTGACCCTGGCAGGTTGCAGCAGCGGCTTGCGCATCGACCGCAGCCATACCTCTGTCAACCAGGACGGCCGTATCCAGTTTGTCGTGCTGCACTACACCAACGCGCCGCTGCAGCGTTCGCTCGACTTGTTGACCCATGGAGAGGTCAGCAGCCATTACCTGATCGGTGACTCACCGGCGACCGTCTATCAACTGGTCGACGAAAGCCGTCGTGCCTGGCATGCCGGTGACAGTCAGTGGGATGGCCGGACCTGGCTCAACTCCAGCTCCATTGGCATCGAGATCGTCAATCCCGGTTTTATCGATACCCCGACAGGACGGGTGTGGCAGCCGTACACCGAGGCACAGATCGAAGCGCTGATCGCGTTACTCAAGGACATAGTCAAACGCAACAATATCCAGCCCCGTTACATCATTGGCCACAGTGACATCGCACCGGCGCGCAAACTGGATCCGGGCCCGCTGTTCCCCTGGAAGCGCCTGGCCGATGCCGGTCTGGGGGTCTGGCCGGATGCGCGCGCGGTGGCTCAGCAGCAGGCGCGGTTCAGCGTCAATCCACCGAGTATCAGCTGGTATCAGCAGCAACTGGCGCGCTTTGGTTATGCCATCGAACAGACTGGCGTCTACGACGTCAGCACCAGGCATGTGCTCGCGGCATTCCAGATGCGCTTCCGTCCCCAGCGATTTGACGGCGTGGCGGACGCTCAAACGGCGGCGATGTTGCAGGTACTCAACAGCCGCTGAGTAACGGCGCCGCCAAACGGGCAGGCTGACTCGTCCGGCAGTTGCTATACCTCTTGGTATTCAACTGGATGCTTTTAATGTCAGCTGCCCTCTCCGTGCTGCGCCACTTGCTCTACCGTCCCTGGTTACTGGCCACACTTGCGGCTTCGGCCAGCGCAGTACTGTTGCTGGTCGCCAGCATCGGTGTAGCCATGCACCAGATGCAGCAAAGCGAAAGTGAGCAGATGAACGCCAAGGGCGAGCGTTTCCTTGAGCGTCTGGAACAGATTTTCGGGCAGTTGCGCGAAGGTGTCGACGAACTTCAGGCGCAACCTCTTCGTGGCTGTGATGCGGCGATGCTGGGTGTCCTGCAACAGATAGGCTTTCGCTACCGCTTCGTCTATGAAGCCGCCTATGTTGATGGCAACGTTGCCTGCTCCAACCGCATTGGCACGCGCACCATCAAGCCTTTGCGGCCCCCGGACATTCAGGGGCCGACGTACAGCTACTGGCTAAATACCACTACCGAACCGGATGACAATCTTGCCGCGTTGATGCTTGGGCGCGGCAAGTTCGTGGTCGCGACCTCACGTGGGCATTTGACGGATGTGGTCGACTTGCCGCCGGAAGGCAGTTTACTGGTGGTGCTGGATAACGGTACGCGTGCAGTGCCGGTACTTGGTCCGCCTCAGGCCTGGCCGCCCTCGGCCGATTGGCCACCGACATCCAAAGATGCCCTGCTGGAGCTGCCCGACCGCTTGATCTACCGCATGCCGACCAAATCGCCGGACTATCAGCTGGTTTTGATTGCCCCGCGTGCCAGTTTGCCGTTGAAGATGAATGGCGTGCTCTGGCTGTTGTTTCCCGGCAGCCTGGTGCTGGCCTGGTCCCTGGGTTGGCTGGTGCTGCAACTGGTACGTCAACGTCGCTCGATGAGTTCCGAACTGCAGGGGGCGTTGCGTCGCGGCGAGTTGCAGGTCTTGTACCAGCCCATCTTCGAACTCAACAGCCGTCGCTGTGTCGGGGCCGAAGCACTGGTGCGCTGGCGCCGGCCGGACGGCACCCTGACCAGCCCTGATCTGTTTATCCCGTTGGCGGAAAATACCGGCCAGATCCGGCAGATAACCGACTTCGTCCTGCAGCGCGTGCTCGAGCAACTGGGGCAGCTGTTGCGGGCCAACCGACAACTTTATGTATCGATCAACCTGGCTGCCTGCGATGTCATGGTGCCGCGGATTGGTCGGGTGGCGGCGCGCTTGCTGGCGTTGCACCATGTCTCTGCCAGCCAGATCGCATTCGAGGTCACCGAGCGCGGGCTGATCGATGTGGTAGTCGCCCGCGACAACTTGCAAGCCTTGCGCGCGGTGGGTCACCAGGTACTGATCGATGACTTCGGTACCGGTTACTGCAGCCTGGCGTACTTGCAGACCCTGCCGGTGGACTGTCTGAAAATCGACAAGGCGTTTATCGACGCCCTGGGTCACGATGCAGCCAGCAGCGGTGTGGCGCCGCATATCATCCGCATGGCGCATGCCCTGCAGTTGCGGGTGATTGCCGAAGGAATCGAGTATGAAGACCAGGCCATGCTGCTCAACAGCGAAGGGGTGAATTACGGTCAGGGATGGTTGTTTGCGCATCCGCTCAGTGCCCGCCAGTTCGTTGAGCTGATTACCCGTGGGCGTCGGATCGTCCCGCGGCGGATCGATGATGAAGCTTGATTCTGTGAGGCTTCAGACCGGCAGGGCCATGTAGAACTGAGTACCTTGTCCGGGGCGTGAATAAACTCCCATACGCCCGCCATGCAACTGGACGATTTCCTTACACAACGCGAGCCCCAGTCCAGCCCCGCCTTTTTTGCGTCCGACCTGGACGAACGGTTCGAAGATTCGTCCCTGCTGGCTGTAAGCAATGCCTTCGCCGCTGTCTTCAACACTGATGATGACCCGTTCGGCATGCCATCGAGCGTGCAGGCGAATGCTGCCGGCCACCGGGGTGTGGCGCACAGCATTGTCCAGCAGGTTATCCATGACCCGGTCAAGTTGTGCTGGATCCGCCTGAATATGCGGCAGCGGCGATGCCAGCTCCATCTGCAGCTCGATCTGTTTATCACCTGCAGGGCCGGCAAAGCGTTCGCAGGCACGCGTCAGTAGATCGTCGACGGCGCAGGGCATCAGTTCGAGTTTCTGCTGGCCGCTCTGGTAGCGGGAGAAGTTCAGCAGGTCGTTGATCAATTGGGTCAGGCGCTGCATTTCCTCACTGACGGTCTCGAGCAGGTCGGCCTCACGCGACTGTGGCGCAAACTTCAGGCGCTCGCGCAACAGTCCGAAAGCCATGTGCATGCCCGTGACCGGGGTGCGTAGCTCATGCGAGGCGCGCAAGACAAACTCGCTGCGCACGCGCTCGAAGGCACGTTGTTCGGTGACATCGTGCAGCACCATGACCGCGCCAAGAATCTGCCCCTCGGGGTGGCAGACCGGGGTCAGGCTGTAAGCCAGTAAACGAAGTTCTTCCTCTACTTCCAGGCTCAGGTCCTCCGGCACCCGATCCAGGGGGGCTCCACGCAGTACCAGGCGCAGTTGTTCATCCAGCTCCGGGCGCTGCAGCGCCTCACCAAGCCCACGGCCCAGGCGGCTTTTGTTCCAGCTCAGTTGCCGCTGGGCGACTGGATTGATGTGTTCCAGATGGCCCTGGCGGTCGATGATCAGCAGGCCATCATCAATGCTGTCGAGTACCGCTTGCAGACGTTGCTGGCCGGCGAGAAGTTCATCGACGTTGGTTGCCTGATGTTTGCGCAACGCTTCAGCCATCAAACCAAAGCGCCGGGTCAGCTGGTTCATCTCCAGGGCCTGGGAGACCGGCAAGGTCACCTCGAAATCGCCCTGACCTATCTGGTCGGCTGCTTTGGCCAGAGCTTCGATCGGCTGGCCAAAGCGCCGGGCGATGCCATGGGCGGTGACAAATCCCAGGATCAGCACGCTCAGGCCTACCAGGCCGAGCAGGCCGGAGATCAACAACGCGCGTTTGTAGGTCAGCTGCTCGCTCTGGTTGATGTGCTCAAGGGCGCGCTTGTGGGCGTCGAGGAGGTTGTTGCGCAGCACGCCGAAAGCTTTACCCAGAGGTTGCTCGGCGCCCAGGCCACGTGCCGGAACAGGGGTGTCGCGAAAAGCCTGAAGGTAGCGCTGATAATGGCGCTTGGTGTCGGCGAAGTCTTTACCGGCATTGTCATCGCTTTGCTGGTTGAGGCCTTCGTCCAGCAAGCGCTGGAATTGAGCCTGCAGGCCCTCAAGCGTCTTCAGGTCTGCTGGCTCGTTGAGCATCAGCGTCAGTTGTTCACCGAGGTTCTGCCGCAGTTTCAGGCCCAGATCGAGGGTTGCGGTGTTTTCGTGGATCAGGGCCTGCTGCGACCTGGCCATCTGCAGGACGCTGACCAGGCCTAGCAGCAAACCCAACAAGGCCACGGTAATGAGCGCCGAAATGCTGAGAAAAAGCCGCGTACGCAGCTTCATCGTCCATTTCATAGGTTGTACTGCTTACGCTTGCGATACAGGGTCGAGGCATCGATTCCCAGGGTCTTGGCTGCCTGGTCCAGGGTTTCACTGGTGGCCAGCACCGCCTCGATATGGGCGCGTTCCAGTTCGTCCAGGCTCATTGCCGCGCCGATGCGCGGGGCATTGCTGATGGTCTGCTCGGCCATGCCCAGGTGGCCGATGTCGACCCGCTCCTGCGGGCAGATGATGCTGGCCCGCTCGACCACATTACGCAGTTCGCGAATGTTCCCTGGCCAGCGGTAGTTGAGCAGCGCCGCCTGCGCTTCGTCGCTGAAGCCGCGGGCGGGCCTTGAGTACTCTTTGACGAAGCGTGCCAGGAAACGGTCGGCAAGGTGCAGAACGTCTTCGCTGCGCTCCCGCAACGGCGGCAGGTGCAAGGTGATGACATTCAGACGATACAGCAGGTCTTCACGGAAGCGCCCATCACGCACCATGTCTTCAAGGTTGAGGTTGGTCGCAGCCAGGATACGTACATCGGCGCGGCGGGTGACCGGGTCACCGACCCGCTCGTATTCCTTGTCCTGGATAAAACGTAGCAGCTTGGGCTGCAGTGTCAGTGGGAAATCGCCGATTTCGTCGAGGAACAGGGTACCGCCATCGGCCTGATTGACCCGGCCCAGGGTGCTTTCACTGGCCCCGGTGAACGCCCCGCGGCTATGCCCGAACAGTTCGCTTTCCATCAGCTCGGTGGTGAGTGAAGGGCAGTTGATGGTGACGCAGGCTTTACGGGCGCGTTTGCTCCAGCCGTGAATCGCTCTGGCCAGCTCGCCCTTGCCGGTACCGGACTCACCAAGAATTAGGATATTGGCATCGGTGGTGGCGACCTGGCGTGCAGTCTCCAGCACCACCATCATCGCCGGGCTGTGCGAGTCCAGGCCGTCCTTGGGTTTGTTGACTTCACCTTCCAGTGCTTCCAGGCGTGCCGACAGCTGGCGCACTTCCAGCTGTTTGGCCGCAGCCAGGCGAAGCTGATCAGGGCTGCAGGGTTTTACCAGGTAGTCGGCCGCACCCGCCTGGATGGCGTCGACTGCGGTATCGACCGCCGAGTGGGCGGTGATGATGACGATCCGCATCCAGGGTGCCTGAATACGCATCTGCGCGAGTACATCGAGGCCATTGTCTTCACCCAGGCGCAGGTCGAGAAAGCACAGGTCGAAGACCTGACGCTGCAGCAAGGTATCGGCCTGGGCCGCACTGTTGGCCGTGGCCACGGTATAGCCTTGATCTTCCAGGCAGTAACGAAAGGTACGCAGGATGGCGGATTCGTCGTCGACCAACAGGATACGGCCTTGATGTTCCTGGGTTGACTCCATTTCCTGCGCTCCTTTTAAGAATGTTCTCTATTAGTGCCGGAGAAATCGGGCAAGTTGCATGTTTTTTCCGATTTGTTCCGTTCACTGCAGGGTAGCTCATCATGCAAATCGCACGACCCCATGCTGGGTATCGTGCAGGATGCGCTCCGATGAAATCTGAGATTCTCTCTATCTAATTGATTTTATTAAATATTTTTTAAATGCGTGGCTGGCATGCACGCTGCAATGACTACTGCAGACAACAATCAATGCAGCAGGAGGAGCTCGGCATGATCCGCCAAATCGCCACCCTGGCGCAGATTTCTCCATTTCAGGTGCGTCAGGGCCTGTTCTTCAGTCTGGCGCTGCTGCTGACCCTCATTGCCGGCCAGCTCCATCACAGCTGGCAGCTTGTACAGGATGCTCGCGCCGTAGCTGCCCAGGCCGCCCTGATGGTAAGGACTCCTGTGCCTGCCCAGAGAGCGCTGATGCAATCGCAGCCTGCGGCGGTCGGCAGCGTCTCGGCTGAAGCCCGTGCGCCGCGTGATCGTTGGGTGTTCTGAACGTCACCAGAGGAATTCTTTCAACAACAGTAAGGAGAATCACCATGTTGAGTTGGGCTATCACCTTTCTGATTATCGCCATTGTCGCCGCTGTGCTGGGCTTCGGTGGTATCGCCGGCGCCGCTACCGGAATCGCGAAGATCCTGTTCATCGTCTTCCTGGTGCTGTTCGTGGCTTCTTTCTTCTTTGGCCGTGGTAGAGGTTGAGTCAAACCAGGTACTGAATGCGACTGGGCATTCACGTACATATATAGAAGCTGAACCTTTTTCCGTTCCAGGCTTCTATGTTGTGCCCGCCTGAGGAAGGCCGGCACACGACCAAGGGGCCGGGCTGCTCTGATTGTTTCAGGATCGGAGGGGCCTAGGGGTACAAGGAGTGCCTCCGATGAGGGCCGGGTCGGGTGAAGCGGTGGCGGAAGTTCCAGGTCGGGTGGGTCCTCTCGGAGGGAAACGCTTGATCTGACTTCCGCCTCGCTTTGGCAATCGTTCGCTTCCTACCGTTCTTTTCCGACTTTCCTAGCAGACGCGTCGACGCATATTTTTGCGCGACCGTACATCGATATTTTTTCAGCCTGCCCAGGTGTTCGAACCGAGGCGATTTCACGCATTCGGATTGTCGAACAATGGCTTTATGCATTCAGCTGGATACGTCCAAATCTGCCGGAATGTGGCGCTTTGGCCATCGTCGGAATTCCGAACGGTCGTCGGGCAACCCATTGTGACGTACGTTTTGGCCGATAAACCTCATGCCGATTCGGCATAGGGTAGTCGTTTACGGCATTAGACGGAGCCCCCCCACGTCGGAATAGTTGCGCCTTTTTTCGCTGGCCTGAGCGTTCCTACGCTCGCTTGCGGTGACCTTTTACGGTGTCACCGGCGGATAGCCAAAAACGATACGGATCGCTGACAACAGCTCTGGATTGCGGTTATCAGCCTGGTGATCGGTTCCACTTGAAGAAAAGGTAACGACATGAAGAAGGCAAAGCTAAGCCTCGCCTGGCAGATCCTCATCGGTCTGGTACTGGGGATTGCAATCGGCGCTTTACTGAACCATTTCAGTGCAGAAAAGGCATGGTGGATCAGCAACGTCCTGCAACCTGCCGGTGATATCTTCATTCGCCTGATCAAGATGATCGTCATCCCGATCGTGATTTCGTCGCTGATCGTGGGTATCGCCGGGGTTGGCGATGCGAAAAAACTCGGCAGTATTGGCCTCAAGACCATCATTTACTTCGAGGTGGTCACCACCATCGCGATCGTGGTCGGTCTGGTCCTGGCCAACCTGTTCCATCCAGGTGCCGGTATCGACATGAGTACCCTGGGTACCGTCGATATTTCCAAGTATCAGGCCACTGCGGCCGAGGTTCAGCATGAACACGCGTTCATCGAGACCATCCTCAACCTGATTCCGTCGAACATCTTCGCAGCGCTGATGCGTGGCGAGATGCTGCCGATCATCTTCTTCTCGGTGCTGTTCGGCCTGGGCCTGTCGAGCCTGCAGGCAGAGATTCGCGATCCGCTGGTGAAAACCTTCCAGGGCGTTTCCGAAGCCATGTTCAAGGTCACTCACATGATCATGAACTACGCGCCAATCGGTGTGTTCGCGCTGATCGCCGTGACCGTTGCCAACTTCGGCTTCGCTTCGCTGCTGCCGCTGGCCAAGCTGGTCCTGCTGGTTTACTTCGCCATCGCCTTCTTCGGCTTCATGGTGCTGGGCCTGATCGCACGCCTGTTTGGCTTCTCGATCCTGAAGCTGATGCGTATCTTCAAGGACGAGCTGGTCCTGGCTTACTCCACTGCCAGCTCCGAAACCGTGCTGCCGCGCGTGATCGAGAAAATGGAAGCCTACGGCGCGCCGAAAGCCATCTGCAGCTTCGTGGTACCGACCGGTTATTCGTTCAACCTTGACGGTTCGACCCTGTACCAGAGCATTGCGGCGATCTTCATTGCCCAGCTGTACGGTATCGACCTGTCGATCAGCCAGCAGCTGCTGTTGGTACTGACCCTGATGGTGACCTCCAAGGGTATTGCCGGTGTTCCGGGCGTGTCCTTCGTGGTGCTGCTGGCCACCCTGGGCAGCGTTGGTATCCCGCTGGAAGGTCTGGCCTTCATCGCCGGTGTCGACCGCATCATGGACATGGCCCGTACCGCCCTGAACGTTATCGGCAACGCCCTGGCAGTGCTGGTAATCGCTCGCTGGGAAGGCATGTACGACGATGCCAAAGGCCAGCGCTACTGGAACTCGCTGCCACACTGGCGCAGCAAAGAAGCTGCACCTGCTGGCAAGACTGCCAACCACTAAGGTGCAGTCTGGTTAAATGAAGAGCCCCGACCTGGTCGGGGCTTTTTTTTGTATCGCGGGGCAAGCCCGCTCCCACCGGGAGGGTACTGCAGCGGTGGGAGCGGGCTTGCCCCGCGATTTTCAGTGTCGGTGCATTGCTCGGCCGCTACCGCTATCATTCGTCGCAACTTTGTGGGGGAACAACGGATGCTCAACGGCCTTTGGCTTGGTTTTTTCCTGGTCGCGGCCATCTCCGCGCTGGCGCAATGGCTGGTAGGCGGCAATGCCGGTATTTTTGCCGCGATGGTCGAGAGCATCTTCGCCATGGCCAAGTTGTCGGTCGAGGTGATGGTCTTGCTGTTCGGCACCCTGACCCTGTGGCTGGGCTTTCTGAAGATTGCTGAAAAGGCCGGTGTCGTCGACTGGCTGGCCAAAGTACTCGGCCCGCTGTTTGCCCGCCTGATGCCGGAAGTACCGCCCGGCCACCCGGCCCTGGGCCTGATCACCCTGAACTTCGCCGCCAATGGCCTGGGCCTGGATAACGCCGCCACACCCATTGGCCTCAAGGCCATGCGCTCGCTGCAGGAACTCAACCCCAGTTCGACCACTGCCAGCAACGCGCAGATCCTGTTCCTGGTACTTAACGCTTCGTCGCTGACCCTGCTGCCGGTGACCATCTTCATGTACCGCGCTCAGCAAGGCGCACCGGACCCGACCCTGGTATTCCTGCCGATCCTGCTGGCTACCAGTGCCTCGACCCTGGTCGGCCTGCTGTCGGTGGCGGTGATGCAACGCTTGCGTCTGTGGGATCCGGTGGTCCTGGCTTATCTGGTGCCGGGCGCCCTGCTGTTGGGCGGCTTCATGGCGTTTCTGGGCACCCTGTCGGCCACCGCTTTGGCCGGCTTGTCGTCGATCCTGGGCAACCTGACCCTGTTCGGCCTGATCATCCTGTTCCTGGTGATTGGGGCGTTCAAGCGGGTGAAGGTCTATGAAACCTTCGTAGAGGGCGCCAAGGAGGGTTTTGACGTCGCCAAGAGCCTGCTGCCCTATCTGGTCGCCATGCTCTGCGCCGTCGGCGTGCTGCGCGCCTCAGGCGCTCTGGAGCTGAGTCTGGACGGCATCCGCCATGTGGTGGAATGGCTGGGGATGGATACGCGCTTCGTCGAGGGATTGCCTACCGCACTGGTCAAGCCGTTCTCGGGCAGCGCGGCACGGGCGATGCTAATCGAAACCATGCAGACCCATGGCGTCGACAGCTTCCCGGCGCTGGTAGCAGCGACCATCCAGGGCAGCACTGAAACCACCTTCTATGTGCTGGCGGTGTACTTCGGCGCCGTCGGTATCCAGCGCGCCCGCCATGCGGTGGGCTGCGCACTGCTCGCCGAGCTGGCCGGGGTGGTCGCGGCCATTTGCGTCTGCTACTGGTTCTTTGCCTGAGCCTGGTTGGCCTGGGCCAGCGTCCAGGCCACCAGTTGAGCCATCAGTTGGTCACTGGCGCTGCCGAAACCGTTGACCACTGCCGGCACTTGCTTGTTGCTCAACGGCTGACGCACTTCAAAGCGGCGGCTGGCGAGGATGCGCTGGCTGCGCCCTTGCACCAGGCGGGCGTCATAGCGGATCACCACGGCCAGGCCGTCGGCGCTGTACTCGCTCTGGAACGCCTGTAGCTCGCCAGCCAGTTCATAGTCAGCCTGCAGGTTGCTGTCATCGGCACTGAGCCGGGGTACGCGGCCATCGCGCTGGAAGGCATCGAGCATGCGGTTACGCAGCAGCAAGGGGGCCGGATCGCTCCAGCGCGCGCCTTTGTAGTTACTGATCAGGTTGCCTTGAGGGACCACGGCAATTTTCGGGTTGTTCAGGGCATCACTGGCCAACGGCTTGTTCAGTCGCAGCGACCAGCTGGCTGCAGCGCTCGCAGATGCCGCCTGGCTGGTTTGCGCTGAAGGCAGGCGATAGACATCAGCAGGTTCGGCCTGCGGCAGGATTGAGCAGGCACTGCCCAGGCTCAACGCCACAGCCAGGGCCAGGTAGCGGCAGGTACGACTCATGGCGTGAACTCCTTGTTGCTATCTCGGCCGAGCAGGTAGCCGCTGGGGTTGGCTTCCAGGCGCTGGGAAATCGCCTTCAGCGAGTTGAGGGTCTCGCGCAGCTCGCGGATGGCCGGGGCCAGCTGGTTCAGGCCCTGGGCACCACCATCGAGGGCTTCGCGGTTGTCGTTGAGCAGGCTGTTGATGGTGGCTGTGCTCTGCGCCAGCGACTGCATGGCCTGTTCGGCGCTGCCGAAGGCTTGCTTGCCCTGGTTGTTGAGCAGGCCATTGGCATTGCGCATCAGTTCGCTGGTCTGCTCGAGCATGGAGCTGGCCTGGTTACCGACCTGGGCCAGTTGCTGGATCGCAGTGCGGATATCCCCGCGTTGCTCGCTGAACGCTGCCGAGGTCTGCTCCAGGTGATTGAGGGTGTTGCTCAGGCTCTTGGCGTTGTCTTCGGAGAACAGCTGGTTGGCGTTATGCACCAGCATGTTGATGTTGGTCAGCAGGTCGCTGCCGTCATCGAGCAGCCGGGCAATCGGCGAAGGCGAGGCAACGATCATTGGCAGTTTGCCGTCCTTGCCCTTGAGCTCCGGGCTTTGCGGCGTACCGCCACTGAGCTGGATGAAGGAGGTGCCGGTGATACCGGTCAGGGTCAGTTTCGCACGGGTGTCTTCCTTGACCGGGGTATCGGCGCTCAGGCGCACTTGGGCCAGGACCCGGCGCGGGTCCTTGGGGTCCAGGCGCAGGCTGGTGACGTCTCCCACCTTGATGCCGTTGTATTGCACCGAGCTGCCCCGGGACAAGCCGGAGACTGCTTCGTTGAATACCACCTGGTAATCCTTGAAGGTGCTGTCGACACTGGACTTGGTCAGCCACAGGCCGAACAGCATGGCACCGGTGACCACAATGACCGTGACCAGGCCGATCAGCACATGATGTGCGCGGGTTTCCATCTCAGAGCTCCTTTGCCGCTGTGGCGGCCTGATACGCCGCACGGCCACGCGGGCCATGAAAGTATTCGTGAATCCAGGCATCGTCGGTGTCTTCGACCTGGGCAATCGGGCCTGCCACCAGGACTTTTTTCTGCGACAGCACCGCCACCCGGTCGGTGATGGTGTAAAGGGTGTCGAGGTCGTGGGTGATCAGGAACACGCTCAGGCCCAAGGCATCGCGCAGGGTCAGAATCAACTGGTCGAAGGCGGCCGCACCGATCGGGTCGAGGCCCGCGGTGGGTTCATCGAGAAACAGAATGTCCGGGTCCAGGGCCAGGGCGCGGGCCAGCGCGGCGCGTTTGATCATGCCGCCGGACAGTGATGAGGGGTATTTGTCGGCGGCGGAAATCGGCAAGCCGGCCAGGGCCAGCTTGACCCCGGCCAGGTGCTCGGCGTCGGCGCGGGACAGGCCGGCATGTTCGATCAGCGGCAAGGCGACGTTCTCGGTTACCGTCAGCGAAGAGAACAGCGCGCCCTTCTGGAACAGCACGCCAAAGCGTCGTTCGACCTTCGAGCGCTGCTCGTCGTTTACACCGCTGAGGTTCTGGCCGAATACCTTGACCTGACCTTCGTTCGGCCGCCGCAGGCCGACGATGCTACGCAGCAGTACCGACTTGCCACTGCCCGAACCACCGACCACGGCGAGAATTTCGCCGCGGTACAGGTCCAGGTCCAGTTGTTCGTGCACGCTCTGGGTACCGAAGCGGTTGCAGATGCCACGCGCTTCGATCACCGCCTCGCGGCGCTCGGGGGTTGTCTGGCTCACCAGCCCATCTCCATGAAGAACAACGCAGCCACCGCATCGAGGACGATCACCACGAAAATCGACTGCACCACGCTAGAGGTGGTGTGGGCCCCCACCGACTCGGCGCTGCCGCTGACTTTGAAGCCTTCCAGGCAGCCAATGGCGGCGATCAGGAAGGCAAAGAACGGCGCCTTGGCCAGGCCAACGAGGAAATGCTGCACACCGATGTCGCTTTGCAACAAGGACAGGAACATGGCGGGCGAGATATCCAGCGACAACGCGCAGACCACGCCGCCACCGATGATGCCGCAGATCATCGCGAGGAAGGTCAGCAGCGGCAGTGCAATCAGCAGTGCCAGCACCCGAGGCACCACCAGCAGCTCTACCGGATCCAGACCGAGGGTACGAATGGCGTCGATCTCTTCATTGGCTTTCATCGAGCCGATCTGTGCGGTGAAGGCACTGGCGGTACGACCGGCCATGAGGATGGCGGTCAGCAGCACACCGAATTCGCGCAGGAAAGAGAACGCAACCAGGTCGACGGTGAAAATACTGGCGCCGAACCCGGCGAGTACCGTGGCACCGAGAAAGGCTACTACCGCACCGACCAGAAAGGTCAGCAGGGCAACGATGGGCGCGGCATCCAGACCGGTCTGTTCGATGTGCGCGACGACCGCAGTGACCCGCCAGCGCCGTGGCTGGAACAGGCGCAGCACCAGGGTTTGCAGGATCAGGCCGACAAAACCGAGGATCTGCAGGGTGTCTTGCCAAAGGGTGTCGACCGCGCAGCCAATACGGCTGAGCAGCTGGATCAGTACCGACTTCTCAGGCTGCTTTTCCGGGATGCAGAAGTCCTGCACCGAGCAGTAGACCGCCTGCAGCAGTGCCCGGCTGGCTTCGGGCAGTTGGGCGGTCTCGGTCAGGCGCGATAAGCGCTCGGCACCGAGCAGTTCAGCCAGCAGTGAAGCGCCAGCGGTATCCAGTTGGCCCAGCTGTTCGAGATCGATCTCGGTGCGCTGGTCGTACTGGCCGGCCAGGCGCTCGCTGCTGCGCTTGAGGCTGGCGTAGTTGGCCAGAGTCCAGTCACCGACAATCCGCAGGCACGCCGGGTTGCTTGTGGTGTCCAGGGTTGCGCTGGCTTGTGTAGTCATAGGCTCCATGCAGTCGACCGACAGTTTTGCAGCCTCAGAGCATAGCGTTACTCGGCCTTTGGCGCTTGACCATCGTCAACCACCCGGAAGCGCAACACCCCGATGACCTGGCCATCTTCGGTCAGCACCCTCACCTGCCAGCGGCCCACCGGGTTGGCGGGGAAGTTCTGCTTATGCGTCCAGGCCCGATAACCTTCCTTGCGGCCACCGTGGATGTCCAGGGCAATGCGATCGACTTCTTTGCCGTTGAACTGCCACACGTGATAAATCCGCTCGTTCAGCCCGCGCGGCGCATTGATAGCGGTAAAGGCGTAGAGCCCGGCGCGGATCTCGCTGGCCTTGACCTCACTCAGGCTCTTGCCTGGCGTGCGGTTCTCCAACTGGGTGCTGACGGCCACGTCAGTCATCCACAACGTGGCCGGTGGAACCCAGGAACGCAGCATCCAGCCGCTGGCGCCAACGGCCAGGGTCAGCACCACCAGCATGACCCCGCGCCGCCAGTGCTGAATGGGGAAGCTGCTGGCCAGGCTTGGGAACGACAGCAGCATGGCAGTCACCAGGGCCAGCTTGAAGCTTTGCGAGGTGGTCAGGTGCAAAATGATCGGTAGCGCGGTGAGCAGCGCCGCGAACAGGGTCAGGGTATGCAGCGCGAGGAACAGCCAGCGCCGCGGGGCCAGCCATTTGTAGTACAGGGGATCAATGATCGATATCAGCCCGGCGGCGCCCAGCAGGCCGGTAAATACCAGTTGGCCGCTGTTCCAGGTGGTAGTGACGAAAAAGAACGGCAGGACGAAGAACAGGCTTTCCTGGTGAATCATCTGCGTGGCATAGCGCAGCAGTGGCTGCGGGATCTCGCGCTTGAACACCTTGGTGAACAACTGGGTGAAGGTGTTTTCCAGCATCAGCCAGATCCAGCTGATCAGCATCACGATGGCAATCCAGCTGGCCAGGCCTTCCTGGCGGTCGACCAGGATGAAGCTGGCGATCCCGGAGATAAAACCGCCGAGGGCGATGACGCCGGGGTAGCGCTTGATCAGTTCGATCAGCCGCTGGAGATAATGAGGCATGAAGGTGTTCGCAGGGTGAGGTTAAAACCTGCACAGGATACGCTGGTTTGTGTTGGCAGGCAGGTCTCAATCGCGGGGCAAGCCCGCTCCCACCGGGAGTGGAGCCACTGTGGGAGCGGGCTTGCCCCGCGATAGCGTCAGCGCCGACGCCGCCAGTGCCAGATCAGTACGCCGGCGAGTACTAAGCCCAACACCAATACCAGCCCATACAACTGGTCATAACTGATCAACGGCTGTTCGATTCGCACAAACCCGGGCCTGGCCAGCAGCTGGCGCAACGCCTGATTGGCATCACTCAGGCTGACCCGGCGCATGGCGCGCACCGGGTCGGCAAAGCGTCCGTCGAGGTAATCGTTCAGCGCGCCCCAGTAGTAGTCCGCCAGTGCCGCGTTGCCCTGGGTGGTCCAGGCTTCGCGATCGATTGCCGCCTGTTTGACTCGCTCGAAGGTGGCCGGGTCCAGGCCGTGCTTGCGCAACTGCTCAAGCATGTCGCTCAAGGCCTGCTCGGCTTCCTTGATGTCGGCGCGGTCGAGGTCGGCATTGAGGCTCATCACGCCGGTATCGCCGAAGCTTTCCCGTTGACTGAAAGGTCCGTACGACAGCCCGTGCTTGAGCCGCAACTGTTCATACAGTGCCCAGTCCAGATAGCGTTGCAGCAGGTCGTAGGTCTGGCTGTGATCGTTGTCCAGCACCGGTTCGAGGAACAACCAGTGCAGGCGGGCACTGTCGCCGAGCCAGCCGCGGATCAGTTCACGACGGGCTTCGGCTTTGTGGGTAACGCCTTCCAGTGTGCGGCGTTTGCCAGGTTCGGCTGGCTGCAGTTCGCCATAGCTGCGTTCCAGGTAGGCTGGTAGCAGACGATCGAGGCCGCCAACCACGATCAGGCTCATGTTGTTGGCGGCGTACCAGTGCTGGCGCACATCCTTGACCTGTTCCACGGTCATGTCGGCCACGGCCGAGCGCTCGGCGCACTTGAGCCCCAGCTCCACCGCCAGCTGGTCGCTGGCGCGGTGGCCGAGGTCCTGGCGGTCCAGCCAGCGCTGCAGGTGGGAGTAGTGACCGCCATCTTCGCGTTCGACGATCTTCTTCGACAGCGCCAGGGCCTTTTCGTCGATCTCGGTGTCCTTGATCACCGCCAGCAGCAGGTCGAGCACCTTGCGCTGGTTACGGGCCGGAGCTTCGATGACAAAGGTGGTGTCAGCACTGCTGGTGTAGGCGTTCCATTCACCGCCCAAGGCCTGCATGCGCGCTTCCAGGCCGCCTTCGCCGCTGCCGTCGAGGCCACTGAACAGCACGTGCTCGAGCAAGTGCGGCAGCTCTTGCTGTTCACAGGGAAAATCATCGAAGCCAACCCCGACCACCAGCCGAATCGACACATGATTGCGCTCATAGCCCGACTTGAGCAGCACCTGCAAACCATTGGGCAGCAGGTAGCCTTCGACCTGTGAGCGGTCGAGGGCAAAGCCGGGCATGGCCCCCAGCAGCAGGCACAGGAACATCAGGCAACGCATGGCAAGCTTCCTTGCGGGGGGGCTGCGGTAGCGGTCAAGGTGAATGGGCATCGTCCGGGACACTGTCGAGCAGTAAACCGCCGGTATCGGAACCACCCAATACTACATAGGCACTGCTGCAGAACAAGGAGTTCAGTCGTTTCATATCGGCAATCAGTTCCAGGTGCAAGGCGCTGGTTTCGATACTTTGCACCACTTTACGTTGCAGGCGGCTGACATGGGCATGGGCCAGGCGCCGTTCCTGAGCGCGAAAGCGGCGTTTTTCCCGCAGCAACTGGCGGGCACTTTCCGGGTCGGCACTGAGAAAGACCGACAGCCCCAGGCGCAGGTTGGCGAGTAACTGGCTGTGCAGGCCGGTCAACTCCTCCAGGCCGACATCAGAGAACTCCCGGCGCTGGGAGGTCTTCTGCTGCTGCACCTTGCGCAGCATGCGTTCGATAAGGTCGCTGGCCAGCTTGAGGTTGATCACCAATTCGATGATTTCCGCCCAGCGCTTGCTGTCCTGAGTGCTGAGGTCTTCGCGGGGCATTTGCGCCAGATACAGTTTGATCGCGTTGTTCAGCGCTTCGACGTCTTCGCCCAGGCTGCGTACCTGCTGCGTCATCGCTGTGTGGGTGCCCAGCAGAACGCCGTGCATGGCGTCGAGCATGTTGTCGATCAGGTCGCCCACACGCAAAGTCTCACGCACAGCGTTGGCCAGGGCCAGGCTCGGGGTGCTCAGCGCCGCCGGGTCCAGGTGACGCGGCCGGGCCCGGCCATTGGCCTCGGCCCGCTCCGGTAGCAGCCAGCTGCAGATGCGGGCCATGGGTTTGACCGTCGGCAGCATGATCAGGCAGCGCAGGGTGTTGTAGAGCAGGTGAAATCCGATCACCAGTTCCTGGGCACTGAACGTCAGGCTGTCCATCCAGCGTACCAGCGGGTCGAGCACCGGGATGATCAGGATCAAGCCGATCAGCTTGTACAGCAGGCTGCCCAGGGCCACCTGGCGGCCGGCGGCGTTTTGCATGCTGGTGCTGAGGAAGGCCAGCAAGCCGCTACCGATGTTGGCGCCAATGACCAGGCCGATGGCCACCGGCAGGCTGATCAGCTCGGCGCCGGCCAGGGTCGCGGTGAGCAGTACGGCGGCCAGGCTTGAGTAGGAAATCAGCGCAAACAACGCACCGACCAGAGCGTCGAGGAGGATATCGCCAGTCAGCGAGGCGAACAGCACTTTCACCCCCTGGGCCTGGGTAATCGGTGCAGCGGCTTCGACGATCAGTTGCAGGGCGAGAATGATCAGGCCCAGGCCGATACCGACGCGGCCCAACTGTCCGGCCCGGGTCTGTTTGCGCGAGAGAAAAAAGATCACCCCGAGGAAGATCAGCAGCGGTGACAGCCACGACAGGTCAAAAGTCAGCACCCGCGCCATCAGCGCCGTACCGACATCGGCGCCGAGCATGATCGCCAGCGCCGGGGTCAAGGACATCAGCCCCTGACCGACAAAGGAGGTCACCAGCATCGCCGTCGCGTTACTGCTCTGGACCATGGCGGTCACCAGGATCCCGGCAAGGAAAGCCAGCGGGCGCCTGGACATGTTCTGACTCAGCACGCGCCGCAGGTTGGAGCCATACACCCGCAGGATGCCGGTACGCACAATGTGTGTGCCCCAGATCAGCAGCGCCACGGCGGAAAGCAGATTGAGCAGGGTCAGCATTGAACAGGCCCCCTGTTGATCGTGCCCCAGTGGGACAAATGGATGGTGCCGTGAGCCTGGCCTGATCGCAGGCGGTTTTTCCCAGTGCTCACTTAAGCTGTAGTCGGCCCAAGGGCTTGGCGCCAGCATCGCATAGCCAGCGCGAGCTTTGAAACAAAACCGTCATGAAATCAAATGAAAAAAGGGCCCCGCAGGGCCCTTTCAACAGATGCTCCAGGTTTACTGACCCGGAATATCCTTGCGAAGTTTCACCGGTTCGCCTTGTTCCTGGTTTCTTTTCCGGGCCATGGCGGTGCGCATCTTGATGTTGATGGCCTCGACTGCCAGAGAGAAGGCCATGGCGAAGTAGACGTAGCCCTTCGGCACATGCACTTCGAAGGCTTCGGCGATCAGCACGGTACCGACGACGATCAGGAACGACAGGGCGAGCATCTTCAGCGAAGGATGCTTGTCGATGAAGTTACTGATGGCACCGGCGCAGAGCATCATCACCAGTACGGCGACCACGATCGCCGCGATCATCACCGGAACATGGGAGACCATGCCGACTGCGGTGATCACCGAGTCCAGGGAGAACACGATGTCGATGATGGCAATCTGGATGATGGTGTAGAGGAACTTTCCGCCTTTACCGGCAGGCTCGTCGTGGGTTTCATCCTCGCCTTCCAGGCCGTGGTAGATCTCTTGCGAGCTTTTCCACAGCAGGAACAGGCCACCGAAGAACAGGATCAGGTCGCGACCGGAAATACCCTGGTCGAATACCACGAACAGGTCGGCCGTCAGGCGCATCACCCAGGTGATCGACAGCAGCAGCAGAATACGGGTAACCATGGCCAGGGCCAGGCCGAAAATCCGGGTGCGTTGCTGCATGTGCTTGGGCATGCGGCTGACCAGGATCGAGATCATGATGATGTTGTCGATGCCGAGAACGATCTCAAGAGCCGTCAGGGTAAAAAAGGCAACCCAGATTTCTGGGCTGGTCAGCCATTCCATGTGTATTCCTTCGTGCGATAAATGCAGAACGCCCGGGCAAGGGGCGCGCTGCGGTTGTATGAAACTGTTGTCTTATAGGCTGCTGAACAGTGGGAAAATTCCCATGAGCAGCGCGGCGAGCATTATGCACAGGCAGACCAGCACTGCCCACTTCAAGGTGAAGCGCTGGTGATCGCCGAAGTCGATGCCAGCCAGGGCCACCAACAGATAGGTAGAGGGTACCAGCGGGCTGAGCAGATGCACGGGTTGGCCGACGATCGACGCGCGGGCCATTTCCACTGGCGAGATGCCGTAGTGGCTGGCGGCTTCGGAGAGTACTGGCAGCACCCCGTAGTAGAAGGCATCGTTGGACATGAAGAAGGTGAACGGCATGCTCACGATCGCGGTGATCACCGCCAGGTAAGGGCCCAGTGCTTCAGGAATCACTGCCAGCAGGCTCTTGGACATGGCTTCGACCATGCCGGTACCGGACAGAATGCCGGTGAAGATACCCGCAGCGAAGATCAGTCCAACTACCGCCAGCACGCTGCCGGAATGCGCGGCAACACGGTCTTTCTGCATTTGCAGGCAAGGATAGTTGACGATCATGGCAATACTGAAGGCGACCATGAACAGCACCGGCAGCGGCAGCAAGCCCGCGACCAGGGCAACCATCAGCGCGCTCGTCAGAGCACCGTTGAACCAGATCATTTTCGGACGACGAGCATCGGGGAACTGCGAAACGCTGATTTCGCTGTGGTCGATTTCGTCACCTGGCAGGTGCAATTCGCCCAGGCGGGCGCGTTCACGCTTACCGTACATGTAGGCAATCGCAAGAATCGCCACTACCCCTGCCAGCATGGCCGGGATCATCGGTACGAAGATGTCCGAAGGGTCGACATGCAGGGCGCTGGCCGCACGCGCGGTCGGGCCGCCCCAAGGGGTCATGTTCATTACCCCGCCAGCGAGAATGATCAGGCCTGCCATGATCCGTGGGCTCATGCCCAGGCGGCTGTACAGCGGCAGCATGGCCGCCACGCAGATCATGTAAGTGGTGGCGCCGTCGCCGTCCATCGACACGACCAGGGCCAGCACAGCGGTGCCCACCGAGACTTTCAGCGGGTCACCTTTGACCATCTTGAGAATCTTGCGCACAGCCGGATCGAACAGACCGGAATCGATCATCAGACCGAAATACAGGATGGCGAACATCAGCATCACCCCGGTCGGGGCCAGCTTGGTGATGCCTTGCAGCATCATCGGTCCGATATCGCCCGAGAAGCCACCGAACAGGGCAAAAATGATCGGCACCAGGATCAGGGCGATCAAGGCCGACAGGCGCTTGCTCATGATCAGGTACATAAAGGTGATGACCATGGCAAAGCCGAGGAAGGTCAGCATAGGAGTACTCCAGGCGTATCGCGTCGAAAAAGGAACGAGTCGGGCGGATCAGCGCGCGAGGCGCGGCGCATGGAATAACGGAGGGTGTGCAGCGGGGAGGCGGTTGTAAGCAAACATCAGAATCACCATTGTTGTTGTTAATTGGGCCGGGCGCTGTACAGCAAGTCAGGTGCCCTGGCTGACCGGTCTGTGCCGGTAGTGGCGGTCATCCTAAGCCGGCAAGCTTTCAGCCAGCTTTCGCTGGCCCAATGGCGACGAGAGGTGCATTGTTGGCGTCAGGTCACAGGCGCGGGAGGGACAAGTGATGGGCGATACATACGAAGGCGGCTGCCATTGCGGCGCCTTGCGCTACTGGGTTCGAGGGCCGTTGACGGACGTTGCGCACTGTCATTGCTCGGTGTGTCGACGGGTCAGTGGCGGGCTGCTGGTGACCTGGGCGACCCTGCCCTGCGCTGATTTCCAGTGGTTGAGCGGTACGCCGCAACGCTACGACTCTTCACCCAGCTGCGTACGCTACTTCTGCAGCCGATGCGGGGCGCATGTGGCGCTGACCACCGACCTGAGCCCGGAAACCATCGACATCACCATCACCACCCTGGACAAGCCTGAACTGGCCCGGCCGCAACGGCATATCTGGACCAGTAGCCGCCTGCCCTGGCTGCATCTGGATGAGCATCTGCCGGGGGAGCCCGAAGAGTCCCTATAGATCGGGTCAGGTCCGGTGGGAGCGGGCTTGACCCGCGATTGCGTTTTGTCAGGTAAATCGCATCGCGAGGCAAGTTCGCTCCCACCTAAGTGAGCAGCATTGCCCTCTAGGTGTGTTGTTCAGGGTAACTGCAAGCCACCCGCAGCCTTGTGCAGGGCGCGCAAATGCTCGCCAACCTGCTTGATGTTGGCTTCCACTGCGGCAATTTCAGCTGCCCTGGCCGGGCCGAGCAGCGCACGTACTTCCTTGTCCAGATCGGCACTGAGCGTTTGCAGCTGCTTTTGCCGTTGGCTGGACTCGCTGATCAACAGCTTGCGTTCCCCTGCCTGCGGCAAGCCGTAGCCGCTGCTGCCCAGCAGTTCTGCCGGCCGGCTGAGAAAACCGCTGTTGGCGAGAATCTGCTGCAGCGTACCATTGGCCTTGGCCACGCTGGCATCGTTCGCGGCCCGACCCGTCAGGTAGCGCTGTTTAACCTCGTCCTGGGCCAGCAGCAGTTGCTTGCGCAAGCTTGCCTGCTCAAGCAGGAGCAGCGCTGCACTGGTGCGCAGATCAGCCTGTGTGAACCATTGCTGGCGTTGCTTGGCAGATTGATCCAGCCAGGCTTCGACACTGTCCTGGGGGATTGGCAACTGCTGTTTAAGCACCAGGAACATGGCCTGGTAGCGGTCACGGTAGGAATCGAAGCGGTAACCCAGGCGCAGCGCCTCGCGGGGATCATCGAGCACGCTGACATCGGCCAGCCCGCGCCCTTGCAACACTTCCAGCAAGCCGTTGGGCACGATGCTGTCCAGATCGGCCAGGCGCGGGTTGGCGGTGCCGCTGCGCAACAGCTTGAGGGTTTCCACCGCACAGTTGTTGGACAGGAAGTAGTAGTTGCCGTCGTAACTCCAGTGCATCTCGGCCGCCTGGCGCACCAGGCTTTCCAGCTCATTGCGGTCAAACTTGAGGGGGATTGAGGCGAGGCTGCGCAGTTCGGTCTTGGTGTACTCGTCGATGACCTGGGCCAGGGGCAGGACGAACAGGCGTGAGGGGTAAGCCCCGGTCAGGCCGTCCCAACTTGATAGCTGCACATCATTGACGAAGGCGCGGTACGACAGCACCAAGTGCTGGTCGAGGTCGAGCCGGCAGTCAGGGCCGCGCGGGCGTCCGGGGGCGCAGATGACCAGGCGCAGCATGCTGTGGCCCCAGCGGCTGACCCAGTTCTGGTTGGCTTCGGCCAACAGGTAGTCCACGGCGTACACGCGCTCCGGGTCGATTTCTCCCAGTGGCGCCTTGGCGAAATCATTACCGGCATTGAGAAACGGCAACGCTTGCGGACAGGCCGGATGTTCCGGCGCCCAGTCGAAGTGCTCTTTCAGATAGTTCTGCAGTGCTGGCCGCCGGCAGGCGAAGCTCGGATCAAGGAGGAAATACTCCATGTTGACCGCGATGAACTCCTTCGGGCTGCTCAGCTCATAACTGTCGGGGCTGCGAGCTACCTGACGGTTATGTTGTTCGCGCTCCCCTCGCCTGCCGACATACTGCGGCCAGCCGGCCAGGTCGAGCAGGCGCGGATCATCGCTGAGGGTGAAGCGCCGTTCGGTTTGCCCGCGGCACTGTTCAGGCAGGCCAACCTTGCCCTGACTGCTCAAATGCCGGGCGCACTGGTTGATCAGGCGCCGTTCGCTGCCCTGCCAGAGGCGGGCGCGATCGTAGATATGCGTCAGCTCGTGCAGCACGGTGGCCAGCAGCTCCTGGCGCACTGTGCCGTGGGGGCGAGCGGTTTTTTGGCTGGCTGCGCTGCCATCGGTGAGGTCGGGCAGCAGCCGGCGATTGAGTTCGAGCGTTGATACCAGCGATGCCTGGCCGTAGGCATCTTCAGGCATCTTCGTGCTCCAGCTGACCCGGACACGCCGATCCAGTCGCGCCTTGAAGCTCGGCGGCAGCGCCTGCATGGCTTCATCCAGCAGTGCCTGGCTGGCACGCTGCTGAGCAGGCTCAAGCCCCTCCGTCTGCAGTTGCAACTGCAGCTCGGCCAGGGCTGGGCTGCCGAGTAGCGTCAGCAGGCCACCCAGCAACCAGGCGCGCAGGGTGTTCACAGGGCGAGAATGGCTTCAGCCAGGGCTTGATCGCTGGCCTGACGTGCTTCAGGAACACGCTGGCGCAAGGTATCGAAGGCGGCTTCCAGTTGCGCACCACGGATTTCACCGCTGCTGGCGACGTAACTGGCGGCATCGTCGCGGGCTTCACGGACGACTTTGGAGTCGCGAATCGAGGTGGTGGTATCGGAAGTGAAGTCGAGCGAGCGGCCAAACGCGCGCACGATGATGTTGCTGGTGGCCACCAGGGTTTGTGCCTGAGCAACATCGGCCAGCAACAGAAGGCCAAGGGTGGCGGCAATCAGCGGGTTACGCATGGAGCATCTCCGGAAGAACGGGGGTAATCATTGGACGAGAATTGCCTGCGCCAGTTCAAGGTCGGCGACAGCAAGTTCGGGGTGGGTCTCGCGCAACCGGCTCAGGGCGGCCTGCAGTCGGACACCGTGTATCTGGCCGTCGCTGGCGACAAACGCGGCGGCATCATCCTGGGCATTGAGCAGCAGTTTGCGATCGAAGGGCGCCGAGGTCACCTTGCTGGTGACGTAACCGCTGACGACAAGATTGTTGGTGGTGAGGTCCAGGGCCTGGGCAGCACCGGTCCAGCACAACGCAAGCAACAGTAATGACAGATAACGCATGGGTCTCGTTAGGCTGGCGAATCAGACGGCAAAGGCTATCCCAATGCGCTGGCAAGGACCAGCGCAGGGCATCCGGCTTCATTGCATGTTGTTACATGCTGAAGCCGGAAACAGACGAACTCAGAGCGCCAGGATGGCCTGAGCCAGTTGTGTGTCGCTGGCCTGCAGGCTTGGCGCCTGCTGACGGATGTGGGCGAAGGCACTTTCGAGCTTCACGCCGCGGATCTCGCCGTGGCTGGCAACGAAGCTGGCAGCGTCGTCACGGGCGGCGCGCACGATTTTGTCGTCACGGAACGATGAGGATACGTCAGAGGTGGCATCAGTGGATGCCGCGACGCCGCGAACGATAGTGTCGGTGGTTACGACGAAGCTGGTGGCGTTGGCAGTGGAAGCCAGAGCCAGTACCAACGCGGCGCCAAACAAGCGAGTACGGAACATGGTCGATCTCCTGGTTGAAGCGGGTTCTTTGTGTCAGACGCACGCTCAGCCGGTTGCGCTACTTTCACCAGACTGGGTGTCCTAAGGGTATCACGCGATCAGCGTCTGCGAATTGGACAAGGTTTTGGCAAGATTTATCAACTGTACCTATAAAAAATAACTATTTTTAAACTGTACCTGTTGTGTTCTTAGCCGCTCTATCTCGCGACTTCAAACGAAAAAACCCGTCAGCAGTGACCTGCGACGGGTTTTCGGAATTCGAGGTGCCGGCCTTGGCCGGCGAGCCCTGCATTAACGCCAGAACGGCTTGCTCAGCTCTTCGTAGCGTTGTGCTTCGCTGATCCCGGCGTCGGCCAGCAGGCGCGAATCCAGACGGGCCAGTTGGTGGCGGCTGGCGATGCGACGTTGCCACAGCATCAGGTTGGCCAGCAGGCGCAATGGCAGCGCGGCCTTGGATTGTTCGTTGGAGCGTTCGAAAACCAGATCGGAACTGAGGGTACGTTCCATGATGTCATCCTTCCGCTTGTGGCGGCATTAGGTAGTGATTTAACTGATGCCAATGATCCTCCTCTGTCGTCCATAACAGTAGATACAGTTCACCTACATTGTGATGGGCCAGTTAACTGTTTTAGGGCACTGTTGCACTCCGAATAGGCGTAACTGTACTGGTCTGCACTTAAGTGGTGCGTTTTTGCTCGAAGGGAGAGTGCGGAGAGAGAAAATCGAGGTGAAAACACCGGTACAGTAGAACAGTTTATGCTGGCTTAAGGTTGCCAACTGTTCAGCCGGTGAGCATTGCGCACCACCGGCTGAAAACTGTGTGGCTTAGCTGGCGAGCATGCGCCCGGTTTCTTCCAGGTTTTCGTGCCAGGCCAGGGCTTCGCGCAGGATATGCGGGGTATGGCCGCCCTTCTCGCAGGCGCGGGTGAAGTAGTCGTTCAGCGCCTCGCGGTAGTCAGGGTGCACACAGTTGTCGATGATCACCCGTGCACGTTCACGCGGCGCCAGGCCACGCAGGTCGGCCAGGCCTTGCTCGGTGACGAGGATATCGACGTCATGCTCGGTATGGTCCACGTGGCTGACCATCGGCACCACGCTGGAGATTGCACCGCCTTTGGCAATCGACTTGGTGACGAAGATTGCCAGGTGGGCGTTGCGGGCGAAGTCGCCCGAGCCACCAATGCCGTTCATCATCCGCGTGCCGCAGACGTGCGTAGAGTTGACGTTGCCGTACAGGTCGAACTCAAGGGCGGTGTTAATGCCGATGATGCCCAGGCGGCGCACCACTTCAGGGTGGTTGGAGATTTCCTGCGGGCGCAGGACCAGTTTGTCCTTGTAGCGCTCCAGGTTTCCGAACACGTCGGCGTTGCGACGGCTCGACAGGGTGATGGAGCTGCCCGAGGCAAAGCTCAGTTTGCCGGCGTCGATCAGGTCGAAGGTCGAGTCCTGCAGTACTTCGGAGTACATGGTCAGGTCTTCAAACGGCGAATCGATCAGGCCGCACATCACAGCGTTGGCGATGCTGCCGATACCGGCCTGCAGCGGGCCGAGCTTGTTGGTCATGCGCCCTGCGTCTACTTCCTGCTTGAGGAAGTTGATCAGGTGGTTGGCGATGCCCTGGGTTTCATCATCGGGCGGCAACACGGTGGACGGTGAGTCCGGTTGCTCGGTGATGACGATGCCGACAATCTTGGCCGGGTCGATCGGGATCGCGGTGCTGCCGATGCGGTCATCGACTTTGACCAGCGGGATCGGCGTGCGGGTTGGCCGGTAGGTCGGGATATAGATGTCGTGCAGACCTTCCAGGTTGGCGTTGTGGGCCATGTTGATCTCGACGATCACCTGTTTGGCGAAGATCGCGAAGCTGGCCGAGTTCCCCACCGAAGTGGTCGGTACGATATGGCCCTGCTCGGTGATGGCAACCGCTTCGATGACCGCGATGTCCGGCAGCTTCAGTTGCTGGTTGCGCAGCTGTTCCACGGTTTCCGACAGGTGCTGGTCGATGAACATGACTTTGCCATCGTTGATGGCCTTGCGCAGCGTGCTGTCGACCTGGAATGGCATGCGACGGGCCAGAACGCCGGCTTCGGTCAGTTCTTTGTCCAGGTCGTTGCCCAGGCTGGCACCGGTCATCAGGCTGATTTGCAGCGGAGATTGCTTGGCACGTTCGGCCAGTGCATGCGGCACCGCCTTGGCTTCGCCGGCGCGGGTGAAGCCGCTCATGCCGACGGTCATGCCGTCCTCGATCAGGCCAGCGGCATCAGCCGCACTCATTACCTTGCTGTGCAGGGAGGACAAGCGGATACGATCACGGTACATGGATTGTTATCTCAGGCTACTAAAGCTAGATGCGCAGTCTAGTGATTTAGCAGCCCGGCGTCCCGCGACCAAGGTCGAATGCGAAGCCAGGAAATAGAGCCTTCTGTCGGCGGGCCGGGCATTAAAAAGCCCCAGCCGGTACCGCGCTGGGGCTAATTGTCACAGCCTGACAAAGACTTAGTCGACGGCTTTGACCATGTCCTCGATGACCTTCTTGGCGTCGCCGAAAACCATCATGGTTTTGTCCAGATAGAACAGTTCGTTATCAAGCCCCGCATAGCCACTGGCCATGGAGCGCTTGTTGACGATGATGGTCTTGGCCTTGAACGCTTCAAGGATCGGCATGCCGGCGATTGGCGATTTCGGATCGTTCTTCGCGGCCGGGTTGACCACGTCGTTGGCGCCGAGCACCAGCACCACGTCGGCCTGGCCGAACTCGGAGTTGATGTCTTCCATCTCGAACACCTGGTCGTACGGCACTTCGGCTTCGGCCAGCAGTACGTTCATGTGCCCAGGCATGCGCCCTGCCACCGGGTGAATCGCATACTTCACGGTGACGCCGTTGTGGGTCAGCTTCTCGGTCAGTTCCTTCAGCGCGTGCTGGGCACGGGCTACCGCCAGGCCATAACCTGGAACGATGATCACGGTGTCGGCGTTGCTCAGCAGGAAAGTGGCGTCATCGGCCGAACCGGATTTCACCGGGCGGGCTTCCTGCGCACCGGCTGGGCCGCCGGCGTCAGTAGCGCCACCGAAACCGCCGAGGATCACGTTGAAGAACGAACGGTTCATCGCCTTGCACATGATGTACGAGAGGATGGCGCCCGACGAACCCACCAGCGAACCAGCAATGATCAGCATCGAGTTGTTCAGCGAGAAGCCGATACCGGCGGCCGCCCAGCCCGAGTAGCTGTTGAGCATCGACACCACCACCGGCATGTCGGCGCCACCGATCGGGATGATGATCAGCACGCCCATGACGAACGCCAGGATCAGCATCAGGGCAAAAGCGCTGTAGCTACCGGTGAAGGTGAAGACCAGACCCAGGCCGATGGTGGCCAGGCCCAGGACCAGGTTCAGCTTGTGCTGGCCGGTGAACTGTACCGGTGCGCCCTGGAACAGGCGGAACTTGTACTTGCCAGAGAGCTTGCCGAAGGCAATCACCGAACCGGAGAAGGTGATCGCACCAATGGCGGCACCGAGGAACAGCTCCAGGCGGTTGCCGGTCGGGATCGGGTCGCTGATGCTGGAAACGATACCCAGCGATTGCGGCTCGACCACTGCGGCGATGGCAATGAATACCGCGGCCAGACCGATCATGCTGTGCATGAAGGCCACCAGCTCGGGCATTTTGGTCATTTCAACGCGCTTGGCCATGATCGAACCGGCGGTGCCGCCGACCAGCAGGCCGACAATCACATAGCCGATACCGTCAGTGGCCAGCTCTGCGCCCAGCTTGTAGATCAGGCCGACGGTGGTGACGATTGCCAGCGCCATGCCGAGCATGCCGAACAGGTTGCCGCGCCGCGAGGTGGTCGGGTGCGACAGGCCCTTGAGCGCCTGGATGAAGCAAATCGAGGCGACGAGGTAGAGAAGTGTTACCAGGTTCATGCTCATGTTTACCGCTTCCCCTCAGCCTTTACGGCTTTCTTCTTGAACATCTCCAGCATGCGCCGGGTGACGAGGAAACCACCGAATACGTTGACCGCTGCCAGGGCCACCGCGAGGGTGCCCATGGTTTTGCCCAGCGGCGTTACGGTCAGCGCGGCAGCCAGCATGGCGCCGACGATGACGATGGCGGAAATGGCGTTGGTCACCGCCATCAGAGGGGTATGCAGTGCCGGGGTGACGTTCCACACCACGTGGTAACCGACATAGATCGCCAGCACGAAAATGATCAGGTTATAGACGCCGTGAGAGATCAGCATGTCTTCCATTGTCTGGCTCCTTATCCGTTCTTGCGGATGATCTGGCCGTCGCGGCACATCAGGCACGCGGCGACGATATCGTCTTCGAGGTTGATCACAAGCGCACTGTCCTTGTCGAACAGCAGCTTCATGAAGTCGAGCAGGTTGCGTGCATACAGTGCCGAAGCATCCGCCCCAACCTGCGCTGGCAGGTTGGTCGGGCCGACGATGGTCACGCCATTCTCGATCACCACCTGGTCGGCGACGGTCAGCGGGCAGTTGCCGCCTTGGGCCGCAGCCAGGTCAATGACCACCGAGCCCGGCTTCATTTGCGCAACGGTTTCGGCGCTGAGCAGCGTCGGTGCCTTGCGCCCAGGAATCAGGGCGGTGGTGATGACGATATCGGCCTGCTTGGCGCGCTCGTGCACGGCCTGGGCCTGACGCTGCATCCAGCTGGCGGGCATTGGCCGGGCATAGCCGCCGACACCTTCGGCGCACTCGCGTTCTTCATCGGTCTCGTAAGGGACGTCGATGAACTTGGCACCCAACGATTCGATCTGCTCTTTCACCGCCGGACGCACGTCCGAGGCTTCGATCACCGCACCCAGGCGCTTGGCCGTGGCGATGGCCTGCAGTCCGGCCACGCCAGCACCGAGAACCAGTACGCGAGCGGCTTTCACGGTCCCCGCTGCGGTCATCAGCATCGGCATGAAGCGCGGATAGTGATGAGCCGCCAGCAACACCGCTTTGTAACCGGCGATGTTGGCCTGCGAAGACAGTACATCGAGGCTCTGCGCCCGGGAGGTGCGCGGCGCCGCTTCGAGGGCGAAGGCGGTAATGCCGCTTTCAGCCATCTTGGCGATGATGTCGTTGTTGAACGGATTGAGCATGCCCACCAGTACGGTGCCGCTCTTGATCTGGGCCAGTTCGCTATCGTCGGGAGCCACAACTTTCAGAACAAGCTGTGCACCAAACGCATCGGCAGCGCTGCCAATGGTGGCGCCTGCTGCTTCATAGGCACTGTCCGGGACGCTGGCATTGATGCCGGCGCCGCTCTGGACGGTAACCTGATGCCCCTGACCAATCAGTTTCTTGATGGTTTCCGGGGTTGCAGCAACCCGTGTTTCGCCCGTCTGCGTTTCGAGTGGAACACCAATGTGCACGTCAAATCTCCTGCGTGATCTTTTGTAGGTAAACCAGTGCACTGCGGATGGTGCTTCTGGGGCGGCCGATCAGCACGATCCCGCCGAATTCCGGCGGGGCGCGGCATTTTGCAGGTGATTCCTGAATTGCTTCAACCAATTTTGAAGGGTGACGCTAATCAAACTACAAGTCACCCTGTGACCGAATGTCGCAAGAACAGGCCTGAAGCCCGCAAACTATGGGCTTCAGGGAGATTACGGTAAATTTTGAAAAAATTCCGCCGAATTCTCTGAAAGCGCTGATCAAAACGTGATTTATGCAGTGAAGGCCGCATAAACAGCAGGGTTAAGAGGTGCTGGAGGGGGTGACAAAACAGTTGTGCAAATTGCGACATTTACGTACATCTGTAGGGCTCCATTTTTGCTGACTACGGGGTCAGGTTATAGCTGTCGTCCTTGTGTGCCGCGGCGTAGCGCTCGGCTTCAACTACCAGCCAATCGCGAAAAGCACGCAGCGAGGCGGACTCGACCTTGCGTTCCGGGATCATCAGGTAATACGCCTTGATGCTCGACAACCCGTGCCGGTTGGCCACTACCAGGCGCCCTTCTGCCAGTTCACGCTGGATAAGGAACGGTGGAATCAGCGCCACACCCATCTCGTGCATGGCGGCCTGTGCCAACATCGAGAATAGCTCATAGCGCGGGCCAGTCATGTCGCGCGCAACGTTCATCTCCAGGCTGTTGAACCATTGGCGCCAGGCGTAGGGGCGCGTGGTTTGCTGAAGCAGAGGCAGCTGGGCGATCTGTTCGCCATCCAGATGCCCTGCTCCGCCTAGCAAGCCCGGGCTGCAGACCGGTACCGGGTTCTCGCCCATCAATCGATGGGAGTGCGTACCGGACCAATCGGCATCACCGAAATAAATGGCGGCATCGAAAGGGGTGTCGGCAAACAGGAAAGGTCGGGTGCGGTTGGTCAGGTTGACCGTGACTTCCGGATGACGTTGCTGAAAGTCCTTCAGTCTGGGCAGCAGCCATTGGGTGCCGAAGGTCGGAACCACGGCGAGCTCAATGACGTTGGCGCCCTGTTGGCCCATCACCGACAAGGTATCGCGTTCAACCGCATCCAGTTGCGTGGCCACCCGGCGGCTGTAGGAGAGTCCGGCTTCGGTGAGCTTTACCCCGCGACGCGAACGGCGAAACAGTTCGACATTGAGAAACTCCTCCAGCCCGGCAATTTGCCGACATACGGCGCCCTGCGTGAGGGACAGCTCGTGCGAGGCCTTGGTGAAGCTCTCGTGGCGGGCAGCTGCTTCGAAGCAGACCAGGGCTGCGGTACTGGGGATCTTCCGTCGCATGTACGTCAACCTCACTAATGGTGCGTATGGATGGGCTTTTTTCTCGTTACGGAGTGAGAAATTATCACAAGACTATGCGCATTCCTCGTTTGTCTCGTCGGTTGATCAGGCCTAGGATCAATGCACAACAACTCTGGTCCCATTTTTCGAGGATTCGCTCATGGCCGGTAAAGCAAGCTTCAACTGGATCGACCCACTGTTGCTCGACCAGCAGCTCACTGAAGAAGAGCGCATGGTGCGTGACAGCGCGTATCAGTTCGCCCAGGACAAGCTGGCCCCGCGCGTGCTGGAAGCGTTCCGTCATGAGCATACCGATCCTGCGATCTTCCGCGAAATGGGCGAAGTCGGCCTGCTCGGCGCGACCATCCCTGAGCAATACGGTGGCAGCGGCTTGAACTACGTTTGCTACGGCCTGATCGCCCGTGAAGTGGAGCGCATCGACTCGGGCTACCGTTCAATGATGAGTGTGCAGTCTTCCCTGGTCATGGTGCCGATCAACGAGTTCGGTTCTGAAGCAACCAAGCAGAAGTATCTGCCCAAGCTTGCCAGCGGCGAATGGATCGGTTGCTTCGGCCTGACCGAGCCTGATCATGGTTCCGACCCAGGTTCGATGATCACCCGTGCGAAGAAAGTCGACGGCGGCTACCGCCTGACCGGCAACAAGATGTGGATCACCAACAGCCCGATCGCCGATGTCTTCGTGGTCTGGGCCAAGGACGATGCCGGCGATATCCGCGGTTTCGTGCTGGAGAAAGGCTGGCAGGGTCTCAGTGCTCCGGCCATTCACGGCAAGGTCGGCCTGCGCGCTTCGATCACCGGTGAAATCGTCATGGATAACGTTTTTGTACCGGAAGAGAACATCTTCCCGGATGTACGTGGCCTGAAAGGTCCGTTCACCTGCCTGAACTCGGCCCGCTATGGCATCTCCTGGGGTGCGCTTGGTGCCGCTGAGGCCTGCTGGCATACCGCTCGCCAGTACACCCTGGATCGCAAGCAGTTCGGTCGCCCACTGGCAGCCAACCAGCTGATCCAGAAGAAGCTGGCCGACATGCAGACCGAGATTACCCTGGCCCTGCAAGGCTGCCTGCGTCTGGGGCGGATGAAGGATGAAGGTACTGCAGCGGTAGAGATCACTTCGATCATGAAGCGCAACTCCTGCGGCAAGGCTCTGGATATTGCCCGTATGGCCCGCGATATGCTCGGCGGCAACGGCATCTCCGACGAATTCGGTGTGGCCCGTCACTTGGTCAACCTGGAAGTGGTCAATACCTATGAAGGTACCCACGACGTGCACGCGCTGATCCTCGGTCGCGCACAAACCGGCATCCAGGCCTTCTACTAATAAGGAGCCAGCCCATGGGCGCGCTATCTCATCTGCGGGTGCTGGATTTGTCGCGAGTGCTGGCCGGGCCATGGTCCGGCCAGATCCTCGCCGACCTCGGGGCCGAAGTGATCAAGGTCGAGCGCCCGGGAACCGGCGATGATACGCGTGCCTGGGGGCCGCCCTTCCTCAAGGACGCCTA
>NZ_CP009048.1:457500-535000 GCF_000746525.1 Pseudomonas alkylphenolica
TGACCCGATCATCGTTCACCCCGATGTGCGTCGCATGCTGCTGACCATGAAGGCGCTGAACGAAGGCGGTCGTGCCTTTTCTACCTACGTCGCCATGCAGCTGGACACCGCCAAGTTCAGCGAAGACGCAACCACCCGTAAACGTGCCGAAGACCTCGTCGCCCTGCTGACCCCGGTATCCAAGGCTTTCCTCACCGACCTCGGCCTGGAGTCTGCGGTGCATGGCCAGCAAGTGTTCGGTGGTCATGGCTATATTCGCGAGTGGGGCCAGGAGCAACTGGTGCGTGATGTGCGCATCACCCAGATCTACGAGGGCACCAACGGCATCCAGGCGCTGGACCTGATGGGTCGCAAGGTCGTGGGCAGCGGCGGTGCGCTGTACAAGCTGTTCGCCGACGAGATCCGCCATTTCACCGCCACTGCCGGCAGTGAGCTGGGCGAGTTCGTCAAACCGCTGAACGCCGCCCTGGACAACCTCGACGACCTGACCGCCTGGGTTCTGGACCGGGCCAAGAACAACCCGAACGAAATCGGCGCAGCGTCAGTGGAGTACCTGCAGGTGTTCGGTTACACCGCCTATGCCTACATGTGGGCACTGATGGCACGTACCGCACTGGCCAAACAGGGTGAAGAGGATTTCTACGCCAGCAAACTCGGCACCGCGCGCTTCTACTTCGCCCGTTTGCTGCCGCGTATCCACTCGCTCAGCGCTTCGGTGAAAGCCGGTAGCGAGTCGCTGTACCTGCTGGATGCGGCACAGTTCTGACAATAGCGCGTCGTGTAAGTAATCTCTTACACGACGTGGTGACTTTTCGCCTCTATCGGAAGATTGGATCCACAGTTAATCTTCTCACATGGACGTCGCGCAGGAAGCGCAAAGTACATAACACGGACACGTAGGATTCCTGCCAGGGTGGCGGGGCGAAATGGATGTCAGGGAAACAGTCTGCAAAGCCCCGCTTCGGCGGGGTTTTCTTTTGCCCAAAGAAAAGTTTCAGCCCAGCACATCCAGCGGCGATACCCCGATCTGCCTTGGATCGGCCTCCTCTTCCAGCAGTGTGCGCAGCAGCTCGACCGACGCTTGCTGGCGCTGCGCATCGCGAAACACCAGGCCGATCTTCAGCGGCACCCGTGGTTCGCTCAGCGGCTTCCACAGCAGTTCCTGATCGTCCTCGACCACTTCCTTGGCCCGCCCCGGCAGCACGGTGGCCAGCGAGGTGTGGCCGAGGCTGTCGAGAATCCCGCCCATGTTGTTCATTTCGGCCTGTACCTGTGGCCGCCGGCCGAGGTTGGCCAGTTGCGTTTGCCAGATCTGCCGCACCTGGAACTCTTCACCGAGCAGCAGCATGGGCAGCTCCGCAGCTTGTTTGAGCGAGACTTTCTTGAATTCCCGCAGCGGGTGAGTGTTGGGGATTACAAGTTGCAGTTCATCTTCGTACAGCAGCAGGCCATGCAGACCAGGCTGACGTGGCGGCAGGTAGCTGATGCCGATGTCCAGGCTGCCATTGAGCAGGCGTCGCTCGATTTCCAGGCCCGACAGTTCGTAAATCTGCACTACCAGATGCGGCTGGGCCTTGCGTACCCGGTCGAGCAGTTGTGGCACCAGGCTCGGGCGTACGGTTTGCAGGACGCCAATGGCCAGGGTCCGCAGGGATTGGCCCTTGAAGTTGCGCAAGGCCTCGCGGGCGCGTTGCAAACCGTCGAGCAGGGGCAGGGCATGGTTGTACAAGGTGTGTGCAGCGAGGGTCGGCAGCAGGCGCTTGTTGCCCCGTTCGAACAGGCTGACATCCAGGCTGTGTTCGAGCTGGCGGATCTGTTGCGACAGCGCCGGTTGCGACAACGACAGGCGCTCGGCGGCCCGGCCCACATGGCCTTCTTCATAGACCGCGACGAAATAACGCAGTTGGCGAAAATCCATAAGTAATACTTATCAAAAATGCTCGAAAAACCAAATGGCCGTTAGCCGTCAATACGCCTAGTCTATCCCGTATTCACAAGGCTTGCAGGGCCACAAGGCGCGATGAACACTGTGTATCTCGATGTTGTTTACATAGGATTGGCAAAAGGGTTGAAAACATGAATTTGTTCAGTTTTCGCCGCCCGACGCCGGTCGTGGCCGAGCGCAAGCCTGTGCCGGTTGCCGCCGTGGCCGCTGAGGCACTGCCTCGCGATTGCCTGATGCCAGCCACTGAGCGTGCGCCGCAAGTGTTCGTTCGCGGTCAGGGCTCGTGGTTGTGGGACAGCGAAGGCCACGCCTATCTTGACTTTACACAGGGCTGTGCGGTCAACAGCCTCGGCCATAGCCCGAGCGTGCTGGTCAAGGCATTGGGCAGCCAGGCCCAGGCGCTGATCAATCCGGGTGCCGGTTTTCATAACCGTGGTTTGCTGAAATTGGTCAACCTCCTCTGCCAGAGCACCGGCAGCGACCAGGCCTACCTGCTCAATAGCGGTGCCGAGGCCTGCGAAGGGGCGATCAAACTGGCGCGCAAGTGGGGCCAACTGCATCGCAACGGCGCCTATCACATCATCACCGCCAGCCAGAGTTGCCATGGGCGTAGCCTGGGTGCGTTGTCGGCGTCCGATCCGTCGCCGTGCAATCGTTGCGAGCCAGGTTTGCCAGGCTTCAGCAAGGTGCCGTTCAACGACCTGGAGGCGCTGCACGCCGCTGTCGATTCGCGCACCGTGGCGATCATGCTCGAACCTATTCAGGGTGAAGCCGGGGTGATTCCAGCGACGGCCGCCTACCTCAAGGGCGTTGAGCGTCTGTGCCGCGAGCTGGGCATCCTGCTGATTCTCGATGAAGTACAGACGGGTGTCGGCCGCTGCGGTGCCCTGCTTGCCGAGCAGACCTACGACGTACGCGCCGACATCATCACCCTGGGCAAGGGGCTGGGCGGTGGCGTTCCGCTGGCCGCATTGCTGGCCCGAGGTAGTGCCTGCTGCGCCGAAGCCGGTGAGCTTGAAGGCAGTCACCACGGCAATGCGCTGATGAGCGCCGCGGGCCTGGCGGTGCTGGAAACCGTGCTGGAGCCAGGCTTCTTTGAGCACGTTCAGGAGTCCGGAAGGCACCTGCGTGATGGCCTGAGTCGTCTGGCTGGCCGTTACGGCCAGAGCGAAGTCCGTGGCCAGGGCCTGCTCTGGGCGCTGCAACTGAGCGAAGACAATGCTGCCGAGCTGGTCAAGGCTGCGCTCCATGAAGGTCTGTTGCTCAATGCGCCACAGCCGGATGTGCTGCGCTTGTCGCCTGCCTTGACGGTAAGCAAGGGCAACATCGACGAAATGCTCCTGCGTCTGGCCCGGGCCTTTGCCCGAGTGCACTCGGCGCAACAGCACCAGCGGCGAGAAGCCACGGCTTGATTGCCCGCGAATTTACGAATTAACCGAACCGTCTCGCGTTCCTGCGCATCGCCCCGGGCCTGTAGTTTTTGGCCTGGGGCGTTTTTTTATCTGTGGATTACCGGTTGAACCCTGGCACGGCGCTACAGTCAGTTCTAGTACATCACTGAAGGAAGCTGCGCCATGGACTTTATCCGCATCATCATCGCCATACTCCTGCCGCCGCTTGGCGTGTTCCTGCAGGTTGGCTTCGGCGGCGCCTTCTGGCTCAATATTCTGCTGACCTTGCTGGGCTACATTCCGGGCATCGTGCATGCGGTGTACATCATCGCCAAGCGCTGAGCGTCCATCGCCTGTAGGAGCGGATTTATCCGCGATGGGTCGCAGCGCGGCCCCAAAAATTGGGACTGCACTGCAGTCCATCGCGGATAAATCCGCTCCTACAGACCTCCTAGCACTTGCCGATAAAACTTCCACTCTTCTTCCAGCGCATGAGCCAGATTGGCCGCTGTGCGAAAGCCGTGACGTTCCGACGGGTAGAAATGCCCTTCGGCACGGATGCCGTTGGCCTTGAGTGCCGCCAGCATCGAGCGGGTCTGTTCAGGCACCACCACGGCATCCAGCTCACCCTGGAAGAAAATCACCGGAACCTTGATGTTCCCGGCATGCAGCAACGGCGTCCGCTGCCGGTAGCGCTCGGCATCTTTTTGCGGGTCACCGATCAGCCAGTCCAGGTAGTCACCTTCGAACTTGTGCGTGGCCCGGGCCAGCGCCTGAGGATCGCTGACGCCATAAAGACTGGCGCCCGCGCGAAAGACATCATGAAAGGCCAGGGCGCAGAGGGTGGTATAGCCGCCGGCACTGCCGCCACGGATAAAGGCCTGGGTCGGGTCGATCAGCTTGCGATCGGCTAGATGCTCGACCACCGCGCAGGCATCCTCGACATCGATTTCACCCCAGCGCAGGTGCAGGGCCTGGCGATACGCCCGGCCGTAGCCGCTGCTGCCGCGGTAGTTGAGGTCAGCCACGGCGAAGCCGCGCTGGGTCCAGTACTGGATACGCGGGTCGAGCGCCGGGTAGCACGCCGAGGTCGGGCCGCCATGGATGAAGACGATCAAGGGCGGCCGTTTGGCGCCGTTCATGGCCGGGTAGAAGAAACCGTGGGCAATGCCATCGCCGCTGGGGTAGCACAATGATTGCGGGCGACTGATGCGTTCGGCAGGCAGGGGCGCCGCGCCACCGGCCAGGACCTGCACGCGATGATCCTTACGGTCGATGGCAATGACTGCCGGTGGACTGGTGGGCGACGCAGCGATGGCGTAGAGATGATCCTGATCCAGGTCCAGGCAGCGTAAACGGCTGTAGGCGGTTTGCACTGGCTGTTGCGAGCCATCGGCATGACACAGACCGAGACGACTGAAACCGTCCTCAAGCCAGGTGGCCAGGTAGTGATGTTCGCCCAGCGGCAGCCAGGTACAGGCACCCAGTTGCCAAGGGGCTGCAGCGTGATCGGCGTTTGCCGCAGGCAGCGCACTCCAGCCCTCGGCCGTTTCCCCCCAGGGTTGCCAGAAACCGTTGCGGTCAGAAAGGCAGTACAGGCGGCCACGGCCATCGAAACGTGGTTGTTGCAGCGATTGCGCCGGGCTCTGGTCGCCGGCCATGCAGCGGGGTTCACCCCAGCGCCCGTCGTTCATACGCTCGCGACACAGCAGGCGGGTAGCGGTCCAGGGCTGTTCGGGGCGGCTCCACTCGATCCATGCCAGGCGTGAGCCATCGGCACTCAGGGTTGGCGCGGCATAGAAATCCGCACCTTCGGCGAGTACCTCTCGCTGCTGCGCGGCGATGGCCACCAGGCGGTGTTCGACCTGATCTGCGGCATGGGTTTCCTCCACGGCCAGGACCTGGCCTGCGGCCCAGCGCAGATCGCCGTATCGGCGTTCGCCCTGTGTTAACGCTTGGGGCACACCAGCCTGTAGTTCCTGGGTATAGATCTGCTGGTCAGATTCGTTGATGAACACCAGGCCGTCATCACTCAGGCAGAAGCTGCCACCGCCGTACTCGTAGACCCGGCTGCGTACGCTGAAGCCGTCCGGGGTCAGGCAGTGGGCCTGGCCATGACGCCAGTGCCAGATCCGGCAGGCACCGTCGCGTGGGCGAAACTCGTTCCAGAACAAGCCCTGCGGACCCACCCGCAACTCAGCGAAGTCGGTGCCGGCGGCCACCGCCTGTTCGGCGCTGAAACGCTCAGCCGCGGGCAATGACACGGGAATTTCGCTCATTACGGAAGGTCAACTGTTCAATGTTCAACTGGGCACTCTCGGCTTCTTCGCGGGCCTTGAGGATGATGCCGTGGTCCGCTGATTTGGCGCACACCGGGTCGGCGTTGCTGGCGTCGCCAGTGAGCATGAAGGCCTGGCAGCGGCAGCCGCCGAAGTCCTTTTCCTTCTCGTCGCAGGAGCGGCACGGCTCGGGCATCCAGTCATAACCGCGAAAGCGGTTGAAGCCGAACGAGTCGTACCAGATGTGCTGCATGCTGTGCTCGCGCACGTTGGGGAACTGCACCGGTAACTGTCGGGCACCATGGCATGGCAACGCGGTGCCGTCCGGAGTCACCGTGAGGAACACACTACCCCAGCCGTTCATGCAGCCTTTGGGGCGCTCTTCGTAGTAGTCGGGTGTGACGAAAATCAGTTTGCACGGGTTGCCGGCAGCCTTGAGTCGCTCGCGGTACTCATTGGTGATGCGCTCGGCGCGTTCCAGCTGTGCACGGGTTGGCAACAGGCCGGCGCGGTTCAGCTGGGCCCAGCCATAGAACTGACAGGTGGCCAGTTCAACGAAGTCGGCTTCCAGGGCGATGCACAGCTCGATGATGCGGTCGATCTTGTCGATGTTGTGCCGATGGGTGACGAAGTTCAGCACCATCGGATAGCCGTGGGCTTTGACCGCCCGGGCCATTTCGAGCTTTTGCGCGAAGGCTTTTTTCGAGCCCGCCAGCAGGTTGTTGACCTGCTCGTCGCTGGCTTGAAAGCTGATCTGGATGTGGTCAAGGCCGGCCGCTTTGAAGGCGGCGATTTTTGATTCGGTCAGGCCGATGCCGGAGGTGATCAGGTTGGTGTAGTACCCCAGGCGCCGGCCTTCGCCGATCAACTCGGCGAGGTCCTGGCGCACCAGCGGCTCACCGCCGGAAAAGCCTAGCTGCGCCGCGCCCATTTCCCGCGCCTCGGCCATCACCTTGAACCACTGTTCGGTGCTCAGCTCCTGGCCCTGGGCAGCAAAGTCCAGCGGGTTGGAGCAGTACGGGCATTGCAGCGGGCAGCGGTAGGTCAGCTCGGCGAGCAGCCACAGCGGCAGGCCGACCTCGGGTTTTGCCGGTACTTCACTCAAGGACGATCCAGTGTTCGGCACGGGCGACCTCCATGAATTGCTCGATGTCGTCAGCGAGCTCGGCGACACCGGGGAACTGCTGGTCCAGCTCGGCAATGATCGCGGCGACATCACGCTGGCCATCGATCAGTCCACCGATAAGGGCCGCGCTTTCGTTGAGCTTGATCATGCCCTCGGGGTAGAGCAGCACGTGGCCCTTCTGCGCTGGCTCGTACTGGAAACGATAACCCGGACGCCATTTCGGGGTTTGCGCGCGATCAAAACTCATAAGGCGATTCCTTTGTGCCAGACCCTTTCGCTGGTGACACTGTGATAAGGCGGACGGTTCAGTTCATACGCCATGCTCATGGCATCGAGCATGCTCCAGAGGATATCCAGCTTGAACTGCAGGATCTCCAGCATGCGCTGCTGGCCCTCTACTGTAGTGTAGTGCTGCAGGGTGATCGCCAGCCCGTGCTCGACATCGCGGCGGGCCTGGCCCAGGCGGGTGCGGAAGTATTCGTAGCCGGCCGGGTCGATCCACGGGTAGTGCTGCGGCCAGCTGTCCAGGCGCGACTGGTGGATCTGCGGGGCGAACAGTTCGGTCAGCGAACTGCTGGCCGCTTCCTGCCAGCTGGCGCGGCGGGCGAAGTTGACATAGGCATCGACGGCAAAGCGCACACCGGGTAGTACCAGCTCCTGGGAGCGCAGTTGGTCAGGGTCGAGGCCGACCGCCTGGCCCAGGCGCAACCAGGCTTCGATACCGCCGTCTTCACCCGGCGCACCGTCATGGTCGAGCAGGCGCTGAATCCACTCGCGGCGGATCTCGCGATCCGGACAATTGGCGAGGATCGCGGCATCCTTGAGCGGGATGTTGACCTGATAGTAGAAACGGTTGGCCACCCAGCCCTGGATCTGTTCGCGGCTGGCGCGGCCTTCATACATCGCCACATGGTAGGGGTGATGGATGTGGTAGTAGGCACCCTTGGCGCGCAGGGCCTGTTCGAATTCGGCGGGGGACAGTGCTTTGGCGTCGCTCATGTCGGCTCCTGCTAGAGGCTGATACTCATGCCGTCGAAGGCGACTTCGACGCCACGGCGATTGAGTTCGGCGCGTTCGGCCGAGTCTTCATTGAGAATCGGGTTGGTGTTGTTGATGTGGATAAGCACCTTGCGTTGCTCAGGGAAGCCTTCCAGCACTTCAAGCATGCCACCGGGGCCATTCTGCGCCAGGTGACCCATTTCCCGGCCGGTGCGCGTGCCGACACCACGGCGCTGCATTTCATCATCCTCCCACAGGGTGCCGTCGACCAGCAGGCAGTCGGCTTCATGCATCATCTGCAGCAGCTTGGCATCGACCTGGCCCAGGCCCGGGGCATAGAACAGTTTGCCGCCAGTGCGCAGGTCTTCGACCATCAGCCCGAGGTTATCGCCCGGATGCGGGTCGAAGCGGTGTGGCGAGTAGGGCGGGGCAGCGCTGCGCAACGGGAAGGGGGTGAAGCGCAGGTTCGGGCAGGCGTCGATGACAAAGCTGCCTTCCAGTTCAATGCGGTTCCACTGCAAGCCGCCGTTCCAGTGGCTGAGCATGTTGAACAGCGGGAAGCCGGTGCTCAGGTCCTGGTGGACCATGTCGGTGCACCAGACCTGATGCGGGCAGCCTTCACGCAGACTCAGCAGGCCGGTGGTGTGATCGATCTGGCTGTCGAGCAGGACAATCGCGCTGATCCCGGTGTCGCGCAGCGCGCGTGCGGGTTGCATGGGCGCGAACGCTTGCAGTTGCGCGCGGATATCCGGCGAGGCGTTGCACAGCACCCAGTGGACACCGTCGTCAGACAGGGCAATCGACGACTGGGTACGCGCTGCAGCGCGCAAGGTACCGTCGCGAAAGCCTTTGCAGTTCTCGCAGTTGCAGTTCCACTGCGGGAATCCGCCACCGGCGGCGGAACCTAGAATCTGGATGTACATGGCCACTCCTGCCGCGTCTTGAAATAAAAACGCCCCGGCTGACCGAGGCGTTGTAACGCAAGCGAACTCAGCGGCTTGCGAAGTACATGGTCACTTCAAAGCCGATACGCAGATCAGTGTAAGCAGGTTTGGTCCACATGGAATGACTCCTTCCGGATGGGGCTGGGTTGGGCGGTTACTGGTTTAGTCCGCTCGGATGACGAGCGGTTCCACTCGCCGAGATTGCGCTATCTTACTAAAAACTACGTACTGAATGGTTAAATCTACGATAAATGCCGTTACATATTCGGTAAGAATCACCCGGTAACCCAGTCGCCGTCTTCGGCTGCGGGGCCATTGGCCAGGATCAGCCAGCCTCGTTTGGCGTGTAAAAGATCCTCGGCACTCTGTCGCAGCTGTGCGTCATCAATGCTGAGAATCTCTATCTGGAGATCGTCCAGCGTCGTCTGGCTGCGGCCCGCCAGTTGTGCCTGCCAGGCCCATTCGGCGACGTCGGCGTTACTCATTGCGGCTTCGCTCATTTGTTCGGCAAGGGCCTGGCGCACGTCGGGGCTAGCGGTAAGTGTAGTCGGCAGGGACGTGAGGAAATCATCGATATGGGCAAGGATCTGCGCGTGGCTGGCACTCGGCGACTGCACGCCGAACAGCAGGCCGTTGATGCCCTGAATCTGACGGAAGGCGCTGAATACGGCGTAACCCAGTTGCAGTTCGACACGCAGGCGTTGATAGAACGGCCCTTGAATGTGCTGTGCCAGCAAACGGGTGCTGGCTTCTTCAGTGATCGCCACGGGGCAGAACAGCAGTAATGCCTGCTCGCTGGCCAGCGGTGGCAGGCAGTGCCAGCGGCGAGCAGGCTCCACAACGATCGGGTGATGCGCGCCAGGATACCCGGGAACACTCTGCAGCACGCGGTTGAGGGCTTGTTGCGGTCTGTCGCCGAATCCTGTGGCCATGGCCTGCCATCGGGCGTGTTGCCACACTACCTGCAGGTCGCTTTGCCCTAGGGTACAAGCGGGCAAAGGTGCTTCGTCTGGGCCGATGAGCTGCTCGGGGAGCTGGCGGAGCAGGACGCGAATCGGCATGGCGTCGGCTTCACTCGCAGGCTTTGCAGTCCAGCTGGCCGCACCGGGATGTTGGAGTGCCTCCAGCGCCTCTTGGGTTACGGCGACCACCGTTTCAGGTACGCCGGCGCAGCGTAACTGCCAGAACGGGCCACAGGCTTCGAACTGCAATGTCACCCCAGCCCTTGCCGCACGTTCACGCAGGGGCTGCAAAGCCCGGTCCAGGACCTGCCAGAGCGGGGCGCGTGTGGCCGTAGTCAACTGCCAGCGTAGATAAACGACTCCATGCCGACGTTCAGGCGCTAGTAGCGGACTCAAACACAGCCTCGTGGGAGCCGGGACGGCTGGGTGGTCGGCGTAATGCACGTTGAGCAAGGGTTCCGGGGCAGGTAAATGCCAGCTCTCAGTGCATGTCGGTGAGTCGCCTTGCAGCAGGCTGTCGAGCAAGCTGTCCAGGGCGTGCCGGGCTTGTTCGCTCAGCGCTTCATAAGGCCGGGCAGCACTGTCACGACAGGCCAGATCCAAGGCTGTCGCCGCCTGGGCGCGGCACTGTTGCAAGCTTGCGTATTCCTGGTACAGCGCCGAGCGGTCCACCTCGCGGAAGAACCTTAACCAGCTCTGCACAAGCGCCTGTGCCTGCTCACCTATGGCTGCGTCGTTGAGTTTCAGGCGGACGTGCAGCAGTCCCTGACCGGCAAAACCGTACAACGACGAACACTCAAGCGCTTGCAACCCTTGATGACGAAGTGCCGCCAGCAGTCCACCTGCCCGGGCATCGGTCAGCCAGGTGCTGAGAAACTCGATGGCCTGTTCCGTGCCCGTCGGTTGTTGCTCCACGGCATACAACAGGTCCAGTTGCTGAGCGCTCAGTTGCGGCTCAAGCCTTTCGTCGACAAGCGTGGGTGGTTGCGCCTGCCCGATCCGAACACCGCTGGCCAGGTGGCTGGCAGCGCCACGGGCCAGCGCTTCCAGTTGCTCAAGGCTTTGCGGGCCGCTCAGGCTCAGGATCATCTGTCCTGCCTGGTAGTAACGCTGGTGATAAGCCTGCAACGCTGTCTGAAAGTCGCGGCTGTGCACGGGCAGGCTGTAGCGGTTGCCGGCCTGGAAACCACTCAGGGGATGCTGGCTGGAAACCCTCTGCAGCAGGGAAAACTGGGCCTGGGCCTGGGGATTGCGCGACCAGGCGATGAATTCGGCATGGATCACTTCACGTTCGCGCAACTGGCGTTGTTGATCGAAAACCGGGCGGGCGAGCATGTCGCACAAACGCTCGAGGCCGCCGGCAAACGCCGCTTGCGGGACTTCGAAAAAGTAGTCGGTGGTGCGCTCGCGGGTACTGGCGTTGACCTGGCCACCATGACGCTGCACATAGCGCATCAGGCCGTCGCCCAGGGGGAAGCGCTCAGTGCCGAGAAACAACAGGTGCTCGATAAAGTGTGCGAGCCCTGCATAGGCGCGCGGTGCGTCATGACTGCCGGCCATGACCCGCACGGCAGCGGCGCAGCGCTTCAGCTGCGGGGCATGCCGCAGGATGACCTGCAGGCCATTGTCGAGGATGAGGTGTTGCACAGTGCTGGGCATGACGGTTCCGTTGCAGCGCGAACCGTCATGCTAGCGGATTATCCGCGATCGCGCGGATCGCCATACAGCTCAGGGCGCAGGTCGTGCAGGTAGGGCGTGCTGGCGCGTCCTTCGTGGACCCGTTGCAGTTCCAGGTCTGCCTGCAGCAGGGTGCTGTCGCGACCGGCCATGGCCAGGATGCTGCCGTCCGGGCCGACAATGCTGCTCTGTCCGCAGTAGTGGATCTCGTCTTCGCTGCCGCAGTAGTTGGCGTAGAGCAGGTAGCACTGGTTTTCGTAGGCGCGGGCGCGCACGGTGACTTGGGCAATGAAGTCGTAAGGCACCATGTTCGCCGTCGGCACCAGAATCAGCTCGGCACCGGCCAGGGCCAGGCGTCGGGCATTTTCCGGAAACTCGATGTCGTAGCAGATCAGCAAGCCCAGCCGCCATCCGTTCAATTCCACCACCGGGAAATGATCGGGGCCCGGGCTGAACATCGCCCGGTCCAGACCGCCGAACAGGTGGGTCTTGCGGTAGTTGCACAGGCTGCTGCCATGGGCGTCGATCAGCTGTACGGCGTTGTAGATCCGGCCGTCTTCGGACAGCTCGGGATAACCGTAGGCAATGGCGATGCGATTGCTCTGGGCGATCTCCACCACGGCCATGGCCGAAGGCCCGTCTTCGGCCTCGGCCAGGCGTTCCACGGCCTCGCTGCCGATGTTGTAGCCGGTCAGGAACATCTCCGGACACACCAGCAACTCTGCACCCCGGGCTGCGGCCAGTTGCGCCTGCTGGTGCAGGCGCTCGAGATTGCCGGGTACGTCCAGTGGCTGCGAAGCACCTTGATACAGCGCGATGCGCATGGCGTTACTCCCGTCAGTCGGCGAGGGCGATCGGTCCGATCTCGTTGAATACATCGCCCGGGCCTGGGTTATCAGGATGGGTATGCCCACCGAAGTGATTCATGATACCCCACACCGCATTGAGCGAGGTCTGCACCGCGCCTTCGACCCAGGCCGGGGTCCACGACACGTCGTCACCGGCGATGAAGATACCGCGCTGTTCGGCGGGCATGTCCTGCTGCATGAAGTGCGCGTACATACGCTGGTTGTAACGGTAATGGCCAGGCAGGGCGCCCTTGAACGCCCCGAGGAAATGCGGGTCGGCTTCCCAGGACACGGTGATCGGGTCGCCAATGATGTGGCCGGCGATGTCGACTTTCGGGTAGATCTTCTTCAGCGCGTCGAGGGCCAGCTTCACGCGCTTTTCCACCGGGTGCGGGAGCATCTTCAGGGCGTCGCTCATCCACGAGTAGGACAGGCAGATGACCCCCGGCTTGTCGTCACCGTTGTCGAACAGGTAGGTGCCGCGGGTCAGACGGTCGGTCAGGGTCATGCTCATCAGGTCGCGGCCGGTCTCCGGGTCTTTGTCTTTCCAGAATGGCCGGTCGACCATGACGAAGGTTTTCGACGACTGCATGTAGCGGGTGCGGTCCAGAGCCATCCACATCTTCTGCGAGAACAGCGACTCTTCACATTCGATCTGGGTGGTCAGCAGCCAGCTCTGGCAGGTGGTGAGCACGGCGGCGTAGTGGCGGGTGTCGCCCCAGGTGTCGGTCACCGCCAGGCGTCCGTCGGCATCGCGGGCGATGCTCTTGACCCCCGGACGCGGCGCGCCACGGTGCAGCGAGCTGAGGCTGGTGCCTTGCGGCCAGTGCGCGCAACGCTCGGGAACATGGCGCCAGATGCCCAGCGGCACTTGCTCGACGCCGCCGACCACCAGGTGTTGGTGATCGTCGCAGTTGGTCATCACCACGCGGAAGATTTCCAGCATCGAGTTGGGGAAGTCCGAGTCCCAGCCGCCGGTGCCGAAGCCGACCTGGCCGAACACTTCCCGGTGCAGGAAGCTGAGCTTGGCGAAGGCCTTGGAAGTAGCGACGAAGTCGTAGAAGGTGCGGTCGTCCCACAGCGGCACGAGGGTGTTCCACAGTTCTTTGAGACGTGGCACATCGCGGTCGCGGATCGCCTGCTGGATTTCACCGAAGCGGGCGCCATCTTCCAGCGCGTCGGCCCAGGCATCGGCGACTTCCTGGAACAGTTTCGGCAGGTCGGAAAGTTTTTCGGCGTAGTGGGTCTGACCTTCCAGGTCGATGACCGTACTGCCTGAGGCCGGCGTCAGCGGGTTGGGAAAGGGCTTGGTCTCAAGGCCCAGCTTGTCCACATAGTGATAGAACGCCGTGGACGATACCGGGAAACGCATACCGCCAAGCTCGGCGATGATCCCGTCGGTACCTTCGAAGGTCTGCGAGCGCAGGCGGCCACCCATCTTCGACGCTTCGTAGACCACCGGTTTGAGGCCCAGCTTCATCAGCTCGTAGGCCGCCACCAGGCCGGCGATACCGGCACCGACAATCGCCACTTCTTCACCCTGGCGTTCGGCCGGGATACTGCCCAGGCCAGCGGGGTGCTCGATCCAGTCGTCAAAGGCGAACGGAAAGTCCGGGCCGAAGATGGTGACAGGTTTCTTGCCGTCGGCGGGGTGGCGATTGTTCTTGTTCATAGATGACCTTGCCAGGGCTGCGCAGGATGCGGAGCTTGAGTATAGGAAAACGCTGGCGGTCAGTTTAGAGGCTGGGAGTTACGTAATTAAGATGCAGAGTGTCGTCTATTTGTGGTGTTATTTGTCGTTTTGAGTGGTTTGTTCGTCATATCGGCAGGGTGCATGCTGTGGGAGCGGGCTTGCCCCGCGAAAAGCATGTGCTGAATGCACTGGCCCCATCGCGGGGCAAGCCCGCTCCTACCCTCGGTCAACCTTGCTGCTGAGGATGATTGCGGATTCCACGCCATCCGGCCACCCAGTCCGCTCTCATCTGGCCAGGCATTCCAGGGCCATCTGGCCACCTGTTCCACGGCCATCCGGCCGGGCAGTCGGAGCGCAGCGACGCAGGGGTGGCATTGTTAGTCCGGGTTGGCTGGCGTCGTCAATTTCTGCGTCCGTTTGCGCATTGATTCACCCTTCAGATTGATCCGGTAAGCGTTGTGCACCAGGCGGTCGAGGATAGCGTCGGCCAGGGTCGGATCGCCGATCAGTTCGTGCCAGTTGTCCACCGGCATCTGGCTGGTAACGATGGTCGAGCGCTGGCCGTAGCGGTCGTCCAGTAGCTCCAGCATGTCGCGCCGCTGTTCGGCGGTGAACGGGGCCAAGCCCCAGTCATCGAGGATCAGCAGGTCGGTCTTGGCGTAGCTGCTCATCAGCTTGGCGAAGCGCCCGTCGCCATGGGCCAGACCCAGTTCTTCCAGCAAACGCGGCAAGCGCAGGTAACGCACGCTGTAGCCTTCTCGGCAGGCCTGGTGGGCCAGGGCGCAGGCCAGCCAGGTTTTACCGACACCGGTGGGGCCGCCGATGATCAGGTTGAGGCCGTCGCGTAGCCACTGGCCGCCGCTCAGTTGCAGGATCAGCGCCTTATCCAGCCCGCGCGGGCTGCGGTAGTCGATGTCTTCGAGGCAGGCGTTGTGCTTGAGCCGGGCCTGGCGCAGGCGGCTGCTCAGGCGCTTGTCGTCGCGTTCAGTCAGCTCGCGGTCGACCAGCAGGCCGAGGCGTTCCTCGAAGCTCAGGCTGTCGATGTCCGGGGTTTTCAGTTGTTCGTTCAGCGCCTTGAGCATGCCGTGCAGGCGCAGGGTTTGCAGCTTGTCCAGGGTCGGATGGGGCAGCATGGTGGGATTCCTTGTGTTCAGTGGTAGTAGCCGGGGCCGCGCAGGTTGGCGTGGTCGTCCGGCAGCAGGGGCAGGTGCTGCTGGGCCAGCGGCAGGTTCTCCAGCCCCTGGCGCAGGATCGATTCGAGGCTCTTGTAGCTGCACGTGCCGAGGCTGATGGCGCGACGGCAGGCCAACTCCAGGCGCACTTCGCCGTGGGTTTTGCCCAGGCGCAGGATGCCCAGGCAGGCCCGGTAGCCCTGCTGCGGATGGATGCGCCGTTCGAGGATGTGCCGGATCACGCCGGCGGTGTTCGGCCCGGTCTGCTCGGCCCAGCGGATCAGCCGTTGTGGCGTCCACTCGGCATGCTCGCGATGGCTCTTGGGCATGTGCTCGGCCTGCGTGCTGTGCCGGCCCTTGTGCATTGAGCGCAGGTGGCTGGCCACTCGCTGGTTGGCGTGGAAACACTCGACGGTGCGCGCCGTCAGGCGCACCTCCAGCTGCTTCTTCACCAGTTGATACGGCACCGAGTAGTAATGCCCATCGACCTCGACGTGGTAGTCGATGTGCACCCGCGCTTTCTTCCACTCGGCGTAGACGTAGGGTTGCTCCGGCAGGGGGCGCAGCGCCGGACGATCCAGGCTGTCGAAGGCCGTCTGGCGCGAGCCCGGCAGCTTCTTGAACGGGCGTTGGTTGAGCCGCTCCAGCAACACGGAGATGGCGCTGTTGAGTTCGTCCAAGGAGAAGAACTGACGGTTGCGCAGGGCCGCGAGGATCCAACGCTCGACCACCTGCACGCCGACTTCGGCCTTGGCCTTGTCGCGCGGTTTGCGTGCCCGCGCCGGCACCACCGCCACTCCGTAGTGCTCGGCAAGGTCGCGGTAGCTGGGGTTGATGTCCGGCTCGTAACGATGGGCCTTGCTCACCGCGCTGCGCAGGTTGTCCGGCACCACGATCTCCGGCACGCCGCCGAGGAAGGCGAAGCAACGGGTATGCGAGCCTAGCCAGTCCGGCAGCTGCTGCGACCAGGTGGCTTCGGCGAAGGTGTAGCTGGACGCGCCGAGCACCGCGACGAACACCTGCGCCTGGCGGATCTCGCCGCTGTGGCGGTCGATAACCGGCACCGTCTGGCCGGCATAGTCGACGAACAGCTTCTCGCCGACGCGGTGCTCCTGACGCATCACCACGTCCAGCTTGCCCTGCCAGGCCCGGTAGTGCTCACAGAACCAGCTGTACTGAAAGCCCTGCGGCTGGCTCAGGCGGTACTCCTGCCAGAGCAGCGCCAGGGTCACCCCGGGGCGGCGCAGTTCGGCATGCACCCATGCCCAATCGGGTAAAGGCCGCTTCTCGCTGGCAACCGCCGGGGCCGGCGGGAACAGTTGCTGCTCCAACTCGGCATCGGACAACGAACAGGGCCAACTGAGACCACTGGCGGCAAAACGATTGAGGTAGTCGCCGACGGTGACACGACCGACCTGCACGCTGACCGCAATCTGGCGAGCTGATAGTCCGACCTCGAACTTGAGACGTAGTACTTCGCGAATCTTACGCATGGATAAACGCTCCACGACGACCTCTCTGCTTCGAAAAAGAGGTCGATGGTAGTGAAGAAATCCTGCGTAGCTGCCTGCCCGGTTGAGTGGCCGGATGGCCGTGGAATCAGTGGCCGGATGCGCGTGGAATGGGTGGCCGGATCAGCGTGGAATCGGTGGTCAGATGCTCATGGAATGGGTGGCCAGATGACCGTGGAATCCGCAGATGATCGAGGTCGTGGTCTTTTCCACACCATCGACACTGCCGATCTGGTCGAGCAACTGGTCCAGTTGCTCCGGTGAATCACTGCGCAGCCAGGCCACGTAGTCGAACTCGCCACTGACCGCGCACAACTGCTGGACTTGTCCCATGGCACTCAGGCGGCGCACCACGTCCTTGCCCGAGCGTGGTTGCACTTTGATCCCGACATAGGCCTGCAAGCCGCCGTCGATCAGGCGCTGGCCCAGGCGTACGCCATAGCCGCTGATGACCTTGGTCTTTTCCAGTCGCGCCAGGCGCGAGGTCACCGTGGTGCGTGCGATGCCCAGCTGCCGGGCCAGCATGGCGACACTTTCGCGGGCATTGATCTGCAGTAGCGAAATCAGTTGGCGGTCGATTTCATCGAGGGCGACGGGACGGCTGTCGGACATGGAGACTCTCGGGTGTGCGCCGCGTAGTACGGCGCATGAACTGAATGCATTAGCCTATCCACACCGCACGCTGGCGAGCAAGCCGCGCTTGCTCAGCTGCGCACCAGTGCCTGCACTTCATCGAGGGTTTTGTAAGGAATCACTGTGCGTGGCAGTCGGGAGGTGGGCGACAGGTTGTAGACGGCGAAATCCTTGTCGACCACCGACTCGGCCAGCAACTCGAAGGACGGCAGGATGCGCGAATCGAAGTGTTGGTCCAGGCCGCAAGGTGACAGCTTGGAATGTCGGTTTTCGTAGAACCTGCCAGCATTCTGGTTCAAGTCCACTCCCACCATGAAGACCTTGTTGAAACCCGCATGGTAGGCAATCTGCAGCGCTACGTAAGCCACCGTGCGAGCATCAAAGAAGCCGCGGTGCAGGTTCTTGCTGAACCCCAGGGGTTTCCGGCGACTGCCCGGGAAGGGGCGATTGCGGATGAGTTCAGGGTCTTTTCGCAGCAGGTCGGAAAACTTCGCCTTGCGGGCTTTGCGCAGAAAATACAGCTCGCCGCTGGCGGCAACACCGGCGGACTTGTAGTGGTCCTCCCAGAGCGCAACCCGTTCACTGCGGCGCATGGCTTCGGCAAACAGCTCGGGTTGCTGGTTGGAAAAGTCCTTGTCCGTGCAGACATAAAAAAATGGCTTGATCGGCGTATCGACGAACATGGAGATCGCGCCGTTCATCGTGATCATCGGGATGTCGGAGAATTCCTGAAAAGGAAAGTCCTTTGCCGAACTGCCCGAGGCAATCACGAAAACCGAGCCTGACCCTGCATTGCGGCAATCATCGAAATGGCTGACGCTGAATGGCACGTCAGAAATCAACTGTGCTGTGGAAGCGTCCATTTTAGAAATCCTTAACTTGCATCGATGATTGGGGGGATGGCTGGGCGAAGACCTCTTATTTTATAAGTTTTCCTGACCTGATTGCTAATCGCCTGCGTGGGTAGCCTGATAGAGGGTGCTGCGCCCACCATCGAGCAAGCGCTTGAGCAGTTCTGTCTATTCGGTCGACAGGGGGGGCGGGAGTTCCGTCCATCCCGCCGAATGTGTCGGCGCTATGTCGAATTCGATACAATTGCGCCATCTATAGAGAAACTGTCCAGGCGGATGGATTCGGATTCATCCGGGAGAAGATCGCAAGTGGAATACATGGATTGGGAGAATCTGAAGAGATTCTGGCGCATCGAAGTGATGGGCGGTGAAGAAAAGAAATTGAAGTTCAAACGGATATTTCGACGTATTCGCCTAAAAGAACAAGAGCATTATCTGTTCTGGTTCAGGCTGGCGCAGCATCTTCACCGACGCCGGAAAGGGGTGCTCAATTACCCCAAGATTGCCCGTCGAATCCACGCAAGTTTAGTGCGTACCCATGGCATCGATATCATGCTGGCGGCGGAAATCGGTCCTGGTCTGAGCTTCTCTCACCGTGTAGGGATAGTGATCGCGGATGCGGCACGCATAGGCAAAAACCTGTCCATTCGCCAAAACACCACTATCGGTGTGAAAACCGCTGGCCAGAAAGGTTTGATCCACATCGGCGACAACGTAGTAGTAGGGGCCAATGTTTGCATAATCGGCGACAACCTACGCATCGGCGACAATGTAACCATCGGAGCAATGGCCTTTATCAACAAGGATGTACCGGATAACAGCACTTGCTTTACCCGGCACGTAACGACGATCAATCAGAAGTGAATGACTGTAGCGGGCCTGGAGTCGAAACCCCTGGTCTGCTGTGTTGATGATTCCCTGAAACGACGAAAGCCGCGCAATGCGCGGCTTTCTGTTTTGGTGGGCCCACACGGACTTGAACCGTGGACCAAAGGATTATGAGTCCTCTGCTCTAACCAACTGAGCTATAGGCCCCAGTGGTCGCGAATTATAACGAGGGTTTCCAGGCAGTGCCATCCGAAAGATCCGAAACTGCTATACGAAGGAATGACGCGGCGAATTCCTCCGCAGGTAACGGCAGGCTGACGATGTAGCCCTGGATCTGCTCGCAGCCTTCAGCGGCGAGAAATTGCTGTTGGGCCTGGTTCTCGACACCTTCGGCAATGATGGTCAATTGCATACTGCGCCCCAGGGCTATGATCGCCCGGGCGATGGCGGCATCGTGAGGGTCATCCGGCAGGCCGCGAATGAACGATTGGTCGATCTTGAGGATGTCCAGCGGCAGGCGCTTGAGGTAGCTCAGTGACGAGTAGCCGGTGCCAAAGTCGTCGATCGCCAGTTGCACTCCCAGGTGCTTGAGCTGGTGCAGAATGGCCAGGGCTTCTTCGGCCTGGCTCATGATGAAGTTCTCGGTAATTTCCAGTTGCAGGTCACCGGCTTTGAGCTGGTGAGTCTTGAGCAGCTGTTCTATGCGTTTGATCAAACTGGTTTGACGCAGTTGGGCGCCGGCCAGGTTGACCGACAGCGGACCGAAGGCCTGGTAGCGTTTCTTCCAGATCTGCATTTGCCGACAGGCCTGTTCCAGCACCCAGTCGCCCAGTTGCAGAATCATGCCGTTCTCTTCGGCCAGGCCGATGAAATGTTCTGGAGGCACGTCGCCAAACAGTGGGTGGGTCCAGCGAATCAGGGCTTCGGCGCCCACCAGACTCTGGGTTTTCAGGCTGAATTTGGGCTGGTAGCACAGGCTCAGCTCGTTGCGTTCTATGGCCCGGCGCAACTCGTGCTCCAGGGCAATGCGCTCGCTGGCCTGGGCCGTGAGGTCGCGGGTGTAGCATTCGACCCGGTTGCGGCCTTTGGCCTTGGAACGGTACATCGCCGCGTCGGCATTGCGGATCAATGAGGCGACGTCGGTGCCGTCCTGCGGGTACAGGCTGGTGCCAATGCTCGCGCTGGTGAAGAACTCGTGTTCGCCGGCCTGGAACGGCGCGCTGAAGCAGGCCAGCAGTTTGTTGGCGATATGACTGGCGTCGCTGGGCTGATGCAGGCCGGGCAACAGGATGATGAACTCATCACCGCCCAAACGCGCCACTGTATCGATATCGCGCACCTGTTCTTTCAGGCGTTGGGCGATGCCTTTGAGCAGCAGGTCGCCGACCGGATGGCCAAGGCTGTCGTTGATGTGCTTGAAACGGTCGAGGTCGAGAAACAGCACGGCCCCCTGACGTTTGGAGCTCTGGGCACAGGTGAGGGCCGCTTGCAGGCGGTTTTCGAACAGCGTGCGGTTGGGCAAGCCAGTGAGTGGATCATGGTGAGCCTGGTAGTCGAGTTTCGCCTGGGCATGTTTGAGGCTGGAAATATCGGCGAACACCGCGACAAAGTGGGTGATGGCCCGTTCGCTGTTGCGCACGGCACTGATGGTCAGCCAGCTGGGATACAGCTCGCCATTTTTGCGCCGGTTATGGATTTCGCCTTGCCAGTGCCCTTCGGCGGTCAACTGGTGCCACATGGCGGCATAAAAAGCGCTGTCGTGCTGACCTGAGGCGAGCAAGCGCGGTGTTTGCCCCAAAGCTTCGAATTCGCTGTAACCGGTGATTTCGCTGAAGGCCCGGTTGACGGCGCTGATGCGCTGTTCGGTGTCAGTGATCAACACACCTTCGGCGGTATTTTCAAATACGGTGGCGGCCAGTTGCAGCTTTTCCTGCATCAGGTGGCGTTCGGTGATGTCGCGGGCGATGGTCAGCATGCAGTCGACACCGGCTATCGGCAATGGCCGGGCAGACAGCTCGCACAGGCGTATCTGGCCGTCGCTGCGGCGGATATGGCAGCTGAAATCACGGACGAAGCCGTCTTTTTTCAGCATCTCCAGCAGGCGCCGACGTTCGTTAAGGTCCACCCAGATGCCCAGGTCCAGCGAGGTGTGATCCAGCGAGGTATGGCTGTCGAAGCCGGTCAGGCGGCAGAAACCTTCGTTGACCTCAAGCAGCAAGCCATCACTCTGGCGTGACAACAGCAGACCGTCAGGCGAGGCGTGGAAGGCCTTGGCGAACTTCTCTTCGGAGGTTTGCAGTTGCTCCTGGGTTTCCTTGAGCTGGCTGATATCGCGCACGGCCACGACCAGGGCTGGTGTGTTGTCGAGCTCAAAGGTCTCCGCCGAGATCAAACCGGTGAACAACTGGCCGTTGCTGCGCCGGAACAGCGTTTCCAGGTTGCGAATGCTGCCTGACTGCAGGCGCAGGAGTAATCCTGGGCCGATCCCGTCGACTCCCCAGATGCTCAACTCTGTAGCGGTGCGGCCAATGACCTCTGCCGAGCTCAGGCCGATCTGCTCTTCGAAGGCCTCGTTGACCTCCAGCAAACAGCCGTCGCTGAGGCGGGCGATCAGCAGGATGTCCGGGCACTGCTGGAATACCGAGGCGAATTTCTGCTCCGACAGGCGCAGGGCATCCTCGGCATTCTTGGTTTCGCTGATATCGATCATCAAGCCGCGCATCACCGGCTTGTGCCCGTGCTCGATCAGGCTGACGATATCGCGCACCCACAGGCTGCGGCCATCGGCGCAAATCACCCGATAATCGAGGCTGTGGTCGCGCCCGGCAGCGGTCTCGCTGTCGCAGTAGGCCTGGGCCCAAAGGGCGTCATCGGGGTGAATGATGCTGCGCCAGAAGCCCGGGCGCAGCCAATGACCCAGCGGGTAGCCGAGCAGGTCTTCGGCATGCGGCGAGACGTAGCTGTAAGTGAAGTCGTTGGCATCGGCTTCCCAGGCGATCGCCGAGAGGCTTTCGATCAGGCCGCGGTAGTGGTATTCGCTGCTGCGCAGTTCCTGTTCCAGGGCGATGCGGCGGGAAATTTCCGAACTCAGCCGCCGGTTGACCCGCATCATTGCCGCCAGTATTGCCACCAACAGCAATATGCCGGGCAGTCCGTAGATCAACAGGTCGTACCAGAGGGTCCGGTGATCGAGGACATTGCCGACCCAGCGCTCCTGGATCTTGCTGATTTCGCTGGTGCTCATGTCGGCCATGACTTTGTCGAGAATGCCGACCAGGATCTTTTGCTCCCGCGGTACCGCCATGGCCAGCTGGTAGCGGTAGTTGGTTTCACCGCTGACATACAGACCGTCGAGTTTGAGCTGACGCAGGCTCCAGATGCTCGATGCGAGGTCGCCGACCACCGCGTCGACTTCATCGGTGGCCAGTGCCTGCAGTGCCGAGCTGACGTTGGGCAAGGCCACCAGGTTCAGGTCAGGGTGATGGGTGCGCAGCAGTTCATGCGGCGCATAGTTCTCCACCACGGCAATCTTCAGCCCGTAGAGGTCCTTCAGGGTACGCGGTTGTGCTCCGCCCTCATGGGCCAGAATGACGATCGGGAAATCCAGGTAGGGGCGGGTGAAGGCCAGGAAACCCTGACGCTCCGGTGTCGACATGACTCCAGGGAGTAACTCCAGCTGGTTTCGCCGTGCCTGTTCAAGCACGGCAGACCAACTGGACGGCTCGACCGGTTTGAACACTACGCCCAGTCGTTCCTGAATAAGGGCAATGTAATCGGCAGCCAATCCCTGGTAGCGACCGTCCTGGTCACGGTATTCAAACGGTGGCCAGGATGCGTCGACGCCCAGGCGCAGCTGCGGGTGGGCGCTGAGCCAGGCTTGTTCTTCGTCGGTCAGGGTCAAGGCGCCGGCCGTTGCGCTCCAGAGCATCTGGAACAGCAACAGGAGGGCCGGCATTTTGGGCATAACGGCCTCGTCACACAGATGAACTGCTTCGAGTGTAGACGGGCATTTCTGCGCCAGGGTAGTGGCGAAAGACTTAAAGTGTGTGATCGCAGAAAAGAAAAACCCCGGCCTGGGCCGGGGTTTGTCATCACTCGTCGAGGAAGGAGCGCAAATGCTCGCTTCGCGTCGGGTGGCGCAGCTTGCGCAGCGCCTTGGCTTCAATCTGACGGATCCGTTCACGGGTCACGTCGAACTGTTTGCCGACCTCTTCGAGGGTGTGATCGGTGTTCATGTCGATACCGAAACGCATGCGCAGCACTTTGGCCTCGCGTGCGGTCAGACCGGAGAGCACATCACGGGTCGCTTCCTTGAGGCTTTCGACCGTGGCGACATCGATTGGCGACTGCATGGTCGAGTCTTCGATGAAGTCACCCAGGTGCGAATCTTCGTCATCGCCGATCGGGGTTTCCATGGAGATCGGCTCTTTGGCGATCTTCAATACCTTGCGGATTTTGTCCTCAGGCATTTCCATGCGCTCACCCAGCTCTTCCGGGGTCGGTTCGCGACCCATTTCCTGCAGCATCTGCCGGGAAATACGGTTGAGCTTGTTGATCGTCTCGATCATGTGCACCGGAATACGGATGGTGCGGGCCTGGTCGGCGATCGAACGGGTGATCGCCTGGCGAATCCACCAGGTGGCATAGGTCGAGAACTTGTAACCACGACGGTATTCGAACTTGTCCACCGCCTTCATCAGGCCGATGTTGCCTTCCTGAATCAGGTCGAGGAACTGCAGGCCGCGGTTGGTGTACTTCTTGGCGATCGAGATAACCAGACGCAGGTTGGCCTCAACCATCTCTTTCTTCGCCCGGCGAGCCTTGGCTTCACCGATCGACATGCGACGGTTGATGTCCTTGATCTCGGCGATGGTCAGGCCGGTTTCGTCCTGCAGGTCGATCAGCTTTTGCTGGCAAGCGACGATGGCGTCGCTTTTCTCGCCCAGTGCAGCAGCCCACTTGGTGCTGCGCTTGGAAAGATCGCTGGCCCAGGTCTGGTCGACTTCGTTGCTCGGGAACAGGCGCAGGAAGTCGGCGCGTGGCATGCGTGCGTCACGGACACACAGTTGCATGATGGCGCGTTCTTGCTGACGCAGACGATCCAGGGCCCCACGAACGCGTTCGACCAGTACTTCGAACTGCTTTGGCACCAGCTTGATCGGCATGAACAGTTCTGCCAGTTCAAGCATCGCCTTGAGGCTGTCCTTGTGCTGGCGGCCGTTCTTTTTCAGCACTTTGAGGGTGGCGTTCAGTTGTTCCTGGACGGCACCAAAGCGCTGTTGGGCAACGACTGGATCGGGACCGCTTTCGGCCTCTTCCTCATCGTCACTGCTTTCTTTCTCTTCGTCTTCTTCGTCGTCAGCCTCGGCCTTGGCCGGTGCTTTCGGATCGACAGGCGGCGGTACTTCGGCCGGCGGGGCGATGCCGTCGTCCGGGTCGATGTAGCCACTGAGAACATCCGACAGGCGGCCGCCTTCGGCGGTTACCCGGTCGTATTCGCTGAGAATGTATTCGACAGTACCCGGGAAGTGAGCGATAGCGCCCATGACTTCGCGAATACCTTCTTCGATACGCTTGGCGATTTCGATCTCGCCTTCGCGGGTCAGCAGCTCGACGGTACCCATTTCACGCATGTACATGCGCACTGGGTCAGTCGTGCGACCGATATCGGTTTCCACAGCCGCCAACGCTGCGGCGGCTTCTTCAGCTGCGGCTTCGTCGGTATCGGCTTCGGCCAACAAAAGGGCATCCGCATCCGGAGCACTCTCGAATACGTTGATCCCCATGTCGTTGATCATGCGGATGATGTCTTCCACCTGCTCCGGATCTGAAATATCCTCTGGCAGGTGGTCGTTGACCTCCGCGTAAGTCAGGTAGCCCTGCTCACGACCGCGGGTGATCAACTCTTTGATGCGAGACTGCTGTTGCGCTTTTCCGGACATAACACCCTATCCACTGAAGGTCTTGGCGGGCAAAAAACAAGCCGAGGATTATACCCGAGCTAGGACCTCACGCGCCAGTTGAGGTCGGGGTTTGTGCGGGAACATTCCGGCTTAACAGGTCGCGCAGCTGATTTTTTTCCTCTGCGCTCAGTTCACTTTGACGTGCTTTCCTGAGCAAATGTTCCAGGCTTCGCTCGCGTTGGCGAGCGGACAAGCTAGTTATAGTGTCGAAAAACTGTTGTTCAAGGTTGTCGGCATCGATCAGCCATTCCTTTTCTGCCAATGCCCGCAGCAATCGGCCTTGTTCGGTGCCGTGCCAGCGTGCAATCAGCTGTAGTGAGCGTAGCTCAGGATTCTTTTGCAACGCTTCCAGCAGCGCCACCAGCAACTGGGCGTAGACGTGTTCTTCGGCCGCGAAATGGCCGGCATCTTCGACTTTTTTGGCCAGCTGCGGATGGTGCAGTAGGGTGCGCAAAGCGCTCAAGGTCGGGGGTTCCACCGAAGTCGGCACCCGTGGCGGCGCATCCTGGCGTTGACCGTTGCGTTCCCAGGGCTTGCCCTTCTTGTCCCACGGTTTGCCTTCCCATTTCTTCTTGCCGCCCTTGTTCGGCGTCCACTGCTGTTGCGCTGGTGCGTACTCGGGTTGGTGGAAGTCGCCGTAGTCCGGGGTGTAGTCGGGAATGGCGTCGTAATCGATGCCCGGGTCGTAGCTGGGTGGCGCTTCGGTGGGGGCGCTATGGCTCAGTTGCTCGACCTGCTGGTTGTCGAGCCCGGTGATTTCCTTGAGATGATTGCGCATCAGCGTGCGAAGGTTGGCACCGGGCACTTTTTCGATCAACGGTGCTGCCAGGGTGGCCATATGCGCCTTGCCCTCAAGCGAGCGCGGGTCGGCTTCTTCGGTCAACTGCTGGAAAAAGTAGTCGGCCAGAGGTTGGGCATGCTGGTTGATGCGGGCGCGGAACGCGTCAGTGCCTTCGGCGCGGATCAGGGTGTCCGGGTCTTCACCTTCGGGCAGGAACAGGAAACGCGCTTTGCGACCGTCCTGCAGGCTCGAAAGGGTGGCCTCCAGGGCGCGCCAGGCGGCATTGCGGCCAGCCTGGTCGCCGTCGAAGCAGAACAATACGCTGGGAACCACGCGGAACAGGCGCTTGAGGTGCTCTTCGCTGGTGGCGGTACCCAGGGTCGCCACCGCATTGCGCAGGCCTTGCTGGGCCAGGGCAATGACGTCCATGTAACCTTCGACAACGATGATTTCATCGAGGTTGCGGTTGAACTTGCGCGCCTCGTAGAGCCCGTACAGCTCCTGGCCTTTGTGGAACACCGGGGTTTCCGGGGAGTTCAGGTACTTGGGCTTGTCGTCGCCGAGCACCCGGCCGCCAAAGGCGATGACCCGGCCGCGGCTGTCGCGGATCGGAAACATGACCCGGTCACGGAAGCGATCGTAGCGCTTGCCGGACTCGGCGTTCTCGATCAACAGGCCGGCATCGATCATGGCCTTTTGTTGCAGGGTATCGCTGCTCAAATGTTTGAACAGGTTGTCCCAGCCAGGCGGGGCATAGCCGAGACCGAAGTCGCGAGCGATTTCCCCGGACAGGCCGCGGCCCTTGAGGTATTCCACCGCCGAGCGACGGGTCGGATGGCTTTTCAGGGCCTGGCGATAAAATTCGGCAGCCGCTTCCAGCAGGGGGTACAGCGGCGAGTCGGTAGGTTGCCGGGGCTTTTGCCCGCGTCCACCTTCCTCGCGAGGGACTTCCATGCCGGCAGCCTTGGCCAGCTCCTCGACGGCCTGGGGGAAATCCAGGTTGTCGTGGTCCATGATGAAGCCAAGGGCGTTGCCGCCCGCGCCGCAGCCAAAGCAGTAATAGAACTGCTTGTCGGGGCTGACGCTGAAGGACGGGGTTTTTTCCTTGTGGAACGGGCAGCAGGCGGTGAGGTTCTTGCCGGCCTTTTTCAGCTGCACGCGCGAACTCACCACATCGACGATGTCGGTACGGTTGAGGAGGTCGTCGATGAAGCTTTGGGGAATCAGCCCGGCCATGGCACTCTCATCATCAGGCGATAAGCAAGTGTAATCGCTAATGCTGCGGGAACGGCTGCGCGTTCGAGCGATGTCGAATGGCGTAACACAAAATTCGGAAAGACGTGCTCGTCTGTAGCCGGTGAGGGCTCGTCAGTAATGACGTGCACAGCTGGCGTTGAGGCCAGTTCTGACGTTTCAGGCAGGTTGTCCACACTGCAGGGCAATGGGACGCCTCGGACACGAAGGTCTGAGGATCAAACAACTACTGCCGGCAGCCCGGCTTTGGGCCGGGCGAGGCAGAAGCTTGCGACGGACGTCTGTATTAGTACAGACGAACGGCGCGGCGCTGTTCGCGCTGAACTTTCTTGGCGTGACGTTTAACAGCGGCTGCTGCTTTGCGCTTACGCTCAGAAGTCGGCTTCTCGTAAAATTCGCGGCTACGAACTTCAGCCAGAACACCGGCTTTTTCGCAGGAGCGCTTGAAACGACGCAGAGCTACGTCGAAGGGTTCATTCTCTTTAACTTTGACGGCTGGCATCCAGAGCTACCTTCATTCATTACCGGGGGTCAACGAACTCGTGGCAAAACTGTGCACTGGAGAACGTCGGTTTTTAAGGGTTGCGGATGTTAACCCTTAGCCAGCCGGAATGCAAAGCCTCTGATCGAAAACCGCTGGTCGGCACCGGGAGTGGGGACTATCATGCGCGCCTTCGAATTCAGCCTCCACAAGGCGCAGACCCATGCTAGTACTGGGATTGGAAACATCCTGCGACGAAACCGGCGTCGCATTATACGACAGTGAACGCGGCCTTTTGGCCGATGCATTGTTCAGTCAAATCGACCTGCACCGTGCCTATGGCGGCGTGGTGCCGGAGCTCGCCTCGCGCGATCACGTCAAGCGTATGCTGCCGTTGATCCGCCAGGTGCTGGACGAGGCCGACTGTGTCGCTACCGAAATTGATGCCATTGCCTATACCGCCGGCCCCGGGCTGGTCGGCGCGCTGCTGGTAGGGGCGTCCTGCGCCCAGGCCCTGGCGTTTGCCTGGGGTATTCCGGCGTTGGGCGTACATCACATGGAAGGTCATCTGCTCGCGCCGATGCTCGAAGAGCAGCCGCCTGAGTTCCCGTTTGTCGCCTTGCTGGTGTCCGGTGGACATACCCAGCTGGTGCGCGTGGACGGCATTGGCCGTTACCAATTGCTGGGTGAAACCCTTGATGACGCAGCGGGCGAGGCGTTCGACAAGACCGCCAAGCTGATGGGACTGAATTATCCAGGTGGCCCGGAAATCGCCCGTCTTGCGACCCAGGGCGTTCCAGGGCGTTTCGTTTTCCCGCGGCCGATGACCGATCGACCTGGCCTGGATTTCAGCTTCAGCGGCCTCAAGACCTTTGCCTTGAACACCTGGCAGCAGTGCCAGAGTGCTGGAGACGACGGCGAGCAAACCCGTTGCGACGTGTCGCTGGCCTTCCAGCAGGCGGTGGTGGAGACTCTGACCATCAAGTGCAAGCGTGCCCTGAAGCAGACCGGCCTCAAGCGCCTGGTGATCGCCGGTGGTGTCAGTGCCAACAAGGCCCTGCGGACCTCGCTGGAAGACATGCTCGAGGGCATCAAGGGCAATGTGTACTACGCCCGCCCACAGTTCTGCACCGACAATGGCGCCATGATCGCCTATGCCGGTTGCCAGCGGTTGGCTGCTGGGCAGCAGGAAAGCCTGGCGATCAGTGTGCAGGCACGTTGGCCAATGGAACAGCTGGCGCCGCTGTGATGAGCGGCGTTCATGCGTCCGATTCAGAAATGCCGTTCGCGGCCGGCAAAAAGGTCGCGTAGATTGCCGCGGTGACGCCAGACGATCAGCACGGTCAGCACGCTGATTGGCAATAGCGCTTCCGGCTCGCGCCAGGCCAGCAGTGGCAGGGTCAGAGGTGTGGCGATCAGTGCCGCGAGGGAGCTGGTGCGGGTCAGGTAGAAGGTCAGCAGCCAGGCGCAGATGGCCAGCAGTGCTGCTGGCGGGTAGAGCCCCAGTAACAGGCCGGCAGCGGTGGCGACACCTTTGCCGCCGCGAAAGCAGAAGTACACCGGAAACAGGTGGCCGATGACCGCACACACGCCGATCCAGGCCTGTTGTTGCAGGTCAAGGCCGGCAAGATTGGCGACCAGTACGGGCAACAAGCCCTTGCACAGGTCGCCAAGCAGGGTCAGGACCGCCAGCTTGCGGCCGGCCAGACGCAGCATGTTGGTTGCCCCGGCGTTGCCAGAACCGCTCATGCGCGGGTCCGGGCTGCCATTGAGGCGGCTGAGGAGTATGGCAAAGGACAGCGAGCCAAGCAGGTAGGCGAGCAGCGCCAGTAACCAAAACATGCTAACTATTCCGGGCGAGGACGCCTTGATTCTAACGGCGCCAGTCGCCCTTGTCGTGCAGTGGAGAGAAGTGCTTGGACAGAGTGTTCATCGAAGGCCTGGAAGTCGATACCGTCATCGGTGCCTATGACTGGGAGCGTGGCATTCGCCAGTGCCTGCGCCTGGACCTGCGTTTTGCCTGGGACAACCGGCCGGCAGCGGCGGGCGACGACCTGACCCTGGCCCTGGACTATGCCAGTGTGACTGCGCGTATCCAGGCGTTTGCCGAGCAGTCCGAGTTCCAGTTGGTCGAGACCTTTGCCGAGCGCCTGGCCGCGGTGCTGATGAGCGAGTTCCAGATTCCCTGGCTGCAGCTCAAACTGACCAAGCCCGGCGCCGTGTCGGCCGCCACTGGAGTGGGCGTGGAGATCGAGCGCGGATGTCTCTGAACCGGGTTTACCTTGGCCTTGGCAGCAATGTCGAGCGTGAACGGCATTTGACGGCGGGGCTGGATGCGCTGGCCGTTTTTCTGCAGGACATGCAGTGTTCGCCAGTGTTCGAAAGCCAGGCGGTAGGCATCAAAAGCGGCCCGTTCTTCAATCTGGTAGTGACCGGGTTGACCGATATGCCGTTGATGGAGCTGGACCGTCGGCTCAAGTTCATCGAGGCTGACAATGGCCGCTATGCGCCAGAGCGCAAAGGCCTGCCGCTGGATATCGATGTGCTGATGTACAACGATCTGCATGGCAGTTTTGACGGACTGGTGCTGCCCCGCGCCGAGATCCTCAAGAATGCCTTTGTGCTGTGGCCGCTTTCGTTGATTGCCCCTGAGTTGCTGCATCCGGGAGCTGGCAAAACCATGGGCCGGTTGTGGGAAGAGGCGCAGATCGACCAGGTGCTTGCGCCTGTACCCTTTGAGTGGCACGGGCAGCAGTTGACCTGTCTCTGAGCTTTTTCTGGTCCCTGTCGCGGGGCAAGCCCGCTCCCACCGGTTCTGTGGGGGCGGGCTTGCCCCGCGATGCTTTCAGGCGCCGAAGTTGTTCTTGTAGGCCTTCAAGGCTTTCAAGCGCTCGCCCTTGAGCGCCTCTCCCAGCGCTTGCCCGGTCAGCCCTTGCTGCACCAGTGGCTGCACCTGTACTGCCCGCGCTGCCGCCGCCGCACCGCGCAGGTAATCGGCTTGTGGGTACTGCCGCTGCTCCAGCCCCTTGCGTCCCCGGGCGTCCATTTCGCACGCTGCGATGAACTCCTCAAAACGCTGCGGCCGACGATAAACATCGAAGCTTTGCAGCAGTTCAAGCAAGGTCGAGGCCCTGAGCTCCAGAGCGCGGTGGCAGTGCGTGTGGTACTCACCGACCAGTGCCGCCAACTCCTGGCACTCGCGTGGCACCTTGAAGCGCTGGTTGACGGCCTTGATCAGCTTGAGCCCGCGTTGCTCGTGAGCGATGTGCCGCGGCCATTCCTCCTCCGGGGTAAGCCCTTTGCCCAGATCGTGGAGCAGGCAAGCCCAGCGCACACTCAGGGGTTGCTGATGCTGTGCGGCTTGTTCGAGGACCGAGAGGGTGTGGATGCCACTGTCGATTTCCGGGTGGTGGGCCGCAGGTTGCGGTACGCCGAACAGGGCGTCGAGTTCAGGCATCAGCTCCTTGAGAGCGCCACAATCGCGCAGCACCTGAATGAACACCTGGGGTTGATCTTCCATCAGTGCCCGGGCAATTTCTTTCCAGCTGCGCTCGACGGTGAGTGCCTGGAGTTCACCGGATTCGCTGAGCTGGCGCATCAGCTCAATGGTTTGCGGCGCTACCTTGAAACCCATTGCGGCGTAGCGCGCGGCAAAACGGGCGACGCGCAGGACTCGCAAGGGATCTTCGGCGAATGCCGGGGAAACATGGCGCAAAATGCGGGCTTCGAGATCTTTCTGGCCGCCATAAGGATCGCTGACGTTACCCTGCTCATCTTCGGCCATGGCATTGATGGTCAGGTCGCGCCGGATCAGGTCTTCCTCGAGGGTTACCTCGGGGCTGGCGTGAAAGGTGAAGCCACCGTAACCGCGGCCACTCTTGCGCTCGGTGCGCGCCAGGGCGTATTCCTCGCCGCTTTTGGGGTGGATGAACACCGGAAAGTCGGCACCCACGGGCCGATAGCCGAGCGCCTGCATTTGCTCTGCGCTAGCGCCGACCACAACCCAGTCGATATCACTGACCGGCCGGCCGAGCAGGCGGTCGCGTACGGCACCGCCGACTTTGTAGATCTGCATGAAAATCCTCCGTTGATGCCACAGGATACCCTGTCTGGCAGCAACGGAGGGCTGGCTAGAGGTGCACGACCGCCAGGTCCAGGCGCCCGTACTCGGCCTCGCCATGCTCGCCCTTGGGCGGCACGTGGTGGGTTTTCATGATCTGGTCACCCTGCAGGGTTTCCAGGTGGATATCGAAGCCCCAGAGGCGGTGCAGGTGCTTGAGCACCTCCTCGGTCGAGTCGCCTAGCGGCTTGCGATCGTGTTGCTGGTGGCGCAGGGTCAGGGAGCGGTCGCCACGACGGTCGATGCTCCAGATCTGCACGTTGGGTTCGCGGTTGCCCAGGTTGTATTGAGCGGCCAGGGTTTCACGGATGATCCGGTAGCCGCTTTCGTCATGGATGGCCGGTACCAGCAGGTCATCGCGCTGGTCGTCATCGAGGATGCTGAACAGCTTGAGGTCGCGGATCACCGTGGGTGACAGGTATTGCAGGATGAAGCTCTCGTCCTTGAAACTGCTCATGGCGAACTTGATGGTCGACAGCCAGTCGCTGCCGGCGATTTCCGGGAACCAGCGGCGGTCCTCTTCGGTGGGGTGTTCACACATGCGCCGGATGTCCCGGTACATGGCAAAACCCAGGGCGTAGGGGTTGATGCCGCTGTAGTAGGGGCTGTCGAAGCCGGGCTGGAACACCACGCTGGTGTGCGACTGCAGGAACTCCATCATGAAGCCCTCGGTAACCAGGCCTTCGTCGTACAGGTCGTTCATCAGGGTGTAGTGCCAGAAAGTCGCCCAGCCTTCGTTCATTACCTGGGTCTGGCGCTGCGGGTAGAAGTACTGGGCGATCTTGCGCACGATGCGCACGATCTCGCGTTGCCAGGGCTCGAGCAGCGGTGCGTGTTTCTCGATGAAGTAGAGAATGTTCTCCTGGGGCTCGGCCGGAAAGCGCGCGTTGTCACGGTCGCTGTTCTTGTCGGCGCCTTTGGGGATGGTCCGCCACAGGTCGTTGATCTGCTTTTGCAGGTGTTCTTCGCGCTCCTTCTGCCGCCGTCGTTCCTCCTCGGCGGAAATCGGGTAGGGGCGCTTGTAGCGGTCGACACCGTAGTTCATCAGGGCGTGGCAGGAGTCGAGCAGGTCTTCCACCGCATCGATGCCGTGGCGTTCCTCGCACTGGGTGATGTACTGCTTGGCGAACACCAGGTAGTCGATGATCGAGCTGGCATCGGTCCAGGTACGGAACAGGTAATTGCCCTTGAAGAAACTGTTGTGCCCGTAACAGGCGTGAGCAACCACCAGGGCCTGCATGCAGATGGTGTTTTCTTCCATCAGGTAGGCAATGCACGGGTCGGAGTTGATCACGATCTCGTAGGCCAGGCCCATTTGGCCCCGGCTGTAGGACTTCTCGGTGCTGAGGAAGTGTTTGCCGTAGGACCAATGGTGATAGCCCAGAGGCATGCCGACGGACGCGTAGGCATCCATCATCTGCTCGGCGGTGATCACTTCGATCTGGTTGGGGTAGGTGTCCAGGGCATAGCGCTCGGCCAGGCGGCTGATTTCCCGGTCATAGGCCTGGATCAGTTCGAATGTCCATTCAGACCCGGTGGAAATGGGTTGGCGCTTCTGCTCTCTAGCGGTCATGTCACTAACCTGCGCTGGAAGAGTTCACGGAAGACCGGATAGATATCGCCGGCCGACACCAGCTGCTGCTGGGCGAACGTATCGGCAAAGGCTTCGCCGATGCGTTCATATTCGAACCACAATGCCTGATGTTCGCGGGGGGTGATCTCAACGTAAGTGTAGTACTGGACGAACGGCATGATCTGCTTGGTGAGGATTTCGCGGCAGATCGGTGAATCATCGTTCCAGTTGTCGCCGTCAGAGGCTTGGGCGGCATAGATGTTCCATTCATTGGCCGGGTAGCGTTCGGCCATGATTTCCTGCATCAGTTTAAGGGCGCTGGAGACGATGGTGCCGCCGGTTTCCCGGGAGTAGAAGAACTCCTCTTCGTCGACTTCGCGGGCACTGGTGTGGTGGCGGATGAACACCACTTCGATCTTGTCGTAGTTGCGCTTGAGAAACAGGTACAAAAGGATGAAAAAGCGCTTGGCGATGTCTTTGGTGGCCTGGGTCATGGATCCGGAAACGTCCATCAGGCAGAACATCACCGCTTTCGAGCTGGGGTTGGGTTGCTTGATCAGCAAGTTGTATTTGAGGTCGAAGGTGTCGAGGAAAGGTACGCGGTTTATACGTGCGCTCAAACGCTCAATTTCGGCTTCTATTTCCTGAATATCGCCGAAATTGTCTGGTTCTTCCCGTTTAAGTCGCGCCAGTTCCTCTTGCGCTACACGCAGCTTGGCGCGGCTGCTGCCAGACAAGGCGATGCGTCGGGCGTGAGCCGAACGCAGCGTGCGGATGATGTTGATGCGCGACGGGTTGCCTTCGTTGCTGATACCGGCTCGCACGGTCTTGAAGGTGTCAGTGCCGGCCAGATGGCGTTTGACCAGGTTGGGCAACTCCAGGTCCTCGAACATGAATTCGAGAAATTCCTCCTGGGTAATCTGGAAGACGAATTCGTCCATGCCCTCGCCGGAATTGCCGGCCTTGCCTCGCCCACCGCCGCCACCGCCACCCTGTGGCCGGGCGATGTGTTCGCCGGCGGTGAATTCCTTGTTGCCTGGGTGGACCACGGTCTGCTTGCCGCCGCGGCCGTGGTGAAGCACCGGTTCGTCGATATCACGACCGGGAATGCTGATCTGCTCACCATGCTCCATGTCGGTAATGGAGCGGCGACTTACGGCCTCCTCGACGGCTTTCTTGATGTGGTCACGGTAACGCCGCAGGAAACGCTGGCGGTTGACCGTGCTCTTGTTCTTGCCGTTCAGGCGTCGGTCGATCACATAGCTCATAGGCCCCTCCGGGGAGCTGAAGACTCAAGCTTCAAGCCGCAAGCCGGGCCAGGCGGCTGACAAGAGCCTGGCGCAGAGCTTGCGGCTTGCCACTTACAGCTCGGTCACTGCGATTTTCTGACCCGCAGGTACCATTCCGAGAGCAGCCGAACTTGCTTGTCTGTGTAGCCGCGTTCCACCATTCGAGTGACGAAGTCGTTGTGTTTCTGTTGATCCTCTTTGCTCGCCTTGGCGTTGAAGCTGATGACCGGTAGCAGGTCTTCGGTGTTGGAGAACATTTTCTTCTCGATCACTACCCGCAGTTTTTCGTAGCTGAGCCAGGTCGGGTTCTTGCCGTTGTTGTTGGCCCGGGCGCGCAACACGAAGTTGACGATCTCGTTGCGGAAATCCTTCGGATTGCTGATGCCCGCCGGTTTCTCGATTTTTTCCAGCTCTTCGTTGAGGGCGATGCGGTTGAGAATTTCGCCGGTTTCCGGGTCGCGGTACTCCTGGTCCTGGATCCAGAAGTCGGCGTACAGCACGTAGCGGTCGAAGATGTTCTGTCCGTACTCGCTGTAGGACTCCAGGTAAGCCGTCTGGATTTCCTTGCCGATGAACTCGATGTAACGCGGTGCCAGGTACTCTTTCAGGTAGCGCAGGTAGCGCTCGCGCACTTCGGCCGGGAACTGTTCCTGTTCGATCTGCTGCTCCAGCACGTAGAGCAAGTGCACCGGGTTGGCAGCGATCTCGTGAGGATCGAAGTTGAACACCTTCGACAGGATCTTGAAGGCGAAGCGGGTCGACAGGCCGTTCATGCCTTCGTCCACCCCGGCAGCGTCGCGGTATTCCTGGATCGATTTGGCTTTGGGGTCGGTGTCTTTGAGATTTTCGCCGTCGTAGACGCGCATCTTCGAATAGATGTTCGAGTTTTCCGGCTCTTTGAGTCGCGACAGCACGGTGAACTGGGCGAGCATCTTCAGGGTGTCAGGTGCGCAATGGGCCTTGGCCAGCGAGCTGTTGAACAGCAGTTTGTCGTAGATCTTGATCTCGTCGCTGACCCGCAGGCAGTAAGGCACCTTGACGATGTAGATCCGGTCGATGAACGCTTCGTTGTTCTTGTTGTTGCGGAAGCTGTGCCATTCCGATTCGTTGGAGTGGGCCAGCAGGATCCCGGAATAGGGGATCGAACCAAGGCCTTCGGTACTGTTGTAGTTACCTTCCTGGGTGGCAGTCAGCAGCGGGTGCAGAACCTTGATGGGCGCCTTGAACATCTCGACGAATTCCATCAGGCCCTGGTTGGCCCGGCACAGTGCGCCCGAGTAGCTGTAGGCGTCGGCGTCGTTCTGTGGGTATTCCTCGAGTTTGCGGATATCGACCTTACCGACCAGGGCGGAAATATCCTGGTTGTTCTCGTCACCCGGTTCGGTTTTGGCGATGGCGATCTGGTTGAGGATCGACGGGTACAGTTTGACCACCTTGAACTGGCTGATGTCGCCCCCGAACTCGGCCAGTCGCTTGGTCGCCCAGGGCGACATGATGGTATTCAGGTAACGCCGCGGAATACCGAAGTCTTCTTCGAGAATCGCACCGTCTTCCGTGGCGTTGAACAGCCCCAGAGGCGACTCGAAGACCGGTGAGCCCTTGATGGCATAGAAGGGCACCTTCTCCATCAGTTGCTTCAGTTTTTCGGCCAGGGAGGACTTGCCGCCACCCACGGGGCCGAGCAGGTAGAGGATCTGTTTCTTTTCTTCCAGGCCCTGAGCGGCATGGCGGAAGTAGGAGACGATCTGATCGATGCACTCCTCCATGCCATGGAAGTCCTCAAAGGACGGATAACGGCGGATCACCTTGTTGGAGAAGATTCGCGACAGCCTTGAGTTGTTCGAGGTGTCGACCAGTTCCGGCTCGCCGATGGCCATCAACAGGCGTTCAGCCGCCGACGCGTAAGCACTGCGATCGCTTTTGCAGAGCTCAAGGTACTCTTGCAGCGAAAACTCTTCCTGACGGGTGGACTCGAAACGTTGTTGGAAGTGGCTAAAAATACTCATGACGTCACCTCGCTCGATACGTGGAGCCGACGCCGGATCAGTCAGCTGATGCTGGCATGCAATCGACGAGTGCCGATTGCTGTATACCCCCCAGAACACCTAGAACTCGCTACCGATGACCCGCACGCCGGTGTACCGGCTCTCCCCTTTTTGGATGGCCTGGGCTTAAGGATAGTTCGTAATCGGGGAGGTCAAGGGTGGTTGCGCATGAAGTTCGCCATGACCGTTCGTCTGGTCAGGCGCGAGCCCGCACAGGACGCGGGCTGCGGCAGGTGAAAAAAATTATTCGGCAGTGCCTTGAGCAGTTTCTGCCGGGTACGTGCCACGCCACAGCTCAAAGCCACCGTCGAGGCTGTAGACGTCGGAAAAGCCCTGGCTGACCAGATAGGCCGCAGCGCTCTGGCTGGAGTTGCCGTGATAGCAGACCACCACAGTGGGGGCGTCGAGGTCGGCGCCGCGGATGAAGTCTGCCACCGAATGGTTGTCCAGATGCCTGGAACCGCTGATGTGGCCGAGGGCATAGGTTTGCGGGTCGCGAATATCGACCACGACCGCACCTTGCTCGCGCAGCGCCTGAGCCTGCTCGGGAGGGATGCGTTTGAATTCGCTCATGGGTACGGTTTCCTTCAGGACTGGTCGCTTATTCTAGCGGGTTGTGCTGGCGCGGGTAGAGGGCGCGGTGTGCCTTCGTCGGTGCAATCGCAGCGATGCAATTGGCCGTTATCGACGTTGTACAGGGTCATTGCACCGCCCCAGACGCAGCCGGTGTCCAGGGCAATCACACCTGGCTCCTTGCAGCGGCCTTCAAGCGCCGCCCAGTGGCCAAAGATGATCTTCACATGCCGTGAGCGCCGCCCTTTATGGGCGAACCACGGCTTGTAGCCCGGCGGGGCGGTCTCGACACCTTCTTTGCCCTTGAGGTCGAGCTTGCCTTCACTGGTGCAAAAGCGCATGCGGGTGAAGTAGTTGGTGATCACCCGCAGGCGGGTTACGCCACTGAGATCCTTGCTCCACTTGTTCGGCTCATTGCCGTACATGCCGTCCAGGTAGGGCTTGAGGCGGTTGTCGTCGCGCAGCACTTCCTCGACCTCGCTCGCCAGCTCCAGCGCCTTGCCCAGGGTCCACTGCGGTGGAATGCCAGCATGGACCAGGACTACGCCACGCTGCTCGTCGTAGTGCAGCAGTTTTTGCCGTCGCAACCAGTCAAGCAGTTCGTCAGCGTCCGGCGCCTGGAGAATCTCGAGCAGGGTGTCGCTCTTTTTCAGGCGCTCGATGTTGTGCCAGGCCGCCAGCAGGTGAAGGTCGTGGTTGCCCAGCACACACACCAGTGAGTCGCGGATGGAGTACAGGAAGCGCAGGGTTTCCAACGACTCCGGGCCACGGTTGACCAGGTCACCCACCAGCCACAGACGGTCGACGGCGGGGTTGAAGTTGACCCGCTCAAGCAGGCACTTGAGCGGTTGCAGGCACCCTTGCAAGTCACCTACTGCGTACACCGCCATTAGTGCAGGGCTCCGGGAACGGCCAGGCGGAACGGGGCGATGATGGCCTCGAAGCGTTTACCGTCTTCGGCGAACATCTGGTAGCTGCCCTGCATGGTGCCGACCTGGGTGCTGATCACTGCGCCACTGCTGTAGGTATGGCTCTTGCCGGGTTCGATCAGCGGTTGCTGACCGATCACGCCGGCGCCCTTTACCTCTTCGACCTGACCATCGCCATTGGTGATCAGCCAGTGACGCGACATCAGTTTGGCCGGCACCGATCCATTGTTCTGCACGGTAATGGTATAGGCGAAGGCGAAACGCTCGTTTTCGGGGTCGGATTGTTCTTTGAGAAAGCGGGTCACGACGCTGACGTCGATCTGGTAGCGGGGATCAGACATGCAAGGGGCCTTGGAAGCAGACGCGGATACGGCAATTGCGTCCAGTCTAGGCTATTGGCGGGGTTGCCGGCCAGTCATGCGGGCATGACTGGCCGTTGCAGCAGCTTAGTGGCTGCCTTGTTGCTCGGCCAGCTTGTCAGCCAGGCGGACGAAGGCGGCCAGGTCCAACTGCTCCGGGCGCAGGCTGCCGTCGACGCCAGCGGCTTCGATGGCTTCGCTGCTGAGCAGGGCCTTGAGGGAATTGCGCAGGGTCTTGCGGCGTTGGTTGAAGGCTTCGCGGACGATGCGCTCAAGCAGGCGGTGATCCTTGGCCGGGAACGGCAGGGTTTCGTGGGGAACCAGGCGTACGATGGCCGAGTCGACCTTCGGTGGCGGATTGAACGCACCGGGGCCGACGTTGAACAGATGCTCGACCCGGCAGTGGTACTGAACCATGATCGACAGGCGGCCCCAGTCGCCACCCCCGGGACCTGCAGCCAGGCGCTCGACCACTTCCTTCTGCAGCATGAAGTGCATGTCGCGGATCAGCTCGGCATTGGCCAGCAGGTGGAAGATCAGTGGCGTGGAGATGTTGTACGGCAGGTTGCCGACCACGCGCAGGCTGTTTGGCGCGGCGCCCAGGCTGGTGAAGTCGAACTTCAGGGCGTCGCCCTGGTGCAGGCGGAAGTTGTCGCGGCCAGCGAATTGCTGGTTGAGGATCGGCACCAGGTCCTTGTCCAGCTCGACCACGTCAAGCTGTGCGCCGCTGCCCAGCAGGCCTTCGGTCAGGGCGCCCTGGCCCGGGCCGATTTCCAGCATGCGATCGCCCGCCTTGGCGTGGATCGAGCGCAGGATGCGGTCAATGACCCCGGCATCGTGCAGGAAGTTCTGGCCGAAGCGCTTGCGCGCCCGGTGTTGGTATTGCTCACTCATAGTCGGGTCTCGGCCATCTGGTAGGCGGTTTCCAGGGCGACTTGCAGGCTGCCGGTGTCAATCTTGCCGCTGCCGGCCAGATCCAGGGCGGTGCCGTGATCGACCGACGTGCGGATGATCGGCAGGCCCAGAGTCACGTTGACGGCGGCGCCAAAGCCCTTGTACTTGAGTACGGGCAAGCCCTGGTCGTGGTACATCGCCAGCACTGCGTCGCAGTGCTCCAGATATTTGGGGGTAAACAGGGTATCGGCAGGCAACGGGCCGCGCAGGTCCATGCCTTCGCTGCGCAGGCGCGCCAATGTGGGTTCGATGGTGTCGATTTCTTCATGGCCAAGGTGGCCACCTTCACCGGCGTGCGGGTTCAGGCCGCAGACCAGGATGCGCGGATTGGCAATGCCGAACTTCTGTTGCAGGTCGGCGTGCAGGATCCGCGTGACGCGTTCCAGGCGTTCCGGGGTGATGGCGTCGGCTACATCGCGCAGGGGCAGGTGAGTGGTCACCAGGGCTACGCGCAAGCCGCGAGTGGCCAACATCATCACCACTTGCGCGGTGCCGGTGAGATCGGCGAGAAATTCGGTGTGGCCGGAAAAGGCGATACCGCTCTCGTTGATCACACCCTTGTGCACAGGCGCGGTGATCATCCCGGCAAAATGCCCGTCCAGGCAGCCTTGGCCTGCGCGGGTCAGGGTTTCCAGAACGAAAGCGGCATTGGCCTTGTCCAGCTGGCCAGCCACCACCGGGTTCTGCAGCGGCGTGTCCCAGACATACAGGCTACCGGCTGGAGCAGGCTGGTCAGGAAGGGTGTCGAGGCTGACCGGGAGCAGATTGACAGCCACACCCAGCTGCGTGGCCCGCTCGGCGAGCAGGTCACGGCTGGTGATGGCAATCAGGGGGTGAGGCTGGGCTTGCGCGGCGAGCAGCAGGCACAGGTCGGGACCTATACCGGCCGGCTCACCGGGTGTGAGGGCGAAGCGCTGAAGTTTCACTGGGAGGCCTGATCGGCGCCAGGAAGCTTGATTTCAACGTAGGCTTCGTCCCGGATCTGACGCAGCCAGGTTTGCAGCTCTTCGTCGTACTTGCGGTTACGCAGTACGTTCATCGCTTGTTGCTCACGGGCTTGCTCGGTGCTGTCAGTGGCGCGACGGCCGATGACTTCAAGGACGTGCCAGCCGTACTGGGTTTTGAACGGCTTGGTGACCTGACCCTGCTGGGCAGTGGCCATTTCTTCACGGAACTCGGGCACCAGGGCATTCGGGTCGATCCAGTTCAGGTCGCCACCGTTGAGAGCCGAACCCGGGTCTTCGGAGTAGCTCTTCGCCAGTTGGGCGAAATCTTCACCGTTCTGGATGCGCTCGTAGAGTTTCTCTGCCAGTGCTTTGGTAGCCGCTTCGCTGCGGATCTCGCTAGGCTTGATCAGGATATGGCGAACGTGCACTTCGTCACGCACCATGGTCTGGCCGCCACGCTTTTCCTGCAGCTTGAGGATGATGAAGCCGCCTGGTGTACGGACAGGCTCGGTGACATCGCCCACCGACATGGCGCTGAGCATACGGTCGAAAGGTGGTGGCAGCTGAGCCGCTTTACGCCAGCCCATCTCACCGCCTTCCAGCGCGCTTTCGCTTGCCGAACGGGCGATCGCCAGTTGAGCGAAGTCGGCACCCTGCTTGAGCTGCAGGTAAACCTGTTCTGCTTGCTTGGCTGCGGCCTGGATGGCGGTCGAATCAGCGCGTTCCGGGGTAGGGATCAGGATGTTGGCCAGGCGGAACTCTTCCGACAGCTGCATCTTGCCCATGTCCGAGGCGAGGAAGTTCTTCACTTCCTGCTCCGACACCTGAATGCGCTCGGCGACACGACGCTGACGCACGCGGCTGATGATCATCTCGCGACGTACCTGCTCGCGAGCATCGTCATAGGACAGACCGTCGCGGGCCAGGGCCGCGCGGAACTGCTCCAGGTTCATGCCATTGCGCTGGGCGATGGTGCCGATGGCCTGGTTCAGCTCTTCGTCGGTGATGCGGATGCCGGAGCGGTCGCCGATCTGCAGTTGCAGGTTTTCGACGATCAGGCGTTCAAGCACCTGTTGATCGAGCACGCTAGCAGGTGGCACGGAGCCACCACGCTTGGCGATGGTCTGCTGGACTTCACGCACGCGGCTGTCCAGTTGGCTCTTCATCACCACGTCGTTGTCGACGATGGCCACAACGCTGTCCAGGGTTTGCACGGCGGCATGCGCCGTGCTGCTCAGCAATACAGCGCCCAGCAGCAGCGGGCGCAGACAATCAGTAAGCTTGGTCTTCACGTTCACGATAACCTTGAATGCCTTTGTCGAGGAAAGACTCGACCTTATTGCCCACTACGCCGCCGAGGCCTTTCAGCACAACCTGCAGGAAGACGCCGTGGTCACCTTTTTCGTTTTGCGGAGTTGCCTGGCTGAAATCGTCGTAGTCAATCCAGTAACGGTTGATCAGACGCAGCTTCCAGCAGCAGTTGTCGTACTCGAAACCACCGAATGCTTCCAGGGTACGGTTGCGGTTGTAGTCGTGCTGCCAGCGGGCGATCGCGGTCCACTGCGGAACGATCGGCCACATGACCGAGAAGTCATGTTGCTGGATCTTGTAGTAGTCCTTGATGTAGTTCGCGTCGCCTGGCTTGCCGTAGTCACCACCCCCGACTTGCCATTGGCCAGTTGAGCTGTTGTAAATGACCATGTCGTTACGGTAACGGTAGCCGAGGTTGACGACCTTGTTGACGTCGTCTTCAGGCTGGTAGTGGAACATCGCGCTGCCCGAGCGGGTGCTGCGGCTGTCCGGGTCCCAGTTGAAGTCGGAGTTGAAGCGCCAGTCGCGGTTGTAGCGGTATTGGTATTCCAGCGCATAGGGAGAAACATCCGACTGTGCATCTTTGCGGTCTTCAAACGAGACGCCAGGCAATTGAACCTTGCGGTCTTTGAAGTACAGCGCTTGGCCGACGCTCAAGCGTTGACGTTCGAAGCCGTTGTCTTCGATCCAGCGGTTGGTTACACCCAGAGACAGCTTGTTTTCGTCGCCGATACGGTCGTTGCCGGAGAAACGGTTGTCGCGGAACAGCGAGGCGTAGTTGAACGTCGTTTCGCTGGTGTCGAAGACCGGAATGTCACGCTGGTCTTCATTCGGGACGTAAAGGTAGTACAGACGCGGTTCCAGGGTCTGACGGTAGTTTTTGCCGAACCACTGGGTATTGCGGTCAAAGTACAAGCCGCTGTCGACGCTGAAGATTGGTACGTTACGATTTTGCGTACTGCCGAACTTGCCAAAGTCTGCCGACTGGCCAGCAGACTGCTGTTTGCCCAGGCTGTCCAGATCAAGATCATAATGCGTAGACGCGTACTTCAGCGATGGCGTCAGGTAGCCGTAGGTCGCTGTCAGAGGCAGGCTGATTTTTGGCGCTGCATGCAGACGGGTGCCGTTTGCACGTGCGAGGCCAGTAACGTTCTGGTCGATACGACCACCATCCTGGCGCACGCTTCTATCAATGTTGCCGTCTTCGTCGAATACGGTTCCGCTTTTCAGATCACGATCGAATCGAACTGCTTCAGTCTCATAACTGAAGTCAAAGCCACCCGGATGATAAGGCAGCATGCCGTTGATGGTGATTTGCGGCAGCTTGTCATAAGGGGTGATCTGCGAAATGGTCGCCAGCTCAAAGGACTGTACGTTCAAGCGCGCAGTGTAGCTGTCGCCACGCCAGCTCAACGCACCTTGCTGATTGAGGAAGTCAGTGCTTTCGACGCCAATCTGATCCGATTCCAGATCCTGGAAGTAGAACGGATCGCTGATGTCGGTGTAGTCGACTTCAGTCAGCAGGCGCTCGTCAAGACCGCCCTTGTGTTGCCAGTTGACCATCCAGCGTTTTTCTTCGTAGTCCGTCTGCAGCTTGCGATCGTCATTCTCGTCATTCAGGAAAGCACCACCAAACTGACCTTCGCTGGACTTGGTCAGGTAGCGGAACTCGCCTTCCATCAACAGGCCGCGATCGGCCATGTAGCGTGGATACAAGGTGGCGTCGTAGTTTGGCGCCAGGTTGAAGTAGTACGGCGTGACCAGCATGAAGCCGGTGTCACTGCTGGTACTGAACGATGGCGGCAGGAAGCCGGATTGGCGGCGGTCGTCGATCGGGAAGTAGATATACGGCGTGTAGAACACCGGAATATCCTTGACCCGCAGGGTGACGTTGGTCGCGGTACCGAAACCGGTGGCCGGGTTCAGGGTGATGTTGTTGCCCTTGAGCTGCCAGGCGTTGCTGTTCGGCTCACAGGTGGTGTAGGTACCATCCTTGAGGCGGATGATGGCGTTCTCGGCGCGCTTGGCGTACAGCGCGCTACCGCGGATGCGCGACTTGTGCATCACGTATTCGGCGTTGTCGACCTTGGCTTCACCGGTGTCGAGCTGAATGTCGGCATGGTCGCCGACCACCAGCGAACCGTTGTCACGGATCTTCACGTTGCCGGCGAGTTCGCCACGATTCTCGGCCTGGTACAGGTTGGCCTCGTCGGCTTCAACCTGCATGCTGCCCTGGCGCATGACCACATCACCGGCGAGGGTGGCGATCTGCTGCTCTTGCTGGTAGCGGGACACCTTGGCGCCGATGAAGGTCGGGGCTTCATCCTTTGGCGTGGTGTCATCCATGCCCGGACGGGTCGGCTCGATATAGGCGCCGGCACAGTACGGCCCGGTTTCGGCGAGCTGGGCAGGGGTCAGCTGATCACGCGGAACCCAGTCCAGGTGGCTGTAGTCGGCGCTGCGGGATTTCAGCACACGGCCTTTGCTCTCGGTAACGAGCATCGGGCCCTTGCCGGCCTCTTCGACGGCTTCGCCGGTCTCAGCGGTGGCTTCACCCGTCGAGCTGGCAGCTGCACCCGGATGCACCGGACGAGGCGGCAGCGCGGCAGCATTGGCTTTGGGCTTGCAGTCCCAGCCTCCGGCAGCGGACACTTGGCAGTCGAATTGCTCTGCGGCGACCACATACGAGGTGGCCAGAGGTTGCAGCGCCAGCAGACCGCCGGTGACCAGCAACGGGAATTTTTTACGAAACGCGGGGGATTTCAATGCCATCTTATTAGTCCGGGCTTCCTGCGTGCCATCTGCCCGCGTGTGGGGCCGCACGCCTCTCGATGGTCTGAAAGTCGGGTGGGAACTGACCATTACTGGCCAGTTCCCCCCTAAGAACCGTACGTGCGCCTTTCAGCGCATACGGCTCAAGCCTTTACGAAGCTCCCAGAGGGAGCCGGTTTGCTCACGTGCAGACCACGCGTGTGGAGCTGGTTGTGACAGTTGGGGTGCAAGAGTACCCGATTGCCTAGTTCATCGCCACCGCCCAAAGAGCGGTGATTGATGTGGTGGTCGTGCCACCCTGTTTCCCTAGTGATCGGTTGCCCACATAGCTGACATAGACCGCTTTGGCTGGCGAATAGAGTGCCGATTTGTTTCCGGTATTTCAGCTGTTTCAGCATCCGGTCGGTCCTCAGTTTCTCGCCTATAGCTTCCATGGCCGGATCGTAGGGATTGTAATCCCCACTCACCTTCTTATGTCGCTCGATCGGTGTACTCGCAAGCGTGTACAGCTCGACCTCCCGTTTTGTTCCAGCTTCATCAGTCACCGTGGTGGCGAACACCCAGTTCCTATCGCCTAGGGATCGGAAATATTTCTTCCTTACCCAATCGAGGGTCTTGTTTGGGTGTCGCCTTTTCGCCCAACGCCAGAGTTTGATAAACACCCTGTAATCCATTCGGCTATACGCCTGCTTCGCGACTACTGGTTGGTGGTACAGCGCCCAGCCTCTCAGTTTTAGGTTGAGCATTCGGATCAGATCCTCCTGCTTGGCCGTCTTGTGAGAGTCGATCGCCTCTCTGATCTTGCTGTAGAACGCCTTGACGTTCTTCTTGCTCGGCTTGATCAGTAACGTTCCATCGTATTTCCGGAAATTCCATCCAAGAAAGTCGAAGCCTCCGTCGATGTGAACGATCCGCGTCTTTTTGAGTGAAAGCCGCAGTCCGCGCGTTGCGAGGAACTGCTCTACCCAAGGTTTTACTTCGTTTTCCAGCACCTCCGGGGAGGTGCCGGTGATTACGAAGTCGTCGGCGTATCGCACCACGTTCACCTTCAGCTTCTTCGCCCTTGACATCCCCAAGTGTTCCTTGAGGAGTGTTTCCAGACCATCCAGTGCCAGATTTGCCAGCGTCGGGGAGATAATTCCCCCCTGCGGCGTGCCTGCGTCCGTTGCGTGTAACTGCCCCTTGTGAATGACTCCAGCCTTTAACCACTGCCGAAGCATCCGTGTATCCGTGGGGGCGTTCCTTAATAGCCATTCGTGGTTGATGTTGTCGAAGAATCCCTCGATGTCCGCGTCCAATACCCAGCAAGCCGAGGCCCGCTTGGATAGGCACAAGAACAACTGCGCCATCGCATCCGCCGTACAGCGTTCGATCCTGAAGCCGTAGCTGTTCGGATCTCCTCGGGTTTCGGCGATGGGAGATAGGGCCAGCATATACAGCGCTTGCATGGCCCTATCCGTCATGGTCGGTATGCCCAAAGGGCGTTCCCGTCCATCCGATTTCGGGATGTAGACACGCCGTAATGGCCGAGCCTTGTATCCCCGCGTCTTCAATTGATCAACCGCATTCCATTTTGCGTTGGGTGTATCCCAGAGTTGCCTATCGACTCCCGCCGTGCGGCTTCCCTGATTTTCCGTGACTCTCCGTACAGCCAAGTATCTGGCCGACTTTGAGCGGGTAAGCATCCGTTGCAGGGACTTAACCTTGCGCCATTTGCTTTCCCGACAAGCCTTCGCAATTCGCAGCTGCATTTCCCGAACGTTCCGCTGAACTCGACGCCAATCGACGTCGTGCCACTGTTGCGGCTCGCTGGAAAGCGCAGACTCCGAGCATTGATGCTTGAGCGCTATCATGCTGCTTTCCTCTCATTGTTGAATCCACCCATGGAGAGGAGTGCACGTACTACTACCCCTGGTGGGGTCGAGTGCACCCCGCCAGGGCGGAAAAGCAAGGGTCATGGACCCAAGGGTTAATGAGACAGCTTCCTGTCAGTGTAATTGCGACGAAAGACCACGCAGAAGTCTGCCCGGTTTCCCGTGAGGTGATGTTTCAACCTCTATCCAGACTATTACGGTCTGGCATTCGCTTTTTCTGCGATCCCATACCCGCATAACTAACAGTGTTCCTTACGGTCCACCTGCCCTAAGGGCAGTTATACGGGCTTACCACGTTCCCTGTCTGTCACACGACTGGGTTAGGCCCCGCCTTTTCACCGGAGGTTATGATGGCGACGTACCCCCACATCCCACAGGGATATCCAACCTCGTACCATTTTGGTTCATGCCTAACAGCAGTTTTGGCATGGTTATCCTTACGGTGTTTATCAGCGATTCACTTGTGTTGGCCGTACCAGCCAGCCTAGCGCCTCAACCCGGTACTGCTCCGAGTCTCTGCATTCCTCCTCGCGGAAGAGATGCACCCATATGGGGGCTACGTTGTCTGACGGGCTTCACACACCACCGTTGCCAGTGATGCATGCCGTCGTAGGCTACCGTTGGTCGCACAACGAGTCCGCTACTGCTCCATAGAGGCGGCAGTTGGACAATGACAGACAGAGCTTTCGCTCATGTCTCCTGGAAGACCGAACCAAGACAGCAAGATAGCCGTTGGTCGGAAAGTAGATGCCTCCTGATTCAAAATGAGCAGGAGGAGACCCCTGCGGGGGTCGAATCCCCCGCTTGGGTTGGTATGTAGAGGGCTCTCCAAAACCGGATGCTGCTGGTTTTGCGGTCGTGCTACCGAGAGCTGAACGACCTTGGGTTTTGCCATCCGCCGCAGCGGTAAGTTCTTGAAGGCAATGAACTTCTGGGCGGTTTTGTTTCTTGGGGATGGATACCCAAGTATTCGATTTCCTCCCGGAAATCCCATCAAGCTGACCATACAGCTTGGTGGAGGAGACACGCTACGCGTGTCGCACAAGATGCTGGATAATAAAGCATGACCCGCTTGACGGCTAGGGCCGTCGGAGACCCTTGTAATGCCTGATCACGATGTACGCCTGCAACACCTCACTGTCTGGCTCGATGCACAACTGACCGATCTGTTCGATAAACAGGGCTGGGGTGCGGTTCCAGCGGCCAGCCTGACCGCTGCGAGCAGCGATGCGAGCTTTCGCCGCTACTTCCGCTGGCAGGCCGAAGGCCACAGTTTTATTGTCATGGACGCACCGCCGCCGCAGGAAAACTGCCGTCCTTTTGTTGATATCGCGCACTTGCTGGCCTCTGCCAAGGTCAATGTCCCGGTAATTCATGCGCAGGATCTGGAGCGCGGGTTCCTGCTGCTCAGCGATCTGGGTACCCAGACCTATCTCGATGTGATCAATGCCGACAATGCCGATGGCTTGTTCAATGACGCTATCGATGCGCTGCTGGCGTTCCAGCAATTGCCGATGGACGCGCCGTTGCCGAGCTACGACGTGGCCCTGTTGCGCCGCGAGCTGGAGCTGTTTCCCGAGTGGTACGTGGGGCGCGAACTGGGTCTGGGCTTCACTGACCGGCAACTGGCCGCCTGGCAACGCATCAGCACGCTGCTGATCGATAACGCCCTGGCCCAGCCCAAGGTGCTGGTGCACCGCGACTATATGCCACGCAACCTGATGCAGAGCGTTTCGAACCCTGGCGTACTGGATTTCCAGGATGCCGTTTACGGGCCGGTCACCTATGACGTCACCTGCCTGTTCAAAGATGCGTTCCTGAGCTGGCCGCAAGCGCGGGTTGAAGGCTGGTTGAAGGGCTACTGGGACCGGGCGCAGGCCAAGGGCATTCCAGTGCAGGCCGACTTCCAGGACTTCTACCGCGCCAGCGACCTGATGGGCGTGCAGCGGCACCTCAAGGTCATCGGTATTTTCGCGCGGATCTGCCACCGTGATGGCAAGCCACGCTACCTGACCGACGTACCACGCTTCTTTGCCTACATAGATGAAGTGATTGCCCGCCGTCCTGAACTGGCCGAGCTGGATGAGTTGATCGAGAGTCTGCAGGCTGAGGCTGGAGCGCGTCCATGAAGGCAATGATTCTCGCGGCGGGCAAGGGCGAGCGGATGCGTCCGCTGACCCTGCACACGCCCAAGCCCCTGCTGCCGGTGGCGGGCGTGCCGCTGATCGAGTACCACCTGCGCGCCCTGGTGGCAGCAGGTTTCAAAGAGGTGGTGATCAACCACGCCTGGCTCGGCGCACAGATCGAAGCTCACCTGGGTAACGGTGCCGGTTGGGGCCTGAACATCAGCTACTCGCCGGAGGGCGAGCCGCTGGAGACCGGGGGCGGGATCTTCAAGGCTCTGCCCTTGCTCGGTAATGAGCCCTTTGTGCTGGTCAATGGTGATGTCTGGACCGATTACGAGTTCAGCCGTTTGCCGCAAAAGCCTGCAGGCCTTGCCCATCTGGTGCTGGTCGATAACCCGGGCCATCACGGCAAGGGCGATTTCTGCCTGCAGCAGGGTTTGGTCAGTGACGGTCAGGGCGGGGCAGACACCCTGACCTACAGTGGCATCGCTGTCATCGATCCGGCCTTGTTCGAAGGCTGTACGGCCGGTGCCTTCAAGCTGGCACCGCTGTTGCGTCAGGCCATGGCAGCAGGTCAGGTCAGTGGCGAACATTTCAGTGGTCACTGGGTGGATGTCGGTACGCAGGAGCGTCTGGCGGAAGTCGAACAACTGATCAAAGGACGCCGTTGACATGTTGTGGCCGAGCACAGTGATTGGTGCCGGGGCCGGCTTCGCCATTGCCAGCATTCCAGGGGCATTGCTGGGGGCGTTGCTGGGTCAGGCGATGGACCGCCGCTTGCAGTTGCACAGTTGGGCGCATGTCCGTGAGCGCCTGGGTGGGCGTCCGGTCTTGCGTGACGATGAGGTGCTGTTCGTGCTGCTTGGGCGTCTGGCCAAAAGTGACGGGCGGGTGGTCGACGGGCATATTCAGCAGGCGCGTCAGGAAATGCAGCGCCTGGAGATGAGCGAGACTGCGCGTCGCCGGGCGATTGCCGCGTTCAACCGTGGCAAGAGTGGCAAGGACCGCTTGGGTGTCTACCTGCGTCGTTTGCGGCAGCAACCCCATGCCGCCGAAGGCATGTTGCGCGCTTGCTTGCGCATGGCCTGGGCCGATGGCCGGGCAGGTCGACGCGAACGCGAGCTGTTGCTCGACTGGGGGCAGCAGCTGGGGTGGTCGGCGCCCAAGGTCCAGGCACTGGCGCTGGAATATGAGCCCCAGCGGGCGGGCTTATCCAGCGCCAATCTTGGTTATCAGGACGCTTTGCGCATGCTCGGCGTCGAGGCGCACGCTGAGCCGGGCCAGATCAAACAGGCATATCGGCGGCTGGTCAGCCGCCACCACCCGGACAAGCTGGTCGGCAGTGGCGCCAGCCCATCGCAGGTACGTGAAGCCACCGAGCGTACCCGTGAACTGCACCAGGCCTACGCGATCATCCGCCAGCGCCGCGGTTTCTAGTCGGCCATTTCCGGGCTGAGCCAGCCACGCACGCGGCGGAACAGTTGTTCCTGTTCTGCCGCGCTGTTGCCGGGCATGGCGGTCAATCCTACCTGACGATAATTCTGGTCCTTGAGCCGTTTGCTGGCCTGCAGACGCTGCTCGGCCGCGCGTCGCGCCTGGGGCTGGTTGGTGTAGAAGAAGTCCGCGGTGGGGACTTTCAGCGAAGGCGCCAGGGCGTCCAGGCTTTGTTCGGCTTGAGCGGGCGTCTGCGCTGTGACCATTACCAGTTTCTGCACCTGTGCCGGTTGCCGCTCACTGAGATAGCGGGCAGCCCAGTAGGCGCCACTGCCATTGCCCAGCAGGACGATGCTCCGTGCGTTGTGCTGCTGGGCGTAAGCCACGGCGGCATCGAGACGGGCAAAGATGCGCTCGGCATCGGCTTTGTCATTGATGCCTGGGGCCTCGGGTTGGGCTGCACTTTCGCTGGCCTCACTCTCGGCGGTCGTAGCTTTTTCGACGCTGGCATTGGCGTCGTCAGGCGTGTCCTTGGCCGGTGCGCTCTGACCTTGGGCCACCGCCTGGCTTGGAGCCGGTGCAGTTTCGACACGTGCTTGCGGGCTGTCGGCCAGCAGGTCCGGCAGGCTCAGACTCAAACTATGCCAGCCGGCGTCCGGAAACTTGCGGCGCAACGGGCCGACGGTCTTAGGCCAGTCGGCGGTTTCGCCAGCGCCGGCGAGGATGATCAGTGCGCCCTCGGGTTCGCTGGTGTTGGCCGGTTTCCACAGCGCGAGGAAATTGTCGCTGCCGGCTTGCAGCATTTGTTGCTCGGCCTGGGGGACCTGCCGCTCCAGCGCCTGGGCATCTTCCTGGCTGCGTTCAGCCAGCGGTTGGCGCTGGACGCTTGCCGGTGGAGTGTTCTCAGCAGCTTGCGGTGTTTCATCTGCAGCCGCTTGTGCGCTACAAGGTAGTATCAATACAAGGCAAAACGCCGGAAGCGTCGTGCGAAAAAGTGCGAACATGGAGTGGTCCAGGCCAGAATAATACCGGCAGCCTAATAGTATTTGTCCGGGACGGCCATGCTCGGCGGCCATCCATTCTTTGATGAGCGTTTAGATGAAGTCACTGCGCTGCCTGTTGGTTATCGGCTGTTTGTGCTGGTCCTTGATCGCTTGGGCGACCCCTGCAAGCACGTCGGCTGCTGTGGCTCTCGACCCTGCGCAACAGCAATGGCTCGAGCAGCACCGCAGCCTGCGGGTCGGGCTGGTGTTGCAGGCGCCGTTTGCCCAGTTCGACCGTCGCCTGCAACAGCTGTATGGGGTCAATGTCGAACTGATGAACTGGTTGGGTCGTTCGCTGGGGCTGGATCTGACCTGGCGAAACTTCCCGGATCAGGCCGCGCTGGAGCGGGCGCTGGTGGCTGGTGAGGTCGATCTGGCGCCTGGCCTGACCCAGACACCGGCCGGTCTGCGCTTGTGGCTGTTCAGCGATCCGTACATGCGTGTGCCGCAGTTGATCGTTGGGCCGCGCAGTGGAGCGGTGGCAGTGGATCTTGAAAAACTCGGCGACAATGAACGGGTCGCGGTGCGCATGCCCAGCGCGGTGGCCGACTACCTGCGCGCCACCTACTCGAACCTCAATTTGCAGGGCGTTCCCGAGGAGCGTCAGGCGCTGCAGCTGGTACTCAGCGAACAAGCCCGCTACGCCGTGGTGGATGAAGCGCAGTTGAGCCGGCTGTCGCGCGAAAGCGAGTTCAGCGACCTGGCGGTGGTCGGCGATATCGGCTTGCCGCAATTGTTGCGCGTTGCCTCGCGACGTGACTGGCCGCAGTTGGCAGAGATTCTTGAGCGCGGTCTGCAGGCGATCCCGGCCAAGGACCTGGAACAGTTGCACCAGCGCTGGCTGGAACCCAAGTACCCGCGCTTGAGCGAATCGCCGGGTTTCTGGCAGAACCTGGGACTACTGCTTGCCGCGCTGTTGTTCAGCTGCATTGCCATCGTGGTGTGGCAGCGGCGTCAGTTGCGTCAGCTGGAGCACCACCTGCTGGCTGCGCGGGAGACCATCAGCCAGCGTCAGGCTCGGGAAGAGGCCTTGCGCTTGAGTCAGTTCTCCATCGACCAGAGTACGGTGGGCATTCTCTGGGTCAACTGGGATAGCCATGTGCGTTATGCCAACCGCGCCGCCGAAAACATGCTCGGCTATGCCGAGGGTGCGGTGGTCGACCGGCCACTGATCGACTTCGAGCCCGGCCTGCATATGGACCGCTGGCTTGAACTGTGGAAAGGCGCGCGCGCCAGCAACGATGTTGCCCTGCATTTCGAAACCCAGTGCCTGCGCGCCGATGGCAGCCTGCTGCCGGTGGATGTGTCGCTGAGCTTTTTGCGCTTTCGCGATGCCGAGTACCTGGTGGTGTTTCTCACTGACGTGACCGAACGGCGCCGGGCCCTGGCTGCCTTGCGCGAAAGCGAGGCCAGGCTCAAGGGGATTGCCGGCAACGTTCCGGGGCTGGTATTCCGGCTTGAGCGCAACCCGGCTGAAGGCGAGCTGGAATTCCCCTACATCAGTGAAGGCAGCGAGGCTCTGGTCGGCTATACCCCGGCCGCCTTGCAGCATCCGGACATGGGCCTGCGCAACCTGGTTCACCCGGATGACCGGGCCGATTACCACAAGGTCCAGGACCTGGCCCTGGCCACCGACCGCGACTGGTCCTGGCAAGGGCGCATCCTGACCCGCGAGGGTGAGCAGCGCTGGGCTGATATCAAGGCCAGTACCCGTAGCCTGGGCGATGGCCGCGTGGTCTGGGACGGCGTGGTCTGGGACATTACCCAGAGCAAGCGGGCCGAGCTGGAGCTGGCCCGCTCCCAGGAGCAATTGCGCGATCTGTCGGCGCACCTGGAAAGCGTTCGTGAAGAAGAGAAAGCTCGTATCGCCCGGGAAGTGCATGACGAACTGGGGCAGATGCTGACAGTGCTCAAACTGGAAACGTCGATGTGCGAGCTGGCCTACGCTGACCTTGATCCCGGCCTCAACGAGCGCCTGGGCAGCATGAAACGCCTGATTGCCCAGCTGTTCCAGTTGGTTCGAGATGTCGCCACCGCGTTGCGACCGCCGATTCTGGATGCCGGCATCGCCTCGGCGATCGAGTGGCAGGCCCGGCGTTTCGAGGCGCGCACGCAGATTCCTTGTCTGGTCCAGGTCCCGGAAAACCTGCCGCCTTTGAGCGATGCCAAAGCCATTGGCCTGTTCCGCATCCTGCAGGAGGCGCTGACCAATGTCATGCGTCACGCCCAGGCGCATACTGTGCAGATCAGCTTGAGCCTGGACGGTCGCACCCTGCGTTTGACGGTTATCGACGATGGTATCGGCTTTGCGCTGGATGAAAACCGCCCGACATCTTTCGGTCTGGTCGGGATGCGGGAACGGGTACTGATGCTGGGCGGACAAATGACCCTGGAGAGCGAACCGGGCGAGGGCACTAGCCTGAGCGTGGCGATTCCCCTGAAATAGGAGCGGTATTGTGATTCGAGTTCTGGTTGCCGAAGACCACACCATCGTTCGTGAAGGCATCAAGCAGTTGATTGGCCTAGCCAAGGATATGCAGGTGGCAGGGGAGGCCGGTAATGGCGAGCAATTGCTGGAGACTTTGCGGCATACCGACTGCGAAGTGGTGTTGCTGGATATCTCCATGCCTGGGGTCAATGGCCTTGAGGCGATTCCGCGGATCCGCGCCTTGAGCAACCCGCCAGCGATCCTGGTGCTGTCGATGCATGACGAGGCGCAGATGGCCGCGCGGGCGCTGAAGGTCGGTGCTGCGGGCTATGCGACCAAGGACAGCGATCCGGCCTTGTTGCTGACGGCCATTCGGCGGGTGGCCGGCGGTGGTCGGTATATTGATCCGGATCTGGCTGACCGGATGGTCTTCGAGGTCGGCCTGACTGACGCCCGGCCCCTGCATTCGCTGCTGTCGGAGCGCGAGTTTTCGGTGTTCGAGCGCCTGGCCCAGGGCGCCAACGTCAACGACATTGCCCAGCAGCTGGCACTGAGCAACAAGACCATCAGCACCCACAAGGCGCGCCTGATGCAGAAGCTCAATGTGAACTCGCTGGCGGAGTTGGTGAAGTACGCCATGGAGCACAAGTTGCTCTGAGTGTTCTGATTGCGACATCGCGGGGCTGTGGGAGCGGGCTTGCCCCGCGATGACATATCCAAAAACGCCATCCTTGTAGGGCAATCCCTACCCCAAGCCTTCCATCCCGCTGATACCAATCTCTCTCCACCCCCGATTTGCGCCGCCTCGCCCCTTCACTAGGCTGTCAGCACGGCAGTCATCCAACAAGAAGGTACGGGTATGAGTGAGGTGAATTCGAGCGCTGCAGCCGGCGAAGTGCTGGTCAGCTTCCGCGGTGTGCAGAAGAGCTATGACGGCGAAACGTTGATCGTCAAAGACCTCAATCTGGATATTCGCAAAGGCGAATTCCTGACCTTGCTCGGCCCTTCCGGCTCCGGCAAGACCACCAGCCTGATGATGCTGGCAGGCTTCGAGACCCCGACCGCCGGCGAAATCCAGCTGGCCGGACGCTCGATCAACAACGTGCCGCCGCACAAACGCGACATCGGCATGGTGTTCCAGAACTACGCACTGTTCCCGCACATGACCGTGGCGGAGAACCTCGCCTTCCCTTTGAGTGTGCGCAACCTGAGCAAGACCGACATCAGCGAGCGGGTCAAGCGCGTGCTCAACATGGTCCAGCTCGATGCGTTCGCCAAGCGCTATCCCGGCCAGTTGTCCGGCGGCCAGCAGCAGCGGGTGGCCCTGGCGCGGGCATTGGTGTTCGAGCCACAGCTGGTGCTGATGGACGAACCGCTCGGCGCGCTCGACAAGCAGCTGCGTGAACACATGCAGATGGAAATCAAACACCTGCACCAGCGCCTGGGCGTCACCGTGGTGTATGTGACCCACGACCAGGGCGAAGCTCTGACCATGTCTGATCGCGTGGCCGTGTTCCATCAGGGCGAAATCCAGCAGATCGCCGATCCGCGCACGCTCTATGAAGAGCCGAAGAACACCTTCGTCGCCAACTTCATCGGTGAAAACAACCGCATCAATGGCCGCCTGATCAGTCAGGACGGCGAGCGTTGCCTGGTGCAGCTGGCCCGCGGTGAGAAGGTCGAGGCATTGGCGGTCAATGTCGGCCAGAGCGGCGAACCGGTGACCCTGTCGATCCGCCCCGAGCGCGTACGCCTCAATGGCCACAGCGAGAGCTGCGTCAACCGCTTCTCCGGGCGGGTGGCCGAATTCATCTATCTGGGTGACCACGTACGGGTGCGCCTGGAGGTGTGCGGCAAGGCCGATTTCTTCGTGAAGCAGCCGATTGCTGAACTCGACCCGGCCCTGGCCGTGGGCGACGTGGTACCGCTTGGCTGGGAAGTGGAGCACGCCCGCGCGCTCGATCCGATCCTGGAAGCCAATTGAAGGTTTGCTTCACCAACCCTGTACTGTGGAGAAAATAATAATGCTAAAGCACTTGAAGTTGACCGCTCTGACGCTGGGGCTGTTTGCGGCGGGCCAGGCCATGGCGGCGGCTGACCTGACCGTGATCTCTTTCGGTGGTGCCAACAAGGCAGCCCAGACCAAAGCGTTCTACGAGCCATGGGAAAAGGCTGGCAACGGCAAGATCGTTGCGGGCGAGTACAACGGCGAAATGGCCAAGGTCAAAGCCATGGTCGACACCAAGAGCGTGTCCTGGAACCTGGTCGAGGTCGAGTCGCCGGAACTGGCCCGTGGGTGTGACGAAGGCATGTTCGAAGAACTCGATCCGGCGCTGTTCGGCGACGAGGCCGACTATGTCCCAGGTGCTATCCAACCGTGCGGCGTCGGCTTCTTCGTCTGGTCCACGGTGATGGCTTACAACGCCGACAAACTGAAAACCGCGCCAACCAGCTGGGCCGATTTCTGGGACACCAAGCAGTTCCCGGGCAAGCGTGGTCTGCGCAAGGGCGCCAAGTACACACTGGAATTCGCCCTGATGGCCGACGGTGTCGCGCCTAAAGATGTCTACAAGGTACTCGGCACCAAAGAAGGCCAGGATCGCGCCTTCAAGAAACTCGACGAACTCAAGCCAAGCATCCAGTGGTGGGAAGCTGGCGCTCAGCCGCCACAGTACCTGGCCTCGGGTGACGTAGTCATGAGCTCGGCCTACAACGGCCGGATCGCCGCAGTACAGAAAGAAAGCAACCTGAAGGTGGTATGGAACGGCGGCATCTACGATTTCGACGCCTGGGCCATTCCAAAGGGCGCGAAAAATGCCGAAGAAGCCAAGAAGTTCATCGCCTATTCGGTCAAGCCTGAGCAGCAGAAGATCTACTCGGAAAACATTGCCTACGGTCCGGCCAACTCCAAAGCGGTGAGCCTGCTCTCCGACGAGATCAAGAAAGACATGCCGACCACCCCGGAAAACATTGCCAACCAGGTGCAGATTGACGTCGCCTTCTGGGCCGACAACAGCGAGCAACTGGAGCAACGCTTCAACGCCTGGGCTGCCAAGTAAGGTCGGCTGATGGAGCGTCGGCACGTCGCCGACGCTTCCTGTTCTCAAGATTTCGGAGTTCGCTATGGCCATCGCAGTGCCCCTGAATGAAGGCGCCGGTTCCACACTCAAGCAGCGTCTGGCGCGTGCCGAGCGGGTCAACCGCTGGAAGGCGCAAGCCCTGATCGCGCCGCTGGCGCTGTTCCTGCTGCTGGTTTTCCTGGTGCCGATTGCCGCGCTGCTCTACAAGAGCGTCGGTAACCCGGAAGTTGTCACAGGCTTGCCGCAGACCGTTGCGGCGGTCACGCAGTGGGACGGCAAGGGCCTGCCGGACGAATCGGTGTACAAGGCACTGAGCGAAGACCTTGGCCAGGCGCGCAAGAACCAGACACTCGGCGACACCTCCAAGCGTCTGAACATGGAGCTGGCCGGCTATCGCAGCCTGCTGGCGAAAACCGCTCGAGCCTTGCCGTTCAAGACCGAGCCGGCTTCTTATAAAGAAGCACTGCAAGAGCTGGACGAGCGCTGGGGCGATCCGGCCTACTGGCAGGCCATTCGTCGTAACACCAGTAGCGTCACCCCGTTCTACCTGTTGGCGGCTCTGGATCACCGCATCGATGATCTCGGCGAGCTGGCCAAGGCTACCCCGGACCAGGCCATTTACCTGGACATCTTCACCCGTACCCTGTGGATGGGCTTTGTCATCACCGCCATCTGCCTGGTGCTGGCTTATCCGCTGGCCTATTTGCTGGCCAACCTGCCAACCCGGCAGAGCAACCTGTTGATGATCCTGGTACTGCTGCCGTTCTGGACTTCGATCCTGGTGCGGGTTGCCGCCTGGATCGTGCTGTTGCAATCGGGTGGCTTGATCAACAGCGCGCTGATGGCCGTGGGGATCATCGACAAACCGCTGGAGCTGGTATTCAACCGCACCGGTGTGTACATCTCCATGGTCCACATTCTGCTGCCGTTCATGATCCTGCCGATCTACAGCGTGATGAAGGGCATCTCACCCACCTACATGCGTGCGGCGATCTCCCTGGGCTGCCATCCGTTCACCAGCTTCTGGCGGGTGTACTTCCCGCAGACCTACGCAGGTGTAGGCGCGGGCTGTCTGCTGGTGTTCATCCTGGCCATCGGCTACTACATCACCCCGGCGCTGCTCGGCAGCCCGAACGACCAGATGGTCAGCTACTTCGTGGCGTTCTATACCAACACCAGCATCAACTGGGGCATGGCTACTGCGTTGGGCGGTCTGCTGCTGCTCGCTACTGTCATTCTGTACCTGATCTATAGCTGGCTGGTCGGCGCCAGCCGCCTGCGTCTGAGCTGAGGAGCGTTGTCATGCTGAGCCCTTACATGTCGCCCGTTGAGCGGGTCTGGTTCTACAGTTTGCGCATCCTCTGCGGGCTGATCCTGTTGTTCCTGGTGTTACCGGTACTGGTGATCATTCCGTTGTCGTTCAACTCCGGCAGCTTCCTGGTCTATCCGCTGCAAGGCTTTTCGTTGCAGTGGTACCACGACTTCTTTGCCTCGGCCGAGTGGATGCGGGCGTTGAAGAACAGCATCATCGTCGCCCCGGCGGCGACCGCGCTGGCCATGGTCTTTGGCACCCTGGCGTCGATCGGCCTGACCCGCGGTGACTTCCCCGGCAAGCCACTGATCATGGCTCTGGTGATTTCGCCGATGGTGGTGCCGGTGGTGATCATCGGTGTCGCCAGCTACCTGTTCTTCGCGCCGCTGGGCATGGGTAACAGCTTCATTTCGCTGATTCTGGTGCATGCGGTGCTGGGTGTGCCGTTCGTCATCATCACTGTGTCGGCGACCCTGCAGGGCTTCAACTACAACCTAGTGCGTGCGGCTGCCAGCCTGGGGGCTTCGCCGCTGACGGCCTTCCGTCGGGTGACCTTGCCACTGATTGCCCCCGGGGTGATCTCCGGCGCCCTGTTTGCCTTTGCCACCTCGTTCGACGAAGTGGTGGTGACCCTGTTCCTCGCCGGCCCCGAGCAGGCGACCCTGCCACGGCAGATGTTCAGCGGTATCCGCGAGAACCTCAGCCCGACCATCGCCGCGGCGGCGACCTTGCTGATTGCGTTCTCGGTCCTCTTGTTGCTGACCTTGGAATGGCTACGTGGGCGTAGTGAAAAACTGCGGACTCAGCAACCGGGTTGAATTTATCGCGGGGCAAGCCCGCTCCTACCGAGTCCCAGTGGGAGCGGGCTTGCCCCGCGATCGACTTCCGACGACCGCTTTGATACCGGTCAGCCCATGGCCATTCGCCTGAGGTACAATGCGCGCCACTGTGATTCTGCCCTACAGGTGCGCCATGCAGCCCTACGCAATTGCCCCCTCGATTCTTTCTGCCGACTTCGCTCGCCTGGGCGAGGAGGTCGACAATGTACTGGCCGCTGGTGCCGACATCGTTCACTTCGACGTAATGGACAACCACTACGTACCGAACCTGACCATCGGCCCTATGGTCTGCACCGCACTGCGCAAGTACGGCATCACCGCGCCGATCGACGTGCACCTGATGGTCAGCCCGGTCGACCGCATCATCGGCGACTTCATCGAAGCGGGCGCCAGCTACATTACCTTCCATCCGGAAGCCACCCTGCACATCGATCGTTCACTACAGTTGATTCGTGACGGTGGTTGCAAGGCCGGCCTGGTGTTCAACCCGGCAACCCCGCTCGACACCCTCAAGTACGTGATGGACAAGGTCGACATGATCCTGTTGATGAGCGTCAACCCAGGTTTTGGCGGTCAGAAATTCATTCCCGGCACCCTCGACAAGCTGCGCGAAGCCCGTGCGCTGATTGATGCCAGCGGCCGCGATATCCGTCTGGAAATCGACGGTGGGGTGAATGTGAACAACATTCGTGAGATCGCTGCCGCCGGTGCCGATACCTTCGTCGCCGGTTCGGCGATCTTCAATACCCCGAACTACCAGGAGGTCATTGCCAAGATGCATGCCGAACTGGCCCTGGCGCGCCCATGAGCGGCTTCGAGCAGCTGTTCCCCGGCGCACTGCCCAAACTGGTGATGTTTGATCTGGACGGTACCCTGATCGATTCGGTACCGGACCTGGCAGCGGCGGTGGATAACATGCTGCTCGAAATGGGGCGCAAGCCCGCTGGCCTGGAGGCGGTACGCCACTGGGTCGGTAATGGTGCCCCGGTGCTGGTGCGCCGGGCCCTGGCCGGTGGTCTGGATCATGCCGACGTCGATGAAGACGAGGCAGAAAAAGGCCTGGAGTTGTTCCTGCAGGCCTATGCCGACAACCACCAGCTAACCGTGGTGTACCCCGGCGTGCGCGACACGCTCAAGTGGTTGCACAAACAGGGCGTGGAAATGGCCCTGATCACCAACAAGCCGGAGCGCTTTGTCGCGCCGTTGCTCGACCAGATGAAAATCGGTCGTTATTTTCGCTGGATCATCGGTGGCGACACGCTGCCGCAGAAGAAGCCCGATCCGGCAGCATTGCTGTTCGTCATGAAAATGGCCAACGTCTCGGCTGAAGCCGCCTTGTTCGTTGGCGATTCGCGCAGCGACGTGCTGGCGGCCAAAGCAGCCGGGGTCAAGTGCGTGGGCTTGAGCTATGGCTACAATCACGGACGGCCGATCAGCGAAGAAGAGCCGTGCCTGGTCATCGATGACCTGCGTGCGCTGTTGCCCGGTTGCTTAGATGCGGCCACTGGGATAACGTTGGCTGACGTTCATTCCCCCAAAGATCGAGATTCCATCGTGGCGGTTACCGGCAAACTCTGGATGAAAGTCATCAAGGCCCTGGCCCGTTGGCGTTGGCGCGCCTGACTGTTCGCTGCCGGCCGTTGCCGGCCCGTTTGCCTGTTTGACCCATTTGCTGTTTGCCACGAGGCTATCATGACCCGCGAAGAATTCCTGCGCCTGGCCGCTGCCGGCTACAACCGTATTCCCCTGGCCTGCGAGACGCTGGCCGACTTCGACACGCCGTTGTCGATCTACCTGAAACTGGCCGATCAATCCAACTCCTACCTGCTTGAATCTGTGCAGGGCGGTGAGAAATGGGGGCGTTACTCGATCATTGGTCTGCCGTGCCGCACTGTGCTGCGCGTGCATGACCATCAGGTACGCATCACCCATGACGGCGACGAAATCGAACGTCACGACGTGGAAGATCCGCTGGCTTTCGTCGAGTCCTTCAAAGAGCGCTACAACGTCCCGACCATTGCCGGTCTGCCGCGCTTCAATGGTGGCCTGGTGGGCTACTTCGGTTATGACTGCGTGCGCTATGTCGAGAAGCGTCTGGGCAAATGCCCGAATCCGGATCCGCTGGGCGTGCCGGATATTCTGCTGATGGTGTCCGACGCCGTGGTGGTGTTCGACAATCTGGCGGGCAAGATGCACGCCATCGTGCTGGTCGATCCGGCCCAGGAACAGGCCTACGAAAACGGCCTGGCACGTCTGGAAGGCTTGCTTGAACAGCTGCGCCAGCCAATTACCCCGCGTCGCGGCCTGGAGCTGGGTGGCCCGCAAGCCGCCGAGCCGACCTTCCGTTCCAGCTTCACCCAGAGTGACTACGAGCGTGCGGTCGATACCATCAAGGAATACATCCTGGCCGGCGACTGCATGCAGGTTGTGCCGTCGCAGCGTATGTCGATCGACTTCAAGGCAGCGCCTATCGACCTGTACCGGGCGCTGCGTTGCTTCAACCCGACGCCGTACATGTATTTCTTCAACTTCGGTGACTTCCACGTAGTGGGCAGCTCGCCGGAAGTGCTGGTTCGGGTCGAAGACAATCTGGTCACCGTGCGCCCGATTGCCGGTACCCGCCCACGTGGCGCCACCGAAGAGGCTGATCGTGCGCTGGAAGAGGATCTGCTGTCGGACGACAAGGAAATCGCCGAGCACCTGATGCTTATCGACCTGGGCCGCAACGACGCCGGCCGGGTGTCGGCAACCGGTACGGTCAAGGTTACCGAGAAGATGGTGATCGAACGTTACTCCAACGTCATGCACATCGTTTCCAATGTCACCGGTGAACTGAAAGAAGGCCTCAGCGCGATGGATGCGTTGCGCGCCATTCTGCCCGCCGGGACCTTGTCCGGGGCGCCGAAGATCCGCGCGATGGAAATCATCGATGAGCTTGAGCCGGTCAAGCGCGGTGTCTACGGTGGCGCGGTCGGCTACTTTGCCTGGAACGGCAACATGGACACCGCCATCGCGATCCGCACAGCGGTCATCAAGGATGGTGAGCTGCATGTCCAGGCCGGTGGCGGTATCGTTGCCGACTCGGTGCCGGCGCTGGAGTGGGAAGAGACCATCAACAAACGCCGGGCGATGTTCCGCGCGGTAGCGCTGGCGGAACAAACGCCGCGCAGCTGAAGTTGAAAAAACGGCGCTCCAGATGAGCGCCGTTTTTTTATGCCGTCAGAAGTCCAGACTCAGGGCCAGGTTGATCCCTTGCTGGGTCAGTTCGTCACTCTTGCGCCAGTTGTATCCGGCGCGCAGTGCCAGTTGCGGTGCCAACTGATGAGCCACACCCAGGCTGGCGCGATTCATATTGCTCTGCGGGGTGTAGCCGGTGAGGGTGAAGTCGTTGCCCGGCAGGCTGTTCAGGTGCAGGCTCAGGTCCTGTTGATCATCCTCGAACTCATGCTCATGGGCGATTTCGGCAAACAGCTGGGTGGCCGGTGCAATCCGGTATTTGCCCAGCAGGCCGAGGCCCAGTCGGCGTGATTCACGTTCCTGATCATCAAAACTCAATGCCGTAGCACGGGCGCCTTTCTCCGAGTAACCATCGACTTTCACGCGGGCATAGTCGGCACTGATAAAGGGTGACAGGTGCCAGTCGCTGTCTGCCTGAGCCAGGTCATAGCCCAGGCGCGCGGCAAAGGCCCAGACTTCGCCGTCGGTATCACCTTTTTCGCTGCGCTCGTTGATCCCCAGGGCGAATGTACGCTTCAGGTCACCATAGTCCAGGTGCCCCACGCTCAATGCGGCATCGGCCCACCACTGGTTGCGCTGGAACTGGGCGAATGCGCTGGTCAGATAACTGTCGAGCTTGTACTCGGAGTCGTGGGCACCGGCTTCGAGCTTCTGCTGATCGATACCGACGGCCAGACCGATGCGCCAGGCCTCGTCGAGGCGGTAACTGCCACCCAGGGTCAGGTTGTAGCCATGGCCATCGGCGCTGGCCGAACTGCGCTGGCCATCGATATCCAGCTTCTGTCCGCTGGCGGCAACGATGGCTTGCCACTGGCCGACGCCTTGCCAGTCGCTCTGCCATTGGTTGCGCAGTTCGTCCTGATGCGCACGCAGGCTGGCGTGAGCCATTTCCGGCAGTAGCGTCAGTTCCCAGGGGGCGGCAAGCAGCGAGTAACCGTAGTCGGCAATCAGCTTCTGTCCGGCGCTGGTGGGGTGGACCGAGTCGTTGAACAGCAGCTTGTCTGGATCAGGCGTGGCGCTGTTGATTCCGTACAGCGGGTTTTCCAGGCAACCATTGCCGCTGTAACAGGTGCCGACCAGATTCTGGCCGACGGCAAGGCCGAACTGTTGTGGCGCGTTGACGCTTTCCTGAAGCAGCAGGGGCACGTTCAGCGGAATAATCTGCGCATCGATCTGCCCCAGTTGCCGCACCAGCTCCTGATTGAAGACACTGCTCAACTGCGACAGTGGCCCCTGCTGTGCAGTACCGCTGAATGCTGGCGTCAGACCCAGGTCGGGCAGCAGCCAGACCATGATGTAGCGCGCTCCCCCCTGTTGCAGCGCGTGGGCGCTGGCGGCCAGGCGATCAGCTGCGGCTACGGCGCCAGCCGGGGAGGTGACCAGCCCCTGAAGGAAGTCGTTACCGCCACCGGTCAGATAGTAGAGCGCGTTCGGGTCGGCTCGCAGGCCCCCGGCAAGATAACCGGGACGCTCACGCAAAACGGTGCCGGCTCCGGGGTTACCCGGGGGGATGACGGTCAATGAGCTACCGGTGATGGACTCGTAGATCTGGTCGGTACGGTAGCCGCCCACCGCCCAGTTGTTGCCATCGGGGCGACCCAGGGCGGTATTCACCGGGGAGGTGGAGGCGCCCAGTTCGCTCGGCGCGATACCCAGTTGTGCCCCTAGCAGCATGGGCGATACCGCAGCGTACTGGCCATTTGCGTCGCGGTTGGTGAAGCGCAGGCCGCTGCCGCTTGGGTCGCTGGGGTCCGGGAATTGCCCGGCATCACTGAGGCTGTCACCAAAAACGATCAGCGTCGAATAGGGTGAAGGCGCGGCAAATGCCTGGCTGCTGGCTAGCAGTAACGTGCCGAGTAATGAGCGGAAAAATGGAGGTTTTTGCATCGAAGAGGTCCCTTTTCATTGTTTTTATAGAATCCGCCCGAGCGACCTTAGCAAATCAGGGGGTATTGTTTACCCGGTCATTCGTTTCCCCATGCTTCCAGCCATATTGCGTGCGCCGCTGCGGTAAGCTACTGTGCGGGAACGTATGAACGAGACCTACCCCGTGTTGATCGTCAGCAAACTCTTGATGCGCGTTATCAAGGCCCACGCCCGTTGGCGTTGGCGCGCCTGACTTTATCTCCTGCCGGTTTTTCCGGCCCAGTATCGCTTTGCCTTTTTCACACCGCTGTCACTGTCACTGCATTCGGAAATTACCGTCGCACACAGAGCGGGCCGCGTATGTCACTCGCGCGCAAGGCATGTCATTAAAGTCAGTAGATGCAAGAGGTTGAACCCAGATGTTACTGATGATCGACAATTACGACTCCTTCACCTACAACGTCGTGCAGTACCTCGGCGAGCTGGGTGCAGAGGTCAAAGTCATTCGCAACGACGAACTGACCATCGCCCAGATCGAAGCCCTGAACCCCGAACGCATTGTGGTTTCCCCCGGTCCGTGCACTCCGACCGAGGCCGGTGTTTCCATCGAGGCGATTCTGCACTTTGCCGGCAAGCTGCCGATTCTCGGCGTCTGCCTGGGCCACCAGTCCATTGGCCAGGCCTTTGGCGGCGATGTTGTGCGGGCCCGCCAGGTCATGCATGGCAAGACCAGCCCGGTTATCCACAAGGACCTGGGCGTATTTAACGGCCTGAACAACCCGCTGACCGTGACCCGCTACCACTCGCTGGTGGTCAAGCGTGAAACCCTGCCCGAGTGCCTCGAAGTAACGGCCTGGACTGCCCTTGAAGACGGTTCGGTGGACGAGATCATGGGCCTGCGGCACAAGACCCTGAATATAGAAGGGGTGCAGTTCCACCCCGAGTCGATCCTCACCGAGCAGGGCCACGAGCTGTTCGCCAACTTCCTCAAACAGACCGGCGGCCGCCGCTAAGGATCGATCATGGATATCAAGAGCGCGCTCAGCCGCATCGTCGGCCACCTGGACCTGAGCACTGAAGAAATGCGCGATGTGATGCGCGAGATCATGACCGGCCAGTGCAGTGAAGCGCAGATCGGTGCCTTCATGATGGGCATGCGCATGAAGAGCGAAAGCATCGACGAAATCGTCGGCGCGGTGTCGGCGATGCGCGAGCTGGCCGACAAGGTCGAACTCAATACCCTGGATCAAGTGGTCGATGTGGTCGGCACCGGTGGAGATGGCGCAAACATCTTCAACGTCTCCACCGCTTCGGCCTTCGTTGTAGCCGCCGCCGGTTGCACCGTGGCCAAGCATGGTAACCGTGCCGTTTCGGGCAAAAGCGGCAGCGCCGACCTGCTCGAAGCTGCCGGCATCTACCTGAACCTGACGCCCGTGCAGGTTGCCCGTTGCATCGACAGCGTCGGCATCGGCTTCATGTTTGCCCAGACCCACCACAAGGCGATGAAACATGCCGCCGGCCCACGTCGTGATCTGGGCTTGCGCACCTTGTTCAACATGCTTGGCCCGCTTACGAATCCGGCCGGTGTGAAGCACCAGGTGGTCGGTGTGTTCACCCAGGCCCTGTGCCGTCCGTTGGCCGAAGTGCTGCAGCGGCTGGGCAGCAAGCATGTGCTGGTGGTGCACTCCAAGGATGGTCTGGACGAATTCAGCCTGGCCGCGCCGACTTTCGTTGCTGAGCTCAAGAATGACCAGATTACCGAGTACTGGGTCGAGCCCGAAGATCTCGGCATGAAGAGCCAGAGCCTGCATGGCCTGGCGGTCGAGAGCCCGGAAAAGTCGCTGGAATTGATCCGCGATGCATTGGGGCGGCGCAAGACCGAGAATGGCCAAAAGGCTGCGGAAATGATCGTGCTCAATGCCGGTGCCGCGCTGTACGCCGCCGATCACGCCATGACCCTCAAGCAAGGCGTCGAGCTTGCCCACGACGCACTGCACACCGGCCTTGCCCGGGAAAAACTCGAAGAGCTGGGCGCTTTCACCGCCGTATTCAAGCTGGAGAATGAAGGATGAGTGTACCGACGGTTCTGGAAAACATTCTCGCGCGCAAGGTTCAGGAAGTTGCCGAGCGCAGCGCCCGGGTCAGCCTCGCCGAGCTTGAGCGCCTGGCTGCCGCCGCCGATGCACCACGCGGTTTTGCCAAGGCGCTGATCGAACAGGCCAAGCGTAAACAGCCTGCAGTCATCGCCGAGATCAAGAAGGCTTCGCCGAGCAAGGGTGTGATCCGCGAAAATTTCGTGCCGGCCGAAATCGCCGTCAGCTACGAAAAAGGTGGTGCGACCTGTCTGTCGGTGCTCACTGACGTCGACTATTTCCAGGGGGCCGATGCCTACCTGCAGCAAGCCCGTGCGGCGTGCAAGCTGCCGGTGATCCGCAAGGACTTCATGATCGATCCGTACCAGATCGTCGAAGCCCGTGCCCTGGGCGCCGACTGTGTGCTGTTGATCGTTTCGGCGCTGGATGATGTGAAGATGGCCGAGCTGGCTGCCACCGCGAAAAGCGTCGGTCTCGATGTGCTGGTTGAGGTACACGACGGCGATGAGCTGGAGCGCGCGCTGAAAACCCTCGACACCCCGCTGGTCGGCGTCAACAACCGCAACCTGCATACCTTTGAGGTCAGCCTGGAAACCACCCTCGACCTGCTGCCGCGGATTCCTCGCGACCGTCTGGCGATTACCGAGAGCGGTATTCTCAATCGCGCGGATGTCGAGCTGATGGAAATCAACGAGGTCTACTCGTTCCTGGTCGGTGAAGCTTTCATGCGCGCCGAGCATCCGGGGCTGGAGTTGCAGCGTCTGTTCTTCCCTGAGCGCGCCGTGCAGAATCCGGTGCACGGACTGGACTGATTCGACTCTGAAGCCGGCATTGCCGGCTTTTTTGTATCTACAAGGTTATTGCGATGACTGATCAATTAGTGGATGTGACTGTCGAGGCCGGGCTGCATGCCGAGCAGGATCTGCTGGCAGCAGTGTGCAAGGGCGAAAAGGACTATGGCCTGTTGTTCTGGCGCCCGACCGATCATGCCCTGGTCATGCCGCGGCGCATGAGTCGTCTTGAAGGCTTCGAGGCGGCCTGTGCCGAGCTGGCGGTTGCCGGATGGCCGGTGTTGTTGCGCGAAACAGGTGGCGAGCCGGTGCCGCAATCGCCCGCGGTGATCAATATCGCGCTGATCTATGTGGCCCCTCGCAGTGAAGGCGACCACGGCCGAATCGAAAATGCCTACGAACGCCTGTGCCTGCCTTTGTGCGATGTGTTGCGTGAATGGGGCGGACTGGCCTCGGTAGGCGAAATCGAAGGGGCGTTCTGTGACGGTCGCTACAACGTCAATCTCAATGGCCGCAAACTGGTAGGCACGGCCCAGCGCTGGCGCCAGGGGCTGGGCGGCAAGCGTCCAGTGGTGCTGGTGCACGGCGCATTGTTGTTGGATAACGAGCGCGAGTCGATGGTGGCTGCGGTCAACCGCTTCAACGAATGTTGCGAGCTGGAGCAGCGTTGCCTGGCCGACAGCCATATCGCCCTGCACGAGGTGGTGCCCGAGGCGCCTTTGCTCGAGCGCCTCGGCCAGGCTTACGCTGAAGTGATCGAAGGCATCGCCCGCGACTAGCGGGTGCCGAAGACCACCATGGTCTTGCCCTTGACGTGTACCAGGCTGCGTTCCTCAAGATCCTTGAGGACGCGGCCGACCATCTCCCGTGAACAACCGACGATACGACCGATCTCCTGACGGGTGATCTTGATCTGCATGCCGTCGGGGTGGGTCATCGCATCGGGTTGTTTGCACAGCTCCAGCAAGCAGCGGGCAACGCGTCCGGTGACATCGAAAAACGCCAGGTCACCGACTTTGCGCGTGGTGTTGCGCAGTCGCTGGGCCATCTGGCTGCCCAATGCATAGAGAATGTCGGGGTCCTGACGAGCCAGTTCGCGGAATTTCTCATAGCTGATTTCCGCTACTTCACATTCGCTCTTTGCCCGTACCCAGGCACTGCGCTGATGTTCCTGGCCGGCAGGTTCGAACAGGCCCAGCTCGCCAAAGAAATCACCGCTGTTGAGGTAGGCAATGATCATCTCATGGCCATCGTCATCCTCGATCAGGATCGTCACTGAGCCTTTGACGATAAATGACAGGCTATCGGCTTTATCACCGGCGCAGATGATATTGCTCTTGGCCGCAAAGCGCCGCCGTTGGCAATGGGCGAGTAGCTTGTCGATGTTCTTGATCTTGGCTGGAAGGGCTGAGGCAACCATGGCTGAATCCCGGAAAGAGGCAACGCTTGTACACTTTTATAGGTAGTCTGGCGACGCGCGCCAGTGATTTGGCGTCAGCTTATCAGACACTTGTTGTTATATCGGCAGATATACTCGCACGCTTGAGCTTTTCCGCGGGCGCTTCAGGGTCTAAGCTGGCAGCCTTTTTAAGCAAGGGAGTCCGGATGATGAAGGCGCGTATCCAGTGGGCAGGTGAAGCCATGTTTCTCGGCGAATCGGGCAGTGGCCATGTCGTGGTCATGGACGGCCCACCCGAGGCAGGCGGGCGTAACCTGGGTGTACGGCCGATGGAAATGCTCTTGCTGGGCCTGGGTGGCTGCAGCAACTTCGATGTGGTCAGCATCCTGAAAAAATCCCGTCAGGCGGTGGAAAGCTGCGAAGCCTTCCTTGAAGCCGAACGCGCCAGCGAAGATCCCAAGGTGTTTACCAAGATCCACCTGAATTTCGTGGTCAAAGGCCGCGGGCTCAAGGACGCTCAAGTGAAGCGCGCCGTAGAGCTGTCGGCAGAAAAATATTGCTCGGCGTCGATCATGCTGGGTCGTGCCGGTGTTGAGATCACCCATAGCTACGAGATTGTCGAACTCGGCTGATTTATGTCATCGCGGGGCAAGCCCGCTCCTACTGTGGGAGCGGGCTTGCCCCGCGATCAATGAATCAACGGCGCAGCCCAGGCAGCAGTTGCTCCAGCCCCTTGGGTAGTAGCGCGCGCAAGCGTCGACTCAGATCTTCACGGTGTCTCTGATAAAGCAGCCCGAGCGCAATAACGCCCAGGCCGATCAGGCTCAGTATCAGCGGGAACAGCAGGGAGTCTTCAAAGACTTCGTACGACAGGTAGCCCAGGTATGCTGCCACGCCCATGGCGCCAAAGACCATGAACATCGGTCTGCGAAGCAATACCGCCAAGCCCATCAGGCCGAGGTTGATCAGGCAGTAAAAGGCTTTGCCCAGCTGGCTGTCGCTTTCCATCAGGCTCAACCCCAGCCAGAAGGCCAGAAGACCGGCAAGGTATCCCCAGAAGGCAAAGTCCTGGCGGGTGCGGCCATCGATCACCAGGAATACAGCCAGCACTACCAGGCCGAACCACAACGACACGGCAAGGCGCTGTTCCCAGTTGAAGGTATGACCGTAGAACCATTCGCTCAGGTCCATGGACATGAACCACAGGGCCAGGGCGATCGGCATGACGATAAAAGGGAAGGGGATCACCCGCAGCATCAGCAAACCGGCGACAACCGTTGCCGCTTCCATCAGCAGCCAGCCACCTTGCACATAGGTGTAGTAGTTGTGGTAACCGGTCTGGGTGTCGTCAAGCGGCCAGAAACCGGTGAGCCGCTCCACTGCGAACACCGCCAGAGGCACAATACTGACTGCAACTGCGCCGAGCACACCGGCAGGGATGATCTGCCCGCGGCGTTGCATGAATAACCCACCCAGAGTCAGAACGGCAATGTAGGCCACGGCGATCAGCAGCAAAGCACTGTCGCCGATACGCATCCAGGCCTCGTTGAGCAGCCAGCCCATGGCGGCCATGATCAGCAGTGCGCCGAGGTAGAACGCCACATGAGCCAGCTGGAAGCTAGCCTGCGTGCTCGGTTGGTGCTTGAGAAACTCAAGCAGGGCCTGGTCCTGGCCCGGGTTCAGAACGCCTGCGCTCACTGCGCGGGCCAGGTCCTTGGCATCGAAGCGTTCCGCCATGGCATGTCCTAGATACGGTAGGTACTTTTGGTCATGACCTTGGCCATCAGGCTCATGCCAAAACGCACGGGGGCAGGGAAGCGGAAGCCGCCAGCCTCCAGGGCTGATTCGGCGTGCTGTTCTTCGTCGACGCGCATCTGTTCAAGGATAGCCCGGGATTTTTCATCTTCGCTCGGAATCTGCTCCAGGTGCTCGTCCAGGTGCTTGCACACCTGATGCTCGGTGGCGGCAACAAAACCCAGGCTGACCTTGTCGCTGACCAGACCGGCCAGTGCGCCGATGCCAAACGACATGCCGTAGAACAGTGGATTGAGTACGCTTGGGTGACTACCGAGCTGACGGATACGCTGTTCGCACCAGGCCAGGTGATCAATCTCTTCTTCGGCCGCGTGCTCCATGGCCTTGCGCACTTGTGGCAGCTTGGCGGTCAGGGCCTGACCCTGATACAGCGCCTGCGCGCAGACTTCACCGGTATGGTTGATACGCATGAGGCCGGCCACGTGGCGGGTCTGGGTATCGTCCAGGGTGACATCCGGCTGGATGATGGCCGGTGACGGGCGGGATGGTTGGCCGCTGAAGGGCAGCAAGGTGCGCATGGCGGTATCGGCCTGCAGCAACAAGCGGTCGAGCGGCGAATAGTGACGTTCGGTAGCCATCGGGCACCTCCGCAAGAATGTGCCCGACAGTTTACCGCAATCGAGGTGATCGGGCTTGCCCTGGATCAGCCCGGCGGCCAGTGCATCTGACGCTGACCCAGTACGTGCATATGGATGTGGTAGACCGTTTGGCCGCCCAGTTCATTGCAGTTCATGACTACGCGGAAACCGTCTTCACAGCCCAGTTCCTTGGCCAGCCGCTGGGCAGTGAACAGGATGTGTCCAGCCAGGCCCTTGTCGTCTTCGGTCAGATCATTGAGTGTGCGGATAGGCTTTTTCGGGATGACCAGAAAATGCACCGGCGCCTGTGGGGCGATATCGTGGAAGGCCAGAACCTGGTCGTCCTCGTAGATGATCTTGGCCGGGATTTCCCGGTTGATGATCTTGGTGAACAGAGTTTCCACTACGGTTGCTCCATGTGAGGGATCGGGCCTGAGTGTACTCAGGCTGGGTATCGACGCCCAGCCCCGCGCGTTCAGCGTGGGCAATAGGCTTGATTGATGGCGCCCGCCAGCTTGCGGGTCATCCAGCGCGACAGCAGGCGTGGGCTGAATGCCAGCCAGCGGTTGCGCCGACCGGGAATGATCAGCGCACGGTTCTTGTCCAGGGCGCGCACGGTGTACAGGGCGACTTCCTCGGGACTCAGGCAGCGCTTGCCCTTTTCCAGGCGCGGGATGCGCCGCAACGGCGAGCGGACCGGGCCTGGGCAGAGCACCGAAACCTTGATGCCGGTGCGTTTGAGTTCTTCACGCAAACCTTCGGAGAAGTGCAATACATACGCCTTGCTCGCCGCATAGCTGCTCATCCATGGCCCTGGAGCAAAGGCTGAGAGGGATGCGACATTGAGGATCTGCCCGCCACCCTGGACGGCCATGGCATTGCCTAGCGCATGGCAAAGTCGGGTCAGGGCGAGAATGTTCACTTCGATCAGGTCCTGCTCGTCGCCCCATTCCTGGGCCAGGAACGGCCCGTAGGAGCGAATGCCGGCGCAGTTGACCAGCAGGTCGATGTGGCGCTCGCTTTCTTCAAGTTCCAGCAGGAAACCGGACAGTCGCAGTGGTTCGCCCAGATCGCAGGCGCGAAACAGCACTTCGACGCCAAAACGCTGGGTCAGCTCGATGGCGATGCTTTCCAGTGGGTCACGCTGGCGGGCCACCAGGATCAGATTGCGTCCCCGACGTGCCAGCGCCTCGGCCAGTGCCAGGCCCAGGCCGCTGGAGGCACCGGTGATCATGGCGTAACGGGTCATGCAGTTCTCCAGTCTGGAAGGGAGGCCAAAGCGCCCAGTTTACAGGTACGGCGTCGGGCGTGCTGCTGGCTGGCGCTAGAATCCGCCCTTGGTGGCAGCGATGCCGATAAAACCCAGGATTAGTACTGGCCACAGGCAGGCCAGGCCCCGTTCTACTGAACTGTCGAGCGGTGGCACCGGGCCGAAGCGGTTGCTCGCTTGATTGCCTGGCAGCAGCACCAGTACCAGGACAAAGAAGTCGCCGACCCAAGGCATCAATGCCAGCCAGCAAAACCAGCCGCTCCAGTTCAGGTCGTGCAGGCGCTGGACAATCAGCAACATGCTGAGAATTCGGGCGATGAGCAAACCGGCAATCACCAGAAAACCGACCAGATCTGACGACACCGCGCTGGCCACCCAGGCCAGGACGACCAGGCCACTGATCGTTGCCACCGCCAGCGCGAAACTCCAGGCCAGCAGGCGAACCCGGCCGATCCGCCCCTTGGTGCTCATGAACTGCGGTTTGGTTGAGGTGGTGGCGATCAAGCTGTTGTTCATGCGGGCTTCCTTTGCCGTGGTGCATCGTGGCTCAGCCCGGCCAGTGACGACTCAGGGCTGTGGCCGAGGCCTGTGCCTGGCGGTACTCGGCATCCAGGCTGGCGATCAGTTGCTCGACAGCGCACAGTTTGTCGATGGCGCCGACGCCTTGCCCTGCCGACCATACGGTCTTCCAGGCCTTGGCCTCATCACTAATGGGTTTGAGTTTGGTTTCGGTGTGGCTGCGCAGGGCGGCCATGTCGAAACCGGCGTTTTCCAGGCTCTGGCGCATGAAGCTGGCAGGCACCCCGGAAACCGCAGCGGTGTGGATGATATCGGCTGCCTTGGCCGCTAGCATCATTTCTTTGTAGGGGCCTGGGGCCTGGCTTTCGTGAGTGGCGATAAAGCGGGTGCCCAGGTACGCCAGGTCTGCGCCGAGTAGCTGCGCGGCGAGAATTTCATGGCCGCGGTTGATGCAGCCGGCCAGCAGTAACGTCTTGTCGAAGAACTGGCGGATCTCGGCAATCAGCGCGAACGGGCTCCAGGTGCCCGCGTGGCCACCGGCACCGGCGGCGACAGCGATCAGTCCATCGACCCCGGCTTCAGCGGCTTTCTCGGCGTGGCGCCGGGTCGTTACGTCATGAAACACCAGACCGCCATAGCTGTGCACGGCATCGACCAGTTCCTTCACGGCACCGAGACTGGTGATGACAATCGGCACCTTGTGTTCGACGCACAGTGCCAGGTCTGCGTGCAGGCGCGGATTACTCTGGTGCACGATCAGGTTGACCGCGTAGGGCGCAGGTTTGTCCGGGGCGGCCAGACCTGCCTCGATTTCCTCGAGCCAGGCCTTGAAGCCGCTACTGTCACGCTGGTTCAGCGCCGGGAAACTGCCGACGATCCCGTTGGCGCAACAGGCCAGCACCAGTTGCGGGTTGGAGATCAGAAACATGGGTGCCGCAACCACCGGCAGACGCAAGCGTTGTTCGAGCAGGGCAGGCAATGACATGGCAGGTATCCCGAGGCTGAGTAAGGGTTTAGGTTAGAACGGTTTGACCACCACCAGAATTACCACAGCCAGCAGGATCAGCACCGGTACTTCATTGAACCAGCGGTAGAACACGTGGCTTCGGGTGTTTTCGCCGCGGGCGAAGCGCTTGAGCTGGGCGCCGCACATGTGGTGATAACCGATCAGCAGGATCACCAGCGTGAGCTTGGCGTGCATCCAGCCCTGGCTGAGAAAGCTCGGGGTCAGGCTCATCAACCAGATACCGAAGACCAGCGTGGCGATCATCGAAGGCAGCATGATGCCGCGATACAGCTTGCGCTCCATGGTCACGAAGCGTTCCTGGCTGGTGCTGTCCTGGCTTTGCGCGTGGTAGACAAACAGGCGGGGCAGGTAGAACAGCCCGGCAAACCAGCAGACCACGCTGACGATATGCAGCGCTTTGATCCAGAGAAAAAGCATGGAGTTGAGTTCCTTCAGGGTTCACGGTCGTCAGATAGTAGAGGCTAGGCGCCTGGCGGGCCATCTCAACAGTTGTGGGCGTGTTTCAGGCCCCCTATTATCGTGGGCTTTCCTGTAGGTTCGTTGATAAGGGGCACGCGTTATGGTCAAGGTCGGTATCGTTGGCGGCACGGGTTATACCGGGGTCGAGTTGCTGCGTCTGTTGGCACAGCATCCACAGGCTGAGGTGGCGGTAATCACTTCGCGTTCCGAAGCCGGCCTGGCGGTTGCCGACATGTACCCGAACCTGCGTGGCCATTACGACGGCCTGGCGTTCAGCGTGCCGGACGTGAAAACCCTGGCGGCCTGTGATGTGGTGTTCTTCGCCACCCCTCACGGTGTTGCCCATGCCCTGGCGGGCGAACTGTTGGCGGCAGGCACCAAGGTCATCGACCTGTCTGCTGACTTCCGTCTGCAGGATGCCGTTGAGTGGGCCAAATGGTATGGCCAGCCCCATGGCGCACCGGAACTGCTCAAAGATGCGGTCTATGGCCTGCCAGAAGTCAACCGCGAGCAGATTCGCCAGGCGCGCCTGATTGCCGTACCGGGTTGCTACCCTACCGCTACACAGCTGGGTTTCCTGCCATTGCTGGAAGCCGGTATCGCTGACGCCTCGCGCTTGATCGCCGACTGCAAGTCGGGCGTGAGTGGTGCTGGTCGTGGCGCGGCGGTGGGTTCGCTGTTCTGTGAGGCCGGTGAAAGCATGAAAGCCTACGCGGTCAAAGGTCACCGCCACCTGCCAGAGATTACCCAGGGCCTGCGCCGGGCGGCAGGGAGCGACGTCGGCCTGACCTTCGTTCCGCACCTGACGCCGATGATCCGTGGCATTCATTCCACCCTGTACGCAACGGTTGCCGACACCTCGGTCGATCTGCAGGCGCTGTTCGAAAAACGCTATGCCGATGAACCGTTCGTCGACGTGATGCCCGCCGGCAGCCACCCGGAAACCCGTAGCGTGCGCGGTGCAAACGTCTGCCGTATTGCCGTGCACCGGCCGCAGGGAGGTGACCTTGTTGTCGTGCTGTCAGTCATCGACAACCTGGTCAAAGGTGCGTCGGGCCAGGCCGTACAGAACCTCAACATCCTCTTCGGGCTGGATGAGCGCATGGGACTGTCGCATGCCGGCTTGCTGCCATAAGTAGTGTTGCTGATAGCGGGCCCGCCTTGTGCGGGCCTTGTTGTTTCTGCTCGGCACCCAGACGAAAGCCGCACAATTGTTGACCGATTTTCTCGGAGAAGCGGATAATGCGCGTCATCACGCATTATGGCGGCATAGCGCCGGGAGATAGTCAGCATGAGCGTCGAATCCTTCACCCCTGTGGCATTGCAGTTCACTGAGGGTGCAGCGCACAAGGTGAAGACCCTGGTCGATGAAGAAGGCAATGATCGCCTGAAGTTGCGAGTGTTCGTGACCGGGGGCGGTTGCTCGGGTTTTCAATATGGTTTTACTTTTGATGAAGATGTCGCTGAAGACGACACCATCGTCGAGCGTGAAGGGGTGGCCCTGGTGGTCGACCCGATGAGCTTCCAGTACCTGGCAGGAGCCGAAGTGGATTACCAGGAAGGCTTGGAAGGCTCGCGTTTTGTCATCAAGAACCCGAACGCCAGCACCACCTGTGGTTGCGGTTCGTCGTTCTCGATTTGATCGCTGGGTTGGTTGCACCGCAAACGCCGCGCTAATGCGCGGCGTTTTGCTGTGTGCGGTTCAGGCTGGGTAAATCGCGCCGAGCACTCGCAGGCCGCGGGCGCCTGTGACGCTTGGACGATTGCCCGGAATACCTTGCAGGCAGCAGTGGGCGAGCCAGGCAAAGGCCATGGCTTCGACCCAGTCCGGGTCAATGCCGTGGGCTGCAGTGCTACTGACACGGGCGCGAGGGAGCAGGGCGGCCAGACGGTTCATCAGTGTGCCATTGTGGGCGCCACCCCCACAGACCAGCAATGCCTGGGTGTCTTCCTGGGCTGTCTGCAGGGAGCTGACAATGCTGTGGGCTGTGAGCTCAAGCAGCGTGGCCTGGACATCGGCAGCGGCAATCGCCGGCTGTGTGGCCAGGTGGTGCATGAGCCAGGGCAGGTTGAATACTTCGCGCCCTGTACTCTTCGGGCCGGTACCGGCGAAGAACGGGTCGCTGAGCAGGCCGGCAAGCAGACCGGCATGCACCTGGCCACTGGCTGCCCAGGTGCCATCGGCATCGTAGCTGCGGCCCTGCTTCTCATGAATCCAGGCATCAAGCAGCACGTTACCCGGGCCGCAGTCGAAACCACTGACTGGCTTGTCCTGTTCGATCAGGCTGAGATTGCTGAAACCGCCAACGTTGAGCACGGCCAGGCGCTGTCCCTGATGCTCGAATAGTGCCTCATGAAAGGCCGGAACCAGCGGTGCACCCTGGCCACCTGCGGCCACATCACGGCGCCGAAAATCACCCACCACGCAGATACCGCTGAGCTCGGCGAGCAAAGCAGGATTGCCTATCTGCACGGTGAAGCCGCGTGCCGGCTCATGGCGGATGGTCTGGCCATGGCTGCCAATGGCGCGAATATCGGTTGGCTTGAGGTTTTGGGCGGCCAGCAGGTGTTCGATACCCTGAGCTGCCAGCTTGACCCACTGTGCTTCTGCCAGCGCGGCGCGAGCGATTTCATCCGCGCCGCTGGCGCACAGGTCCAGCAGGTCCTGGCGCAGACTGGCGGGCATGGGGATGTAGTGGGTAGCGAGCAGACGGGTGCTCTGCTCCTGTGCTATCAAGGCGATGTCCAGGCCGTCGAGGCTGGTCCCGGACATCACCCCCAGATAAAGAGCCATCGCTTAGCGCTTGTTGGAAGCGAGCATGGTGGCTTTTTCCTGGTTCATGCGAGCCACCAGTGGCTGGCTCTGCTGCAGGAAGCGTTGACGCTCGGCCTTGGCGATCGGATCGGCCATCGGCAGCTTTTGCCCCAGCGGATCGACATGGACGCCGTTGACCTGGAACTCATAGTGCAGGTGCGGTCCGGTGGACAGGCCGGTGGTACCGATATAGCCGATGACCTGGCCCTGTTTGACGGAACCGCCGGTTTTCACACCCTTGGCAAAGCCCTGCATGTGGCCGTAGAGGGTCTGGTAGCGGTTGCCATGCTGGATGATTACGGTGTTGCCGTATCCGCCGCGACGTCCGGCGAGCAACACCTTGCCGTCACCGGCAGCCTTGATCGGGGTGCCACGTGGTGCGGCGTAGTCGACACCCTTGTGGGCGCGGATCTTGTTGAGGATCGGGTGCTTGCGACCGGCCGAGAAGCGCGAGCTGATGCGGGCGAAATCAACCGGGGTGCGGATGAAGGCCTTGCGCATGCTGTTGCCGTCAGCGGTGTAGTAGTTGGTATTGCCCTGCTTGTTGGTGTAGCGAACGGCGGTGAAGGTCTTGCCGCGGTTGGTGAAGCGGGCAGAAATGATGTTGCCGTTGCCAACCACCTTGCCGTCCATGACCTTCTGCTCGTAGATCACGTCAAACTCGTCGCCCTGGCGGATATCCTGGGCGAAGTCGATGTCGTAGCCGAAGATCCGTGCCAGATCCATGGTCATGCTGTGGGGCAGACCGGCGCGCTGGCCGGATGCTGACAGCGAACTCTTGATTACACCGTGGGCATAGGCCGAGCGCATCACCGGTTTGCTGACTTCGCGATTGAAGGCGTAACCGTTTGCGCCTTTGGTCAGGCGAATGGTTTCCAGGTTGCTGACTTTGCTGTGCAGGCTGGCCAGCTGACCGTCCTTGTCCAGTTCGATCTGCAGCACTTGGCCACTTTTGAGCTGGCTGAACTGTTTCGCCTGTTTGTTACTGCTCAGTACTTCTTGCACAGCGCTGGCCGGCAGGCCGACCTTGGCGAACAGGGTCGACAGGGTGTCGCCACGGCTTACGGTCACTTCGCGATGGCTAGGGTCCTTGGCTGGGGCAGTTGGTACTGGCGCAGGTGCAGCAGCCGGCTCGACCTTGGCGGTCTCCTCGGTGGGCGCAGGGCTGTTGTCGATCTGGGCAAACGGTGAAGCGGTGGATGCCTCTGCGTTCTGCGCCAGTGGTGCGTCCGGTTCTTGCTTGAGCTGCTCGGCAGGGCTTTCCAGCTCGAGGTTCAAGGTGGTT
>NZ_CP009048.1:1142500-1352500 GCF_000746525.1 Pseudomonas alkylphenolica
CGGGTCTTGCGCCCCAACACCACAGTACCGATCACCCCCGCAGCAAACACCCAGGTAATTGGCTCGACCTGCTCACCAAAGAACAGCGCGGAAAAGGCGATGGTGAAGAAAATCTGCAGCAGCTGAATCTGACTGACCCGCGCAATGCCGCCCAGGGCCAGCCCGGCATACCAGGCAAAGAAGCCGATGAACTGCGAGAACAGCGACACATAGCCAAAAGCCCACCAGGCCTGTGCACTGACCGGCCCCTGATGTTGCAGGGCCAGGTACACCACCGGGCCGATCAACAGCGGGCTGGCCAGCACCAGGGCCCAGCAGATCACCTGCCAGCCGCCCATCTCGCGCGCCAGTCGTCCACCTTCGGCATAACCCAGGCCGCCGACGGCAATGGCCGCCAGCATCAACAAGTCACCGGCCTGAATCTGCCCGGCACCCATGATCATCGCGTACACCAGCACCAATGCACTGCCCAGCGCGGCGCAGGCCCAGAAGGCCTTCGACGGCCGTTCGTGCGAAAGCCAGGCCGCATAGAAGGCGACGCATAACGGCTGCAGACCGTTGACCAGGGCACCGTGGGACGCAGGCACCGTCTGCATGGCCCAGGCGGAAAACACCGGAAAGCCAAGGATCACCCCCAGCGCCACCAGGCTCAGGCCTTTGATCTGTTGCCAGGTCGGCCATTTCTCCCGACGCCAGAGCAGCAATGCCGCCGCCGGGATTGCCGCCAGCAGGGCGCGGCCGAGGCCGTTGAGCAACGGATGCAGTTCCTGTACGACGATCCGGGTCATCGGCAGGGTCAGGCTGAAGATGATGACACCGAGCAGGCCAAGGGCCATTCCGGTGTTTTCGCGGCTGGACATAGCAAAAGCCTGTGGCAGATAAGTCCAGTCATTGAGCCACAGCCGGCACGGATGATCTTGTTACAGTTGCTCACAAGTTCATCCGTACAGTTTGCCGCGCTGTCAGCGTCGCTTGCGAACCGGTACGGGCACCTGGATTTCCAGGCCGGGTGCGCCCAAGGGGTGGCTGCTGGCGTCGAAGAAGTACAGCGGCAGGTCTGCAGTGTCGGCAAAACGTTGGGCGTAATGCTGCTTCTGGCTGATGATCGAGGCCTCGCTCAACGGCCGGATGGCAATCGCCAAGTGCGCCGGGCGGGCCTGCTTGAGCGCTTGCAGCAGGTGGCGGTCGCTGCTGTCCAGGTGCTGGCCGAACAGGCACAGCCCGCCTTGATGCCCCGCCAGTTCGCCGAGACACCAGCTCAGGTAATCGGAACTGCGGATCGCCTTGAGCTTGTCGTCGCTGCTGCTTTCGTTGACGAACAGCGGCACATCGCCGGGCGTGTTCACGGCAAAACCATCAAGCAACTGGCTGTCGCTGGCACTGCGCTGGCGGGTACTGCCGTCCTGTTGCTTGAGCAGGTGCAGGCCACCGTGCAAGTACAGCAAGCGGGTGCCGGGGTTGCGCGTGTGGCGGATATCGAAGACGCCTTCCTCATCGAACAACGACTGGAAACCCTCCGTGGACTGACTGGCGGCCCAGTGGCAGAGCAGGTCGTAGTTGCTTGAGTAAACGCTGTGGTAATTGCGCAGTTCGCTGTTGATCAGTTGCAGGGTCGACTTCGGCAACAGGCGCCAGGGGATGTGCACGCTGCGCACGGCATGAATCAACGCTTCCTTGATCGCGTAGTAGCGGTTCAGCGGTGCGGACGAGCTGATTGCCAGGGCGGCGTTGATGCGTACCGTGGTGTTCAGGGCGCTGAGCACCGGCTCGAACAGCTCGCTGCCGAGGGATTTGAACAAGGCCTGGTCGGTCAGGCTCAAGGGCTTGTGACGCACCCGCTGGGCTTCTTCGAACAGCGAAAAATAGGTGAACGGGCGCCACAACGCTCGACTGGCGCCATTGCCCAACAGCAGGCCGCTGCACGGGTGCTTGGCGATCAGTTCAGGCCAGAGGTGGAGGCTGGCGTCGAGGTCGGCGTGAGGCATGGGTTCATTGTTCCAGGTGGGTCGCGTGATCGGCGCGACTTTAACATGCCACCGGGTTGTCATCAGTGTCGGTGACTATGCTGGTTTTGCTAGCGATGAAGAGGAAGCGTCATGACGTTGCAAGGAATCCGCACATTTGCCTGTTTGCTGATGCTGCCCCTGGCCGGGCTGGCTGCGGCCGATCAGGGCCGCGATCTGGCGACCCGCCAGGGCATCCCGCACCCGGCAGTGATTGCCCATCGCGGTGCATCGTTCGATGCGCCGGAGTCCACCGCCCCGGCTTATCTGCTGGCCCGGGAGCTGGGCGCGGATTATCTCGAACTGGACCTGCAACGCAGCAAAGACGGCGTGCTGGTGGCGGTACACGACGACAACCTGCAGCGCACCAGCGATGTCGCCGAGCGCTTTCCCGAGCGCAAGGACAGCCCGGTCAGTGCCTTCACCCTGGCCGAGCTCAAGTCGCTGGATGCCGGCAGCTGGTTCAATCAGGCCAATCCCGAACGGGCGCGGCAGCGCTTCAAGGGCCTGCAGATCCTCACCCTGGACGAGGTCATGGACATCGCCGAAGGCCAACCGGACAAGCGCCCCGGGTTGTATATCGAAACCAAGGTGCCGACCTTGTTCCCGGGCATCGAGGCCGACCTGAAGGCGCGTCTGCAGGCCCGTGGCTGGCTCGACACACCTGGGCGGGTGGTGCTGCAGAGCTTTGATCGCAACAGCCTGGCGATGCTGCACAAGGAAATGCCACAAGTGCCCAAGGTCCTGCTGTTGTGGATCGGCAAGGGCAGCATCGAGCCTGCGTCCGGGCAGAGCTTTGCTGAGTCCGGCGAAACCGACAAGGCGGCGTTCTATGCCCGCCAGCAACCCCAGGACAAGGCCGAGTTTGCACGCTGGCTTGATTACGCCAAGGACGCCGGGGCCATCGGCACCGGACCTTCGGCAGCGCTGACAGCGGGCGGGGCGCAAAGCTATGCCGACCTGGTGCAACCCTGGATGAACCAGCTGACCCATGACAAAGGCCTGCTGGTGCATGTGTGCACCATCGATGAAGATGTGGACTTCGCCAAGGTCATGGCGGCCGGTGTCGATGGCATTTTCACCAACCGCAGCGGCCAGCTCCTGCGTTACTTCGCCAGACCGCCGGCGCAGAACGAAGTGCAGATCCTCGAGGCGCAGGGCTATTGAGCATCTGGCCTGCGTCCTGCGGCTGCCGTAGACTTCGGCCTTTGCGCCCTCGCTCAGGATCCAATCGCCGATGACTTTCTCGCTGCTGTTTGCCGTGCTGGCTTCCGGATTTATCTATGGCATCACCCCGGGGCCGGGCGTGCTTGCGGTGCTGGGCATTGGCGCGTCGCGCGGGCGCAAGGCCGGGGCCGGTTTCCTCTGCGGCCATTTGCTGGGCGACGTGCTGTGGTGCAGCACGGCACTGGTGGCGATTGTCGGTGCGCGCCAGATCGGCAGCTCGGTGTTCGACATCCTCGGTCTGCTCAGCGGCCTGTACCTGTTCTGGCTGGGCTTGCGCGCACTGCGCAGCCGTCCGGGTAATGGCCAGGGCGAGCAGGGCCCGGTACGCCAGCCGTTCTGGCACGGCATCGTGTTTGGCCTGACCAATCCCAAGGCCTACCCGGTGGCAGTGGCGACTTTTACCGCGCTGATCTCCAGCCGCGCCGAAACCCTGGAATGGTCGATGCTGCCAGCGCTGATTGCCCTGAGTTTTGTTGGCGGCCTGTTGGCCTATGTGATTCTCATCGCCATTGTCGGCGCGCGTCATGTGCGCACGCTCTACACCCGCTATGAACTGTGGATCACCCGTGCTTGCGGGGTGATGTTCATCGGCTTCGCGGTCAATGCCCTGATGCATGCCTTGCCGGGGCTGATGCCGCAGCGTTAATGCCAGCTTCATCGCGGGGCAAGCCCGCTCCCACAGGAAAGCTGCAACCTGTGGGAGCGGGCTTGCCCCGCGATCATTCAGCCACCGTCTCCCTGCGCATGCGGTTACGCCACAACCGATACGCCCGAATCCCCGAACGTACCGAGCCGAACAGCATCCCGTTCTCCATTTCCCGGGCGATCCCCGATCGCACCAGCATGCGCAGAAAGCGTCCGCGCGCCCGCGCAATGCCGAAGTGGATGCCGCGCGCCTCAAGGGTTTCACGCACCTCCCGTAGCGCCGCAATGCCGCTGACGTCAATGGAACTGACCGCCTCGGCATCGAACAGCACTGCACGTGGCTCAAGCTCGCGTTGCACCGCCTCCAGCAGACGCATCTTGAAGTAGTCGGCATTGAAGAACAGGATCGCGTCGTCGAAGCGATACACCACCAGGCCTTTGACCGTACGCGCGTCCTTGTGTCCTTCGATATCCACCTGGCCTTCAATGCCAGGCACCCAGCCGAGCACTGCGTCGGTGGGTTGGTAGATGCTGTAGAGCAGGCGCAGGATGGCCAGGGTCACGGCGATGATGATGCCCGGCAGCACCCCGACGCCGAGCACGCCCACGGTGGTCAGCACGCACAGCCAGAATTCGAAACGGCTGAGCTTGTAGATCTTGCCCAGGGATTTCACGTCGATCAGGCCCCAGCCGGCCATCAGCAGTACCGCGCCCAGCGCGGCCTGGGGAATCCAGGCCATGGGGGCGGTGAAGAACAACAGGATCATCGCGATTACCAGAGCGGCGATGATGCCCACCAGCTGGCTTTTGCCACCGACCATGTCGTTGACCGCCGTACGCGAGTCGGCGCCGCTGACGGCGAAACCCTGGGAAACCCCGGCGGCGATGTTGGTCACCCCCAGGGCGAGGAACTCGTGGTTGGCATTGATCGCATAGCCATGCCGGGCGGCAAAGCTGCGGGCGGTCAGCATCGCGCTGCAGAAACTCACGGTGGCGATACCCAGGGCGTCACGCAGCAGGCTTTTCATTTCCTCAAGGTTGGTTTGCGGCCAGGCCAGTTCCGGCATGCCGGCTGGCACCGGGCCGAGAATCGCTACGCCGAAACGGTCCAGGCCGAACACGCCGACCACCAGTGTCGCTAGCACCACCGTCACCAGCGCGGCGGGTAGCCGGGGGAATCGGCGCGGCAACCAGATCAGCAACAGCAGGCCGACCAGTCCGATGCTCAGCGTCACCCAGTGGATTTCCTCCAGGCGCTGCAGCAGGTTGATCAGGCTGAGAATGAAGCCGTTGCCTTCGATCTGAAAGCCCAGCACCTTGCCCAGTTGGCCCGCCAGCAGGCTCAGGCCGATGCCGTTGAGGTAACCGATCAGAATCGGGCGTGAGAAGAAACTGGCGATAAAGCCGGCACGTGCCAGGCCGGCCCCGATCAGCATCAGGCCGACCAGTATGGTGACAATCACCGATAATTGCGCCAACCGGGTGGGGTCACCCAGCGCCAGCGGCGCAATGGCCCCGGCGACCATGGCACAGGTCGCTGCATCCGGGCCGACCATCAACTGCCGCGAACTGCCGATCAGGGCATAAACCATCATCGGCAAAATGCAGGCGTAGAGCCCGTATTGCGGCGGCAGGCCGACAATCTGCGCATAGGCGATGGCGATCGGGATCTGGATCGCCGCCACCGACAACCCGGCCTGCAGGTCGGCATGGAACCATTCACGGCGATAGTGCAAGAGATTGGCCAGGCCCGGAAGCCAGCGAGAGAGCAACATGAACGGGTCCTTTCGAGTGTTTCGCAACAAGGCTGAGGAATACGCAATAGCGTTAATTAAAGCGCATTGCGTGCTCCGGGGAAGAGCGCCAGATCAAAAGGTCGAAGTTTGTTCAATCTGCTCTTCGAACCAACTGAGGACGGCGCGGCAGGCGGGGTGGGTCATGCCGCTGTCGCGCAGCCATAACGCATACACCGCGCCGGTTTTCAGCGCCTCGCCGAAGGGGACTATCAGGTCGCCGCGTATCAGTGCGTCGTGGGCCAGCATCCGGTCCGTCATGGCGACACCCAAGCCGCGGCTCGCGGCATCCAGGGCCAGGTCGTCGAGGTTGAACATTATATGTTTGAAGCTGCGCTCGGACGGATCCTGCTGTGCCTGTAGCCAAACCGTCCACTCATGCCGGCGGGTGGAACCGTGGATCAGGGCATGCTGTTCAAGCTCGTCGAGCGCACGCGGGGGTGTCCGGCCATCGCTGAAGGTCGGCGCGCAGACCGGAATCAGGAACTCCTCGAACAACAGTGTCAGCGGACGCTCGTCCAGCCCGTCGGGCAGATACAGCACATAGGCATCGCAGTCGCCGCCGGTGTCGACCAGCTCGCCGCTGACGGTCTCGATCGACAGACAGAGACCGGGATTGACGGTGTAGAACGAGCTCAACCTGGGCAGCAGCCAGCGCACCGCCAGCGACACGAAAACGCGAATGCGAAAAGGGCGGTCAAGCGGCGCCGGTGCCAGGCGCTGTTCCAGTACTCGCAACGATTTCAACATTTCCCGGGCGACCTCGTACACCTCGCGCCCCTGCGCGGTCAGCGCCACCTTGCGACTGGTGCGCTCGAACAGCACGCTCTGGTAGTGCTCTTCGAGCTGCTGAACCTGTCGGCTGATAGCACTCTGGGTCAGGTGCAACTGCCGGGCAGCTTCGGTGAAGCTGCTGGTATCGGCCACTTTGACCAGGGTTTGCAATGCCTGCAAAGAGGGCACGCGAAGCATTTTATCCATGCTGAATCCGAATGGATGGATGAATTTTTAACGTTAGAGTCAATGCCCATATGCCCTTAGATTAAAGGTGTAGACGGCGCATCAGCGGGTTATTGCCAATAACTCCTGCGCATTGATTGTGGAGGAGTGACAGATAATGAACAACCACTGTGGCTGGATCGCCCTGGCTGGCGAATCTGCTGTGCGGCCGCGGCTCGAAGGCCGACAACAGGTCGACTGGCTGATCATCGGCGGCGGCATCACCGGCCTTTCGGCAGCGCATACTCTGGCCAGCCGTTTTCCGTCCCAGCGCATTGCTTTGCTTGACCGCCAGCGGGTTGCCCAAGGTGCTTCTGCGCGCAACTCGGGCTTTGTGGTCAGCCATGAGTTGCCTGGTGCCAGCGAGCTGCTCGGCACCCCGGGATTTTCGGCCTATCAGGTCGCTTCGCGGATTGGCGTTGCGGCCGGCATTGAGGTCCGCCAGCGCATCGCCGAACTGGGTATCGACTGCGAACTCAGCAATGACGGCTACCACTTTGCCGTGCACGAGCCTGCGCACCTCGACGCTGTCGAGCAGACCCTGGAAACGCTGAAGGCAGTTGGCGCCCAGGCCCGCTTCCTTGACGCGGGCGACCTCAAACCACGGTTGGGTACAGCGTTTTATAGTCGAGCCATTCACTGTGGTGGCGGGAACGGGCTGCTGCAACCTGCGCGCTATGTCAAAGGCCTGGCCGACAGCCTGCCTGCGCAAGTAGAAGTCTACGAACACACTGCGGTCAGCGATCTGCAGCGTGCGCCGGGCAAGGGCTGGACAGCCCGTACCGCGGGCGGCGAGGTGCAGGCGAAACAGGTACTGATTTGTGTGGGCGCGTTCTTGCCAAGGGTCGGGGTGAAGCGCAGCGGCACGTTCCCGCTGGAACTGAGCGCCAGCATCACCCGCCCGTTGACGCAAGACCACTGGCAAAGCCTGTTCGACGAGCAGGGCTGGGGTGTGCTTTCCACCTTGCCAGGCGGGTGCACGCTGCGCTTGCTGCCGGGACGTCGCTTGTTGATTCGCAACACGGTCGAGTACCGCCACGCGAGCACCTGCTGGGGCTGCAAAAGCGCTTCCCCGGCATCACCGCACAAGACCTCGAGTACACCTGGACCGGCCATCTGAGCGGCACCCGATCTGGTGAGCCGTACTTCGCCAGGGTCGATGACGGCCTGCATACGGTCGCCGGTTGCAACGGTTCCGGCGTTGCCCGCGGCACCTTGTGGGGACGCTTGCTGGTCGAGATGGCGATTGGCGCCGACTCTTCCTTGCTCAGCGATGTTCTCGGTCAGGCCACGCCGGGCTATCTGCCACCCAGGCCGTTCTTCGATATGGGCGCCAAAGCCCGCATGGCCTGGGAAGTCTGGCGGGCCCGCAACGAACGTTGAAACCTTCGGCGCACACGCCGCAACAAAAACAAGAGAGGCACCCCATGATCAAGCGCACCTGCATGACCCTGTTGTCGATGGCGTTGCTGACCGCGACGGCCCAGGCGGCTGAAACCGTCAACATTGCCAACTGGAGTGGTTACATCGCCGACGACACCCTGAGCGAGTTCACTCGTCGCACCCAGATCCAGACCACCTACGACCTGATCGACAGCAACGAGACCACCGAGGCCAAGTTGATGACCGGCAGCAGTGGCTATGACCTGGCCAGCCCGTCCAACCACTTCCTGCCGCGCCTGATCAAGGCCGGGGCCATTCAGGAGCTGGATCGCAGCAAGTTGCCGAACTGGAGCAACCTCGATCCCAAGCTGATGAAAATCCTCGAAGCCAGTGACCCGGGCAACCGCTACGCGATTCCCTACATGTGGGTAACCACCGGCATCGGCTACAACGTTGACAAGATCAAGGCGATCTTTGGCAGCACCGAGGTGACCCAGTCCTGGGACATGCTGTTCAAACCGGAGAACATCGAGAAGCTCAGCCAGTGCGGCGTGGCGTTCCTCGACAATCCGACCCAGATCGTTTCCATCACCCTCAAGACCCTGGGGCTGGACCCGCATAGCCAGGATCCGGCAGAGCTGAAAAAGGCTGAAGCCGCCTTGATGACGATTCGTCCCTACATCAGCTACTTCCACCAGTCGAAGTACGTCAGTGACCTGGCCAACGGCAACATCTGCGTGGCCATTGGCTTCAGCGGCGACGTACTGCAGGCCATGAGCAGCGCGCAGCAGGCCGGCAACGGCGTGAACATCGGCTACAGCATCCCGCGCGAAGGCTCCACGGTGGCGGTCGACATGGTGGTTATCCCCAAGGGCGCGCCGCACCTGGAAAGCGCCTATGCCTACCTCAATTACCTGCTTGAGCCGAAGGTGATCGCCAACATCAGCAACGCGGTGAAGTACCCCAACGGCAATGCCGCCGCGCTGGAGTACATCACGCCTGAACTGCGCGACAACCCGGCGATCTATCCACCGTCTTCGGTTCTCGATTCGCTGTTTCCGATCAAGACCCTGTCACCGGCGGGCATGCGCCTGAGCACCCGGTTGTGGACGCGGGTGATCAGTGGGAAATAGCAGGGTTGGCATTGCGTTCGCGGGCATAGGCCAGAAAGCGCTCGATGTTGTCGTTGCAAAGCAGATCGACAACCTTGGCCACTTCCTCTTTCGGCCAGGCCCACCATTGCGACGCCAGTAGCTGCGTGCGAGTCTGCTCGTCGAATCGCCAGCCGACCACGCGGGCAGGATTGCCGGCAACGATGGAGTAAGGGGCGACGTCGCGGGTGACCACCGCGTCTGCCGCAACCACTGCGCCTGTCCCGACGGTAACGCCAGAGAGGATTGTGCACTGTGAACAGAGCCATACATCGTTGCCGATGATCACATCCCCACGCGACCCGCCGTAGGATAGGTCGTCACCCAGTCCGTGCGGTGATGGCCACCGATGATAATCAGGACCCCTTCGGCGATGGAGCAATAGGCGCCGATGTCGAGGTGTTTCCCGTCCCCGTAATCCTTGACGGTGGGAAGTCCATAGGAACCTGTGCCGTATCCGTATTGGGGGTATTTCTTTTTGAATACATACGCCCCTCGGTCAAATTCCGGCACCTGCTTGAGGCGTGCCTTGCGCCGGCGATTCTTCGCCTCGGGGTTGCCCCACTTCATATAGAAAATGACAGTGAGCAACGAGCATAGGGAAATCGCCAGGGCGATCCATTCGATCATTTCTTCTCCTAACGTAACGCGTGTACAAACTCTCGGCAGTATCGCATTGTCTGGTGTCAGTGGCGCGCTGCAAAGATTTACGCGACAACGCTCAACCTGTGCACACATGGGCAGAGGCGCGAACTGCGGGGGTAAGGCGAGGAGGGAGTTGACTCAAAAGGCCAGACGGCACCTTGAGGTGCTGGGCCGGAATCTCAGAAGCGCTGAGACCAATGAAAGCAGTGGAGCGGGTGAAGGGAATCGAACCCTCGTTATCAGCTTGGGAAGCTGGAGTAATGCCATTATACGACACCCGCTTGCAGGGCTGACGTTGTACCAGAAGTGCTCTGCGATTTGAAGCCTTGTTGTGCAAAAAGCCTGGGTCGTTGGCCGGTAGCGCGAGGTCATGCATCTTCCTTCTGCCCGTTCGGGACGTTGATGCAGGAGGCTGCGCTACCGCCAACCAGGGTATTCAGATCGCCAGTGCATGATGCTCCTGGACGTACTGGTTACGGATGCGCGACTCCCGGACGGCGGGTTTGAGGAAACCCAGCAAGGCGTCACGCGTGGCATTGCTGGCCGCCTTGTGTTCCATGTCGAGGAAGTGGCCGGTGGCGCGGATTTCGCTGAAGTGGCTGTTGCGCACATGCTGGCTGAACTGCCGGGCGTCATCGCTGGTGGTGTATTCGTCCCACTCGCCGTTGATGAACAGCACCGGAATGTCGATCACCCGGGCCGAGCGCAGGGCATTGTCGAGGTCGTGGTCGAGCACCTGGTTGATGTGAAAATGCATCTGCGCGTATTCGTGGTTGTCCAGGCTGCTGACGTGCCGGTAGTTGAAGCGCTTGAACAGCGATGGCAGGTGTTTGCCGATGGTGTCGTTGACCAGGTTGCCGACCTGGTAGCGGTCACAGGCACTGAGGTACTGGCAGCCACGTTCAAGGTACTCGCGCATCGGCTCGTTGATCACCGGCGAGAACGAGCTGACCACGGCCTTTTCGATGCGCCGCGGCTTGTGCGCCAGGGCCAGCAGGGTGCAGGCGCCGCCCCAGGAAAACGACATCACATGATCGGCGGCGAAGTGGTCGATCAGCTCGAGAAGGATCTGCCCTTCGGTTTCCTTGGTCAGCAGCCGCTCGTGGCGGTTGTGTGCCTTGGACTTGCCGGCATAGGGCTGATCGTAGAGCACCACGTTGAATTGCGGGTGCAGGCTGCGCACCGTCTGGGCAAACGAGGCCGTCGTGGCCAGCGAGCCATTGATCAGGATGATTGTCTTCTCAGCGGCGTCTGCGCGATAGAACTCCGTGTAAACCCGATACTGACCTTGTATATCAAGCACAGCAATTTCTGGCCTCATGTCGTCGACTCCTGGCGCAAAAAGGGTGTTCGCACATGCAAGGATGCGCGTTCTTTATGACAGGTAGGCATACGCCTTGAAGAGAAGCTGAGGGCCCTTGTCGATCCTGTAACGCCGGTCGACGGGTATTGTTCTAGGTGGGCAATCTGCCGGACTCCGGTGCTTCAAGGCACGGGTAGCCAGCAAAAAGGTGTCTTGGACTACGGGCGTGACTGATGAGTCACATGCAGACCGACGATTGGATTCAAGCAGGCAGCGGAGTAACCCGCAAGTGCCTTTGGGGAAATTGACGAAACTTTTCTGCCAGGCGGTCGTGACCTCAGATCGCCAGGATTTCCTCGGGATAGAGCGCGCGGTACTCGCCGGGACGCAAGCCCGGGTCCAGTTGCAGCGGGCCCATGGCTTCGCGGTGCAGGCGCAGCACCTTGTTGTCGAAGTGACCGAACATGCGCTTGACCTGATGGTAGCGGCCTTCAACGATGCTCAGGCGCGCGCTGCGCGGGCCGAGCAGGGTCAGTTCGGCGGGCAGGGTGGTGAGGTCTTCGAAGGCGAAGTAGAAGCCCTGCTGGAATTTTTCGAGGTAATGGGCTTCGATGACTTGCTCGGTTTCGACGTAGTAGATCTTCGGCAGTTTGGTTTGCGGCTGGGTCAGGCGTCGTGACCACTGGCCGTCGTTGGTCAGCAGCATCAGGCCGGTGGTGTTGAAGTCCAGGCGTCCGGCAATGTGCAGCTCGTGCTTGTCCGCTTCATCGATCAGGTCGAGCACAGTGCGGTGCTCCGGGTCCTGGGTGGCGCTGACGCAGCCCTGGGGTTTGTGCAGCATCAGGTAGCGCGCCGCACGCCCGGCTTGCAACAGCTGTTCATCGACCTCGATGCGGCTGAATTCACGCACTTCCAGGCGTGGGTCGCCGATGCAATAACCGTCCACACGCACTCGCCGCTCCGCCAGCAGCAGGCGTACTTGCTGACGGTTGAAGCAGGGCAGGTTGCTGAGGAATCGATCGAGACGCATACAAGGCCAGGTGCAGGGCGCTGCAGTTTAACGCTCGCCGGCGGGTTTTGCCGCTTCCAGTTGTTCCAGCACCTGGGCGCAGGCGGGGCACAGGCAAGCCTTGTTGCGCTGTTCGACAGGCAACGCTTCAAGCACTTCGGCAGCGATGCTGACGTTGTAGCACCAGCACGCCTGGGCCGCCGTGCGCGGGTCGGCGAGGCTGCAGCGGTTGCTGGCGCCACAGGCGGGGCAGCGTTGGGTGTCATTCATAGTCGGACCTGGGCATTTCTACGCAGACACGGTTGCGTCCACTTTGCTTGGCGCGGTACAGCGCATGATCGGCGCGGGCGATCAGGCTGTGCAGGGTATCTTCAGGCTGCAGGCTGCTCAAGCCAATGCTGGTGGTCAAGCGGATCACTTTGTCGGCGAAGCTGAAATCCCGTTGTTCGGTGTGCAGGCGGAGCTTTTCCGCTACCTCCTGGGCATGAGCAGCGTCGGTGTCCTTGAGCAGCACAATGAACTCCTCACCACCCCAGCGACAGATAATATCCGCCTGGCGCAGGCAGTTTTCCAGTACGTCGGCGAACTGACGCAGGACTTCGTCCCCGGCCAGGTGGCCATGGGTGTCGTTGAGTTGCTTGAAGTGATCGAGGTCGATCAGCAAGGCGACCAGTGGCTTGGGCTCGCGCTGGGATTCTTGTAGCGCCTGGGCTGCCAGTAGGTCGAAGCCGCGGCGATTGGGCAGGCCGGTGAGGCTGTCACGGGTGGCCAGGGTTTCGATGTTGTCCTGATGGCGCTTGACCATGGCGTTGAGCAGCGACAGCACCACCAGGCCGATGATGGTGCAGATCACCAGGTTCAGGTACAGCGACTGGCGGATGTTATCCAGGGCGCCGTCTTCGCGTTTGTCGACGAACAGATACCAGTTCAGCTCTGGCACCAGACGCACGTTGAGAAAGTGACTGTGACCGTCGCTGCTCAGGTATTCATGGCTGCCGCTGACCGGTTGTGGCATCTGCCTGAGCAGTTCCCGCAAACCGTCCAGTTCGCGCAGCGACTGGCCCGTGCGGGCACCATGGGCACCGCCCTTTGACCCGGTCAATACCACGTTGCCCTGCGGATCGACGAAGTACACCTGACGCTGGTAGCGCTGCTGGTAGTCATCGATCAGGCGTACCACGGCTTCGACCGTAAGACCGATGCCGGCGACACCGATGAAGTTGCCGCTGTAGTCGAACACGCGGTAGTTGATGAACACCGTCAGTTTGTCCTGGTTGGCCATGTCCAGGTCGACGTTGATTTCATAGGGCGCGTCCAGTTTCAGCACCCGGTAGTACCAGGCGTCGCGTGGCTCCTGCGGGTCGATTTTCTTCATTACGCCTTTTTGCGCCTGGTAGTAGTTGCCGGTGGCACTGGAGACGAAAAATGCGGTGTAGGCACGGTACTGGCCCATGACTTCATTGAGGTAGCGGGAAATTTGCGCCGGGTCGCGTTCACCGCCGAGTGCCCAGTCACGCAGGAAGGTGTCGTGGGCCATCATCGAGGAGATCAGGATCGGTCGCACCAGATCCTTCTGGATTTCCGAATAGACCGTGTCGGAGGTCAATGGCAGCTCGGTGTTGACGATGCTTTCGCGGATCGAACTGCGCGAGGCGTAATAGCTCAGCAGCGACGTGGCCAGGAAGCCGCAGCCAAGCAACAACAGCAAGGTCAGGATCAGCGAGCGCTGCGAAAACAGGGCGGAGCGAGGCAATATGGCATTCCCTTGATATTAGCCAATGCCGTTCATTCTAGTGCTACGGCCGGAAAATAACTGGATAAATATCAAGGGTATTGCCCTTGTTGCAAATTATTGCGGCAAGGGCACCGGATCGGCTTTATGTGGTCTTAATCTGTGTCGGTCAGCGCTTGCCGATCGACGCCGACCAGCGCCGCTGGGATGGGCAGTTTCGCGGTCCAGGAGGCCGCCATGTATCGCCGACTTTTGCTTGTTGCAATGCTGAGTTTGCTGACCGCCGGTTGTGTTCCTTACGGAGGTAACGGTTACTACCATCGCACCGAAGTCTATACCGCTGATCGCTATGGCTATCCGGGCTATTACCAGCCTGGTTATCAATATAACCGTGGTTACTATGTGGTGCCGCAACCGCGCTACTACTCGCCACCTCCGCAGTATTACCGTTCAACGCCGCACTACTACCGCTCGACACCTCATTACAACCGCGCGACGCCGCACTATTACCGCTCGGCACCGGACCATTACTACAAGCCCTACCCAGGTCGTGGGTATGACCGTTATCGCCAGGGCAATTCACGCCACGACCGCAATGGCGATGGCCGGCGCGACGGCAACTGGCATCGTTAGGCCGTTCAGGCCAGGTCCGCCAACGGATGGCGGCCTTCCCAGGCCTTGCGAAAGTGCGCCTGGATTACCGCTGTTGGCACCTGGGCGATGTCTGCCCAGTGCCAGCGCGGTTTCTGGTCCTTGTCGATCAAACGTGCTCGAACACCTTCACTGAATTCTGGATGCCGACAGCAATTGAGGCTGATGGCGTATTCCATCTGGAATACCTGGGCCAGTGACAGGTACCGTGCCCGCTGGATCTGTTCCCAGACCAGGTGAGCGGTCAGCGGACAGCCTTCAAGCATGGTTTGCGCGGCTTTGGCCAGCAGCAGGTCGGGGTGATTGCGCAGTTGTGCGATGGCGCGCCAGGCACACACCGGATCGGCGACATCGAGCAGTGCGTCAATCTGTTTGCGCCTTGGCAGCCACTGGGCTTCGGGCAGTTGACTCTGCCCCCCGTTCTGCTGGGCTTTGAGCAGGCTGTTAAGCTGCAGGGCGGTTTGTTCCTGCCAGTTCAGCTGCAGCAGGTCGTCGAGCAGTTCCGCTTGCTGGCTTTCCCCGAGCAGACGGTCGGCCAAGCCCAGGTCCAGGGCATCCCTGGCGTTGATCGGCGCGCCGGTAAGGCCGAGAAACAAGCCGAGCTTGCCTGGCAAACGCGCGAGGAACCAGCTGGCGCCGACATCGGGGTACAGGCCGATACTGATTTCCGGCATGGCCAGGCGGCTGCTTGGCGTGACGATGCGCACGCTGGCGCCCTGCAGCAGGCCCATGCCACCACCGAGCACATGCCCATGGCCCCAGCACAGCAAGGGTTTGGGGTAGGTATGCAGGCGGTAATCCAGGCGATATTCTGCGGCGAAGAAGTGCGCGGCCAATGGCGGCACCTCCCCCGGGTGATGGCGGCAAGCCTCGGCCAGGCTACGTACCTCGCCGCCGGCACAGAAGGCCTTGGGGCCGGTACCGCGCAGCAATACGCAGACGATGTCCGGGTCATTGGCCCAGATCTTGAGTTGCTCGTCGAGCACCTCGATCATAGGCAGTGATAAGGCATTGAGTGTCTGAGGCGCATTGAGTGTGGCGATGCCGATACGGGCACCATCGACGCCGGTGAGTTCTTCGCACTGTACGGCAGCCATGGCGGACCTCTTTGCTTTGATCCGGACAAGTATGGCCGCTGTTGGCGATTATGGCGGTCGCCGGTCGGATCGATTGACAAGCACCGGCAGCTTTCCTAGTGTCGCGCCATTGTTTACGGATGGCCCCATGACTGACGACGATCGCATCAAACTTGAACCGAGCTGGAAAGAAGCGCTGCGCGCCGAGTTCGACCAGCCCTACATGCAGCAGCTGCGGGAATTTCTGCGCCAGGAATATGCGGCGGGCAAAGAGATTTATCCACCGGGCCCGTTGATTTTCAACGCGCTCAATTCCACGCCGCTGGATCAGGTGAAAGTGGTGATCCTCGGCCAGGATCCCTACCACGGCCCTGGCCAGGCCCATGGTCTGTGTTTTTCGGTGCAGCCGGGGATTTCCACGCCGCCGTCGCTGGTCAACATTTACAAGGAATTGCACCGCGACCTGAACATTGAGATTCCCACGCATGGCTGCCTGCAGCACTGGGCGGATCAAGGTGTGTTGCTGCTCAATACCACCATGACCGTGGAGCGGGCCAATGCCGCCTCGCACGCCAAGAAGGGCTGGGAGTTCTTCACCGACCGCATCATCGAACTGGTCAGCGAGCATCAGCCCAATACGGTGTTCCTGCTCTGGGGCGCCCATGCGCAGAGTAAGCAGAAGTTGATCGATGGCACCAAGCATCTGGTGCTCAAGTCGGTGCACCCGTCGCCGTTGTCCGCCTACCGCGGGTTCCTCGGCTGTGGGCATTTCAGCCGGACCAACAAGTTCCTCGAACAGCACGGCCTGACGCCGGTCGAATGGGCGTTGCCGCCGCTGTAACCCTCCGGTAGGAGCGGGCTTGCCCCGCGATGCGATGCGACTGGCAGCCCGCAATCGCGGGGCAAGCCCGCTCCTACGGCCCGGCTGTCGAGCGTTCGCCAACCCAGTGCCGGAACAACGGCTCGGCAAGAAACAGCACGAACAGCAAACGCATCACCTGCAACGCCGTCACCAGCGGAACCGATAACTGCAAGGTCTCGGCGGTCAGGCTCATTTCCGCAATACCGCCGGGCATCATACCCAGGGTCAAGGAACGCAGGTCCAGCTGGGTCAGATGGCTCAAGGTCCAGGCAGCAACGGCTGCGATCAGCATGCTTAACGCAGTGGCGATCAAGGTGCGCCCGAGGAAGGAGGGCGCCCGGCGAAAGAATGCCCGGTTGAAGTGACAGCCCAGACCACTGCCAATCAGCCATTGGCCGATCTGGCTGGCGCCATCGGGTAGGGCAATTTGCAGATCGAAGCCGACACTGGCGACGGCCGCGACCAGCAGCGGGCCGAACAGCCAGGGATTGGGCTGCTTCAGGCGCTGCCACAGGCAGGCCATGACGATACCCAGCGGGCAGATCAACGCCAGCCAGCCCCAACTGACACTACCGTTGTGGGTGATGGCAACGCCATCGCCCAGCAGGTATTTGAACAGCGCCGGTACGCACAGCACCACCGCCAGTACCCTCAGGCTCTGTGCAGCAGCGACCTGACTGAGCACCGCACCGTTGCGGGCACCGAGATTGACCATCTCCCCGGAACCGCCAGGCATGCTGGAAAAAAACGCCGTAGCGCGGTCTTCACCGGTACGGCGCAGCAGCCAGATGCCAACGACGCTGGAGACACTGGTGATCAACGCACCGCAGAAGATCAGACCGAAATTGCTCGCCACCTGCTCGACCACCGCCGGGGTGAAGTGCAGGCCGATGCCGATGCCGATGATCCACTGCCCGCATTTACGCCCGCCGGGTATTTCACTCAATTGCCAGGGCGTCAGGCAGCGCACCAGGATGATCGCCAGTAGCGAGCCGACCATCCATGGCAGCGGCCAGCCGACCTGGCTGGCGAGATACCCGCCTGCCAGACCGACCAGCCCTGTGGCCCAGAACAGTTGCGAAGGCCGATCAGACATCGGCCAGGGCACGACGCTGGAGGCTGCGCTTGCGCCAGATGCGCAGCAGTGGAAATGCCAGCATCACCGCAGTCAGCGTCCAGACCGTCATGCTGATCGGGCTCGACCAGAGAATATCCAGGCCGCCGTTGGAGATTGACAGGGCGCGGCGCAGGTTCTGCTCCATCAGGCCGCCAAGGATAAAGCCGAGCAGCAACGGCGACAGCGGGAAATCGAGCTTGCGCAGGATATAACCGAAGATGCCAATACCGATCATCAGGAACAGGTCAAAGGTCGTGGCGTGCACGGCATACACACCAATCGCGGTAATGATTGCAATCACCGGCACCAGTGCCCAGTTCGGCACGGCAAGGATGCGGGTGAACAGACGCACCATTGGAACGTTCAGTATGAGCAGCATGACGTTGGCGATGAACAGCGAAGCAATCAAGCCCCAGACAATGTCTGGCTGCTGTTGGAACAGCAGGGGGCCGGGGGTGATGTTGTACAGGGTCAAGGCGCCGATCATGACCGCGGTCGTACCCGAACCGGGTACACCCAGGGTCAGCATCGGTACCAGGGCACCGCAGCATGCAGCACCGATGGCGGTTTCCGGCGCCGCCAGGCCACGCTTGTCGCCCTGGCCGAATTTACCGCTGGCACCCGCCACGCGTTTTTCCGTCATGTAGGCAACCGCACTGGCCAGGGTTGCCCCGGCACCGGGTAACACCCCCATGATGAAACCCAACACGCCACAGCGGATGTTCACCCAGAATACCGAGGCCGCTTCCTTGAGGTTGAAGAGCATGCGCCCGGTGGCCTTGACCGCTTGATGGCCATGGTGGGTTTTTTCCAGAAGCAGCAGAATCTCGCTGATCGAGAACAGGCCCAGCACCAGTACGACGAACTGAATGCCGTCGGCCAGGTTCACGCTGTCGCCGGTAAAACGGTATACGCCGCTGTTGGCATCGATGCCGACGCAGGAAAGAAACAGGCCAATCAGTGCCGCGATGAAGGTTTTCAGTGGTTTGTCACCTGCCATGCCGCCCAGGCAGACAATGGCAAAGACCATCAGCACAAAGTACTCCGCCGGGCCAAAGGCAATGGCCCACTTGGCCAGCAATGGCGCGAACAGGACCATACCGCAGGTGGCGATGAATGCGCCGATGAACGAGCTCCACGCCGACAACGACAGGGCGACACCGGCAAGACCTTTGCGGGCCATCGGGTAGCCATCGAGGGTGGTCATCACCGTTGCGGCTTCGCCGGGAATGTTAAGCAGGATCGAGCTGATGCGCCCACCATACTCGCAACCCAGGTACACCGCAGCCAGCAGGATCAGCGCCGACTCCGGAGGCAGGCCGAGTGCGAAAGCAATCGGAATCAGCAGCGCTACACCGTTAATCGGGCCCAGGCCCGGCAGCAGGCCAACGACAGTACCGATCAGGCTGCCGCACAGCGCAGTGACCAGGTTGTAAGGGCTCAGGGCAACGCCGAAGCCCTGGCCGAGATAACCAAGCGTATCCATGTCAGTTCTCCAGAACGTCGAGCAGGCCCAGGGGCAGTGGAACATCCATTACACGGTCAAACAGCCAATACAGCGCGATGCTCATCAGCGTGATGATGACGACGCTGGGCAGCCAGCGCCCGTCGTAAAGACGTGCCATGGGGACGCCGACCAGGATGCTGCTCAGTACAAATCCCAGGGGTTCGAAAGTGCTGGCAAAGAGCAGAAGCAAGGCCACACAGATGCCGATCTTGTTCAGGGATTCGCGGTCCAGTTCAGGCTCATCGTCCTTGCGCACGATCGGGGTGGGACGAAAGGCCAGGTACAACAGGCCGCAGCCCATCAAGCCGATAATCAGTAACGGGAAGGCACGAGGGCCGACAGGCTCGTAGGAAAACGCAGCCTGATAGGGCCAGGCCATTACTGCCAGAGCGGCACAGACCGCTAGCAGCAACAAGGCAAAAACGCGTTGCAGGATCATTGGGGAATCCTCTTTTCGCGGGGCAAGCCCGCTCCCACAGAGGGAACTGTGTAGGAGCGGGCTTGCCCCGCGATGCTTCTAGAAAGGTTGGGAGATTACTGAATCAGCCCGAATTCCTTGGCCAGGGCTTTGTAATCAGCCACCTGTTTCTTCACGTAGGTGTCCAACTCCGCACCGGTCATGGCAAAGGGGAACAGTTCGCGCTGGTCACGCAGCTTGGCGAACTCTTCCGAGGTCAGCAGCTTGTCGAACGAGGTCTTCCACCAGTCGTACTCTTCATCCGTTACCTTCGGTCCCAGATAGAAACCGCGCACCACCGGCCAGACGATGTCGTAACCCTGTTCCTTGGCGGTCGGAATATCTTTCATTTTCGGCTCGTCCAGGCGCTTTTCGGCAAACACCGCCAGCAGGCGCATGTCACCGCTCTGGATGTGTGGCATGGAGTCGGAGATGTCGGTACTGCCTACCTGGATATGCCCACCGAGCAGTGCCGTGGCGATTTCACCTCCGCCTTCAAGGGCGACATAGCGCAGGTCGCGCGGGTCGATGCCGGCGGCCTTGGCGATCAGTGCAGTTTGCATCCAGTCCTGGCTGCCGACGGTGCCGCCGGAGCCGATGACTACTTTGCTCGGGTCTTTCTTCAGCGCGGCAACCAGGTCGTCGAGGGTCTTGTAGGGCGAGTCGTTTTTCACTGCGATGGCACCATAGCTGGTGCCAACGGCTGCCAGCCAGCGCACGGCGTTCTCGTCGAAGCGGCCGAACTTGCCCTGGGCGAGGTTGAGCAGCGAGCCGCTGGACCAGGCTACCAGGGTCCCGGCATCGGCCGGGCGCTGGGCAACCACGGCGTTGTAGGCAACCGCGCCGACACCGCCAGGCATATAGGTCACGCGCATGGGTTTGGTAAGGATCTTCTCGTTGACCAGGGCGCTTTGCACCAGTTTGCAGGTCAGGTCGAAGCCGCCGCCGGGGGAGGCGGGGGCGATGCATTCAGGACGTTTGGGTTCGCCAGCCATGGCTTGGCCGGCAAGCATCAGACAGGCAGTGGCGAGGGCAATGCGACGCAGTGAAAAGGTCATCGTCTATCTCCGTGAGCATTATTGTTATCGGGGATTACCACAATGCAAGGCTGTAACTCACCAGCAGCCGCACCTCGTCCGCATCGCGGGCGAAGTTCGAACGGAAGGTGGCGTTGCGCAGGCGCACGGCGACGTTTTTCAGGGCGCCACTTTGCACCACATATTTGAACTCGGTATTGCGTTCCCACTCCTTGCCTTCACCGCCATCGGCCAGGCTGACATTATCGCCGCTGATGTAACGGGTCATGAAGGTCAGGCCGGGAACTCCCAGTTTGGCGAAGTCATAGTCGTAGCGGGCCTGCCAGGAGCGCTCGTCGGCACCGGCGAAGTCGTTGATCTGCACGAAGTTGACCAGGTACGGGTCGGCACCGTCGACGTAAGGAAAGGCGGTGTCGCCCGACAGGTGCTGGTAACCGGCACTGAACTTGTGGCCGATGATGGCGTAGCTGAGCATGCCGTTGAGGGCGGTGTTGTCGATGTTGCCGCCACGGGCCTGGCCCTGGTCGTCGCTGAGTGCCATGCGCAGGTCGGCGCCGAAGGTACCGGGACCCCAGGGCTGGGTGGCGAGCATGCCGACAAAGTGCTGGCGATAGACATCATCGAGCTGCGCCCAGTGGTAGCTGCCGGTGATCCTGTCGGTGAACTTGTAGTCCAGGCCAGCCATGTCGAAATGGTTGCCGGCCACGGTGCCGAGAAAGCGGCTGTTCTTGTTGTTGAGGGCGATGTCCTGGTTGTCGGTACTGTCGCGATCCTTGGCTTTTTCCAGGCGTCCGCCGGTGAACGTCAGGTTCTTGATTTCGCCGGACGTCAGCAGGCCGCCTTCAAAGGTCTGCGGCAGGATGCGACCGTCGTTGGGCTGCAGGGTCGGCAGTTCCGGCATCAGCGTGCCGACTTTCAGTTCGGTGGCCGAGATCTTTACCTTGCCGGTCAGGCCGAGCTTGGAATACTCGTCGGCGGCGCGGCCATCATCGTGGGTAGGCAGCAGGCCGCTGCCGGTACGATCAGGGCTGGAGTCGAGCTTGATGCCGAGCATCCCCAGGGCATCGAGACCAAAACCCACGGTACCGTCGGTATAGCCGGACTCGAAGTTGAGCATGAACCCCTGGGCCCACTCGTCACGCTTGGACTGCTGGGCGCTGGTGCCATCGCGAAAGTCGCGGTTGAAGTACATGTTGCGGGTTTCGAAGATCGCCTTGCTGTCATCGAAGAAGGCGGCCTGGCTCAGCGGTGCGACGCCGGCAAGGGCGAGGGCGCTGGCAACTGCGGACTGGCGAGAAGGTAAACGGCGAATAGGCGCGTGCGCCTGTGGCTGCATGGACAGCATGGTGAAGTGACTCCGTTTTTGTTCTTATTAATTCGAACGTCAATGTTCGGTTATACGGCAAGCAGAGTGAGCCGTGAGGGGATGCTAGGGGCTGAACCTTTCGCTAACCTTTCAACTGTTTTTCATTGTTGCGAAGGCTCCACAGGTGCGCTGTCGGCTGTACACTCCGCGCCATTGACCGCGACGCGAACGGGGAGAAAACGATGCGTGTGCTGCTCGTCGAAGACCATCTGCAGCTGGCCGAAAGCGTGGCCCAGGCCCTGAAAAGTACCGGCCTGACCGTGGATGTGCTGCACGATGGCGTGGCCGCCGACCTGGCCCTGGCCAGTGAGGAATATGCCGTGGCGGTGCTCGATGTCGGCCTGCCGCGCATGGACGGCTTCGAAGTACTGGCGCGCCTGCGCGCCCGTGGCAAAACCGTGCCGGTGCTGATGCTGACCGCGCGCAGTGACGTCAAGGACCGGGTTCACGGCCTGAACCTGGGGGCCGATGACTACCTGGCCAAGCCGTTCGAACTGACCGAGCTTGAGGCACGGGTCAAGGCCCTGTTGCGCCGCAGCGTGCTTGGCGGTGAGCGGCAACAGCGCTGTGGTCCGCTGGTGTACGACCTCGATACCCGGCGTTTCACCCTCGGTGACGAATTGCTGACCCTGACCTCCCGTGAGCAGGCCGTGCTTGAAGCGCTGATCGCCCGTCCGGGGCGGGTGATGAGCAAGGAGCAACTGGCCGCCCAGGTCTTCGGTCTGGATGAAGAAGCCAGCGCCGATGCCATCGAAATCTATATCCATCGCCTGCGCAAGAAGCTCGATGGCCATGCCGTGGCCATCGTTACCTTCAGGGGGCTCGGCTACCTGCTCGAGCATCGCGATGCGTGACAGCGTCAGCCTGCGCGGGCGGCTGCTGTGGAACCTGGCCTTGCTGCTGGTGGTGCTGATGCTGGCCAGCGGTCTGAGTGCCTACTGGAATGGTCGCGAAGCGGCCGACACCGCCTACGACCGCACCCTGCTGGCTTCCGCGCGAACCATTGCCGCGGGCTTGTCCCAGCGTGACGGCACCCTCAGCGCCGACGTGCCCTATGTGGCCCTGGATACCTTTGCCTACGACAGCGCCGGACGTATCTACTACCAGGTCAATGACATTCATCAGCGCCTGATTTCCGGTTACGAAAACCTCCCCGCACCACCACCGGGTACGCCGCGCACCGATGATTACCCGGCCCTGGCGCGCTTCTACAACGCGCGCTACCTGGGGCAGGACGTGCGTGTAGTGAGCTTGCTCAAGGCCGTTACCGAACCGAACATGAACGGCATGGCCGAGATCCGTGTGGCCGAAACCGAAGAGGCGCGGGTGCGCATGGCCCGCAGCCTGATGGCCGATACCCTGTTGCGTCTGGGTATGCTGGCGCTCGGCGCGTTGATGCTGGTGTGGTTTGCGGTCAGTGCTGCGCTGCGGCCGCTGGAGCGCCTGCGCAGTGCGGTGGAAGAGCGTCAACCCGACGACCTGCGCGCGTTGCCGCTGGTCGAAGTACAGCGTGAATTAAGCCCGCTGGTACGCGCCTTGAACCATTTCACCGAACGCCTGCGCGGCCAGTTCGAGCGCCAGGCGCAGTTCATCGCCGAGGCCGCCCATGAACTGCGCACACCGCTGGCGGCGCTCAAGGCCAGGGTCGAACTGGGCTTGCGCTCGAATGAACCCCAGGTCTGGCGCGAGACCCTGGAATCAGCGGCCCAGGGTACCGACCGCCTGACCCACCTGGCCAACCAGCTGCTCTCCCTGGCACGGGTGGAAAACGGTGCGCGGGCCATTGCCGAAGGCGGCGCGCAGTTGCTTGACCTCAGCCAGCTGGCGCGTGAACTGGGCATGGCCATGGCGCCGCTGGCCTATGCCCGCGGAGTGGCGCTGGCGCTGGAGGCCGAAGCACCTGTGCATGTGCGTGGCGAACCGACGTTGCTCAACGAGCTGCTCAGTAACCTGGTGGACAACGCCTTGGCCCATACCCCCGAAGGCGGCAATGTGATCTTGCGGGTCTACGCGCCGGGGGTGCTGGAAGTCGAAGACGATGGCCCGGGGATTCCTGAAAACGAGCGTGAACGGGTGTTCGAGCGTTTCTATCGACGTAGTGCGCAAGGCACCGGCCTGGGCCTGGCGATCGTCGGCGAGATCTGCCGCGCCCATCTGGCGCAGATCAGTCTTCACGACGGAGAGGGTGGCGGCCTGAAAGTGCGGGTCAGTTTTACCGTCGATTAACGGAACATTGAGCGGGCATAGAGCAGATCGCTGGCCACCAGTTCGGTACCGGTCGGCAGTCCCAGGTGGCGATAGGCGGGCAGCGCCGCCAAGGGCCGCGACTTGCCGATGGCCGGGCTCAGGGCCCGGGCGATCTGAACGATGTCGACGTAATCGACCCGGTCGCTGCCGCGGTCCAGATCCAGAACCTGTCCAGGCAGCTTGACCAACTGCTCGGGAAATTCCCAACTGCTGAGGATCTTGTCACCCAGTACCGGATGGATCTGGTCGATCACATAGTTCAGGCACACCGGATCGGAAAGCAGCTCGTTGTGCTCCTCGGCATAGATCAGGATCGGCAACACACCAATCTGGTGAACCAGGCCAGCGAGGGCGGCCTGATCAGGCTTGAGCTGGGTGTAGCGCAAGCAAAGTTCGTAGCTGATGCCGGCTACTTCCAGGCTGGTTGCCCAGATTTCGCGCATTTTCTTTTCCACTACCTCGGAGCGGGCGTGGAAGATCTGCTCGATCACCAGGCCGACGGCCAGGTTGCAGCTGTAGTTGATGCCAAGGCGGGTGATCGCGGTCTGCAGGTCGGTGACCTCGACCGTGGCACGCAGCAACGGGCTGTTCACCACCTTGATCAGGCGTGCCGACAGGGCGGCGTCGCGGCCGATGACCTTGCTCAGGGCGCTGACGCTGATCTCGGTGTCTTCAGCGGCCTCGCGAATGCTCAAGGCGACCTCCGGCAGGGTCGGCAGCACCAGGTCATCATTTTTGATGGCGGCCAGTAACTGGGCCTGGACCATCTCGGCCAGCTTGTTCATCGCGGTTCTCTACAGCAATTCAAAAGGGCCCCGGCGTTCGATATGCCGGGGCAGGGCTGGCTCAGCGCTGGATTTCGCGGTCGCGGTCCAGTTCATAAGGCAGCGACAGCAGTTCCAGGCGCGGGCCGTCGAGGCTTCCCAGGTGCAGGTTGTTGTCTTCCACGGCATCGGCGGTCAGTACTGCCAGCAGTTCGCTGCCGGTTGCGCTGCGGGCCGCCAGCACCACTTCACCCACCGACGAGCCATGGGTCGGCGAGAAGATCTCGGTACCCGGCTCGGGCAGGGTTTCGCTCGCCAGGGCCACGCGGTACTGGCGGCGCTTGAGCTTGCCCAGGTACTGCATGCGGGCGACGATCTCCTGGCCGGTGTAGCAGCCTTTCTTGAAGCTGACGCCACCGACGGCCTGCAGGTTGATCATCTGCGGGATGAACAGCTCACGGGTCTGGGCCATGACCTGACCGATGCCAGCGCGGATTTGCCCGAGCAGCCAGTCGTTAAGCTCGGCTTTGGGCAGCTTCGCGGCTAACTGCGCCTGCACACGCTCTGCCTGTTCGGCGGGCACCCACAGTTCGATGCGACCGGGCGAGACGGCAACGGCAATCAGCCCGTCGTGGCGCGTTACAGCGTCAATCTCGCCTGGCACCTCAAGGTCCAGCGCCTGCAGCGCTGCGTCACCTGCTTGCAAGCCAAAGCGGACCCAGGCAGCGCTGTCATCAGTCAGCTTGGCCTTGGAGAACACCGCGTATTTCTTCAGATCGGCCAGTTGCGCTTCGAGCAACTCGCGGGTCATGGCCAGGAGAAAGCCATCGCCCTCAGGCAGGATGCGAAAGCTCGACTGCATGCGGCCCTTGACCATGCAGCGCGCGCCGAGGCTGCTGGTGCTGTCGTTCAGGTAGTTGATGTTGCAGGTCAGTTGGCCTTGCAGGAACTTGCCGGCGTCCGAGCCGCGGACGGCGAGGACGCCTTCGTGGGATAGGGTGCAGAAAAAAGCGGAATCGGCCATGGGATATCGCAGGGTAGTAAGACTGAGGGCCATGATAGAGCGCCGTTGGCAAAATAGGTAGTTGAGCGCGTCCCTCTGTCATTATTTGCTCACATGTCCGGACCAACGTCTCGTGTCCCCCGGGCGCTGGCTCTGTATACTGGCGGCCTATTTAAGGAGGGCTCCATGGTCGAACAAACTGAACTCAATCGGCTCTTTTGGCACAGCCGCCGTGGCATGCTTGAGCTCGATGTACTGCTGGTCCCGTTCAGCGCGGAGGTCTACCCAACCCTGAGCGAGGCCGATCGCGAGCTGTACAAGCGCCTGCTGAGCTGCGAAGACCAGGACATGTTCGGCTGGTTCATGGAACGCAGCGAGTCCGAAGACCCGGAGCTGCAGCGTATGGTTCGCATCATTCTGGATCGTGTCCAGCCCAAGTGAGCGGTTCGAGTGCCGCTGGCAGGGCTCGAAAAGCCTGCTGGTGGCCTATCTGCTCAGCTTGCTGCTGGCCTTGCTGGCGCTGAGCCTGCTGCAGCTTCCCTGGTGGTTGCGGCTGTCTGGCGTGATCTTGTGCCTGCTGCATGCGGGCTGGATGATTCCCCGGCGCATCCTGCTCAGCCATCCCCGGGCTGTCAGCGGTTTGCGTCGTGATCGTGAAGGCTGGCAGCTGTTCAGTCATGCCCAGGGTTGGCAGCCGGTGCAGTTACGCCCGGACAGCCTGGCATTGCCGGGCCTGATCGTGCTGCGTTACCGCAGGCCGGGGCGCTACTGGAGTGAAGGTTTGTGTATCGCCCATGACGCGCTGGAACCGGTGCAGCACCGGCGCCTGCGCGTGCGCCTGAAGTTCAGTCGGCGTAGGTGGGCGGCTGCAGAATAGTGTCGTGGGCTTCGGCAAGCATGCCCGGGTAGTCCAGGGTGTAGTGCAGGCCCCGGCTTTCCTTGCGCTGCATGGCGCAGCGGATCATCAGCTCGGCCACCTGGGCCAGGTTGCGCAGTTCGATCAGGTCGCGGCTGACCTTGTAGTTGCTGTAGAACTCGACGCGATGAGGCTAAACCCAATGGATACAGGGGTTTCAGCCGATGATCATCAATCCACGCTCCCAAACTGGGACAAACCTGTTACAAACTCGCCTCGCCAAGCCGTACCACTATCGCCGATCTGGTCGCTATTACCTTCGCCTTCGCCCTCAAGGCACCACTACGGGCTTCTTTACGCTATCGCTCAGGACCACCGACAAGGCCACCGCAATGACCATCTCCCAAGAAATCCTCCAGACCCTCAAGGCCTTCCACTTCGACAACCCTGAGGCCACTTGGGAAGAACTTCGTGAGCGCCTGATAGACATCGCTGAGAGTTGCCTGACGATGGCCCACGGGGATGGCTCATTGGTCGCCTACGAGATGATCCATGATGAACAGCATGTTGCCCTTCGTGAGGCCAGCGCCAAGCTCCCTTTGAGCGTCAATCAGCAACGGGCGATCAGTAAGGCCTTGGAGATCCTTGAGGCTGCTCAGGAGCGCTTGGAGGGCAGACCGGGGAAGCTGGTCGAGATCGTAAGGGACCTCAAGGGTGAAAATTGTGGCACGCCAGTGACCCTTTCTCCGTCCCTATCTGTATTACCGTCCGAAGGGCTGACCTTTAAGGCCCTTTCTGCGTTGTACATAGAGGAACGCAAGGACCACGTTGAGGCCAACACCATGCGAGACGTGAAATCGTCTTGTAAGGTCATCGCGGAGATTCTCGGTGACTTGGACCTGAAGTCCCACACGCGCGAAGACATGAAGAACCTTCGGGAAAAGCTACTTGAGGACCGTAAGCCTTCGACTGTGAAGAAGCTACTGACCCGGCTATCGACTGTCATGGACTGGGCAGTGAATAACGACTACATCAGCAAGAGCCTCGATAAGGGCCTGAAGCCAACAAAGGGCGCTGATAGCGCTCGTGAGGCGTTCTCTCAGGATCAGGTGAAGGCGCTCATGGCTCACGCCAAGACGCTCCCTGTAGACGCATGGCAACGCTGGGCATTGTCCCTTGGGGTCATCACTGGGACCCGTATCGAGGAACTCAGACAGTTGACGAAGGCCGATGTTAAACAGGTCACTGGCGTATGGGTGATCGACATCAACAGGAATAATGGCAAGACAGCTAAGACCAAGAATGCGCTTCGTGTCATTCCCTTGACCGATGGCGCTTATGACTTTGACTTGAGGGCATTTCTTGAGTTTGTCCAAGCGGCTGATTCTCGCCTGTTCAGCTTGGGCGCTGGGCGGTTCTCCGAACTGCTCAATGGGATGATCCGTGATGTCTTGGGCGTGAAGGCTGACCGGACGCAAACCTTCCATTCGCTACGGCATTCCTTAGCGGGAACCTTGAAGGCTGCTGAGATTCCTGTGGGCACCGCTGAGTCCATCTTGGGGCACGCTTCGGGGTCGATCAGTTATGACTTGTATGGGGCTGGTAGTGCGGTTGAGGTGGAGCGTATGGCTGAGGCGCTCACAACGGCTTTCGGTCTGGCGTGATGATGGGAATTACTCAGGGCATTGGTCGTGAGTATGTGGTGGCGATATGATGTCGTACTTGATCAGTTATCTACTTCATCCAAAGGAATGCCATGAGATACTTGCAGGAGATACGGAATAACTTTTTCCAATGGATTGTATTCAGCGGCTTGGCTTATCTGTTCATTGCTGGGGCAGCAGGTTTGTTCTTCCATAAAGGTCCCTTGATTAACTCTGGCGACCAATTTGCAGATATCCCTCTATGGGCAAACACAATCCTGATTGTCCTTTCGGCAGGCGTTGGTGCTTACGCTTCCAATAAAGAGAACAAGGGTAGAAGGTAGAAAGCGCATTTTCATGGGTTTTGAGCTGGATGCCCTCGTGGGTCATCGTGGTGAGCCTCATACCAGAAAATGATGTGAGGCTACAGATAGTCCCCTACTGACAGCGCGCTCCTAAGTGAAATCCAATCGACTCGCTGGGCCCTGGCCGCGAGAGCGTAGGAGTGTGCGCTCTCGTGACTTTATGTGCCGCCTTGGTCATTCCTGATACTAATTTAAAAACCCTCAGTAGTGAGGAAAACCCAACCAACCCACTACTGAAGGAGACACACCATGTCCAAATACACCGCAATGCCATCCCTGACCGATCTCCACGCCACCTACGCGATTGACGCAGCAAGCCCCTCAGGCTTGTCCCGGATTAAGGCGAGCCGTGGTCGTAATGGTAAAGCAGGGCCAGTCGTAAGTATTGGCAGCGATGGCTACTACCGCATGAAGTTCAACGGCCAGTTCTACCGGACCCATCGAGTTATCTATTACATGCATACCGGCATCGACCCGGCTGAGCTTGTTGTGGATCACATTGACAGTGATTGTTTGAATAACAAAGTCGAGAACCTCCGCTCTTGCACTTTTCAAGAGAATCTCTGGAATGCCAAAGGTAAGCCGAAGCGCTCAGGGCTTCCGAAGGGAATTAAAAAGTTGAGGAACGGTGACTACCGTGTCTCGGTCACGGCTGGTGGCAAACTCTTTGAGTCGGACCTAAAGAACTTTAAGGCGGCGACCTACTGCATACGGACGATCCGCAAGCGGTATCACGGAGAGTTCGCAAGGAACTGATGGATCTAATAGTGAGGTGACCTTTTCGGAATTATCTCCTGGAGGTCACGTAAATCAAGGGCTCAAAATGAACTCACTATTGCCAGAGACACCACTCTCTGGATTCCTATCGGGCTCCCTTTTGGACCCGGCCAGAGACAACCGAGACGACCAGTGCGACCGCCCTTCATGGCTGGCACGCCAAGCGCTCAACAGTCCCCGGTAAGCAGATCATTAGCGTCTGGCTCCAGTAGGAAGGAGCGCAGCTTGATATTGTCACTCGTTAGTCGATGTCCATGGAGGACACCGCAGAGAGACCTTGCACGGGATTGGGGCCACCGTGTATTGCTCAAGTTGTACGGGGGGCTTTAACTTAAAGGTTTTAAAAATTACTCATTGAGTAGCTCTATAGTTACTGCCTTTAATTAATTATTTATCATTCATCTTTAAGTTTTTCTTAGGCTTATCTCTAAGTTGGTGCTTGGTCAGTGATCATGATAACTCCTGTTGTCTCGGCTCATTTCTAAAGAGGCCCCCGTAAGGCCGACCCTTAAACTTTTTAGCCATCCTGATTGTTTAGGTTTGTCACCACCATTGGTAGTGGACGATTGCCAGCCAACACATCAATTACCCCCTTGCGAATGGCTTCTTGTTGGGCTTCAGTGTCGGAGTGAATGCGCGGTGCGTAAGAGGAATTCTTGATGTGTGTCTTATCGAAATCGTAGTCGAGAACAATGGCCATCTTATGGAGCAGCTCAACCAGCAGCTCAATCCTTTTGGTTGCCCATTGTTCAGGAGATAGTTTGTCGTTGTTCAGAAGGTCGTGATACTCCTTCCACGCTTCGACGACAGCCTTTTCCTTCTTCTGGCTTTTCACAAACTCAAGGTCGATTCGATTAAGAGCTTCGACGTGTGCCCAAGAGATCGTATAAGCGCGAGTCGCCATCAGTGTTTTGAAGATGCTCAGCTTGCGACCACGAATCTCATTGCGCTCGTCAAGGTATCGCGTTACTTGAACTGCTATGACCGGGCTGAGTAACGTTGCCAAGATAATGAGCCAGTCTGCGATTGAAATTTTTTCCAAGATGCAGCCCTTCATTGATAGCGAAGATTTAGGTTTGGGTGATCGTCGATACGTCCAAAGCACTACAGCCAATTTGGGTTATATAGCCTAAGTCATGGTTTCGCCATCCTGGTGTGAATTGACCTCGACCAAGAGCCTGACCCCACGAATTCGTCGTTTCGTCGCTTGGTCGGCAGCTTTCAAGAGTCGCGCGGTCTCCCTCTCGAACTGATCAAGCGCCTCAGAGATATCCTTATCGATGCTGTGTGCCCACTGCGCTGTCGTGTGGCAAAACGAAAACGCTTTTCCCCAGCCAAGGATGACCCGATCCAAATTCTGAAGAGCCCCGGAATACGTTCCCAAGGAACTCGTTACGCCCTCCTGAGCGCCCGCTTTCATCATTCGGATCGAGACCTCAAGGTCCGAACGAGCACGTTCTCGGAATTTGTTTCGACTCTTGCGTGATGGCTGAACAAGTCCTGGGGTTATGGTGCAGCCCAGGAAGTCTACCCCCTTCGCAGCCGGTCCACGCGATGCCTTCTCAGGCGCCGTCAACGGGGAGTAGGCATCCAATTCCAATGCATTCAGCTCCTTCAATGCGGCTTTGAAGGCTCCGTCAACTGCGCGACTGTCCTGACCAAGGAGGAGAAAATCATCGATGTAGCGGAGGCAGGTGATGCCATCGCTGTTCATCTTCAAATCAAACTCATGAAGGTAAATATTCGCCACGAGAGGAGACAGAGGAGAACCTTGTGCAACGCCTTGCACGCCGATAGGGAAGAGCTTCTCAATTTCCCGCCTTCGGAGCGCGTCGAGGTTCCCAAGGTCAGTCTGGAGCGCATGCTCAAACAGCTTGACGGTATCTACGCACTTGACGTGCTCCGCGAGCAGCTCGATCACCCGGGCCTTGTTGATCTTGGTGAAGAAGTCAGGGATATCTGATCGGATGTGGTACTTAGCACCCGCCTGCATCGACGCCTTAGCAGCCTCGATAGCCATTGAAACGCGCTTGTTCGGAATGCCGCCGTAACTGGTCGGTACAGCAAAAACCTTCTGTACGTACTTAACCTTCAGGTGAAGCGTATCGAGCAGGGCTCGCTGGACAATGCGATTAGGGATTGGAGCGAGGACTATTGGACGACTCTTGCCGTTTGTCTTGGTCTTGGCCACCCCGGTCTGTGGGGCAAAAACGAAGTCCTTCTTTGACAGCGCCCGCTGGATTTCGCGGAGAGACCCTGGAATGCGGGCCTCGAAATCCTTCGCTTCGTTTCGTATTTTCTCGGATGAAGACGCGACAGCGCTGCTACGCACCTTTCTCCAAGCCGCATACAGCGTGTCCATTCGGTAGATATGCTTGTACAGGTTCTTGCTCACGGCCATTCCTTGGTTGTCGGGTGTCACCAGTGAACTCACACCCAACTGCTACAGAGGACCTTCAACCTGCGGGAGACCTTGAAGCCTGAACGGCGATCTTGGCCACGACCCGCACAGCCACCTCGGAAGAGAGATCGCTGCCGTCTTTCAAGCTTGGTTCAGTGCCGTGAGGCGGCTGGGCCAGCAAGCAGACGAGACTGAGCGCAGTCACTAAGAAGCGTGAAAGCGCGCGCGCCGGATTGGCACGTTTTTGCATGGTCGCATTTGACCCTCCTGAGTCCGGGAGTTACGAAGCATCGTACCTTTTTGGGCCCTTCGGTCAAGCGCGCGCCATGCGGCCGAACGTCGAACACCACCCTGAAATTAAAGCTGCTAACCGTCTGGTGACCCCGGCGTACAGACAGAGCTACGGTTGTTGATGCAGCAGTTGAGTAGCGCTCATAACCTGCGGGAGACCTTGAAGCCTGAACGGCGATCTTGGCCACGACCCGCACAGCCACCTCGGAAGAGAGATCGCTGCCGTCTTTCAAGCTTGGTTCAGTGCCGTGAGGCGGCTGGGCCAGCAAGCAGACGAAGCCACTCGATACTAACAAACGAAGCGGTAAAAGCTACTGGTTTCAGCGCTCGTTTCGTTGTGTCTACAACGTCCTCCTGCTATGCGAATTGCGGCTGGGCGTGAGAACGTCTGTAAGAGCACTTGAGTGCGTCCTGCTGAGCCTCTGTGGCCCTCCATTTGGACCTATCGCAATAGATGCTTGGTCGCTAACAGGTAAAGAAGAGAGCAGGGCAAAGGGCCATTAATTTGCTGTATCTTGGTCGTATTCACGCGAACAGGAGGCGAGCATGGACCCCAAGGAATCGGACTTCAAACGTATCTGGCGGCAGACCCAGATTCCCGTCGTCTATAAGCGTGAGAAAGCCCCCCTTATGGTCAAGCTACCTTTCAAGGCTGACAACAGAACATGGCTACGCGGTAGCAGTTCGAGACATAAGCCCGAGTGGAACGAACAATACAAATGCTGGGAGACGCCAGCGTCGTGGTTTGAAGACACCATCAAAAAGGCTCTGGCACGTTTTAAGCGGGTCTATGTGATTCAACTTCACAAAGAGCACCAAAAGTGTGCTCGTGCATGTTGGGACGCTCAAGGAATCCATTGTGAGTGCCATTGCATGGGAGCGAACCACGGGTCGGGCCATCCTGCCGGTCGTTGGTATGAGGTCTCAGATACCTTCGCCTTCCACGTTGGGCCTCGACACTTTGCGTGTCGTCTACTCACAACAGCTTGAGCAGGTCAGGAAGTTCCTTTGAGAATCTGACAGAAAAACTTGAAGGGTCACCATTACAAGACATCCCGGGCAGGCTCCCCCGTAGGCCCTCGCGTGGGTGCTCGTGGGCGTATTAGGACCCCTCGCGGGCGGGTGATAAGGACCCCAGCAGTGGGACAAAGATGGCCCAAAGCTGTTACAAAACGGGTCCTTGGCATGCTACGCTCAGGGCTCCTAACGTGCCTCATCTGGTCGGTGTAAGGATCGTATCCTTCGCCTCTGGCAGCATCGCTGGATAGTCCAGCGTGTAGTGCAGACCCCGAGATTCCTTGCGTTCCATAGCTGACAGGATCATCAGTTCAGCCACCTGGGCAAGGTTCCTCAACTCGATCAGGTCTCTGCTCACTTTATAGTTGCTGTAGAACTCGTCGATCTCGTCGAGCAGCAAGCGCACCCGGTGTTCGGCGCGTTGCAGGCGCTTGCTGGTGCGCACGATGCCCACGTAGTCCCACATGAATCGCCGCAGTTCGTCCCAGTTGTGCGCAATGATCACGTCTTCGTCCGAATCGGTAACCTGGCTGGCATCCCAGCAGGGCAGGGCGCGCGGCATTTGCACCTGGTCCAGCTGCGTTTCGATGTTGGTGGCGGCGGCGCGGCCATAGACGAAGCATTCGAGCAGCGAGTTGCTGGCCATGCGGTTGGCGCCATGCAGGCCGGTGAAGCTGGTTTCGCCAATCGCATAGAGGCCGGGCACATCAGTGTGACCGCTGTCATCGACCATGACGCCACCACAGGTGTAGTGAGCGGCAGGCACCACCGGGATCGGCTGGCGGGTGATGTCGATGCCAAACGTCAGGCAGCGTTCATACATGGTGGGGAAGTGGGTCTTGATGAAGTCTTCGGATTTGTGGCTGATGTCCAGGTACACGCAGTCCACGCCCAGGCGTTTCATCTCGTGGTCGATGGCGCGGGCGACGATATCGCGCGGCGCCAGCTCTTCGCGCGGGTCAAAGCGCGGCATGAAGCGCTCGCCGTTGGGCAGCCGCAGCAATGCCCCTTCACCGCGTAGCGCTTCGGTAATCAGGAAACTCTTGGCTTGCGGGTGGTACAGGCAGGTGGGGTGGAACTGGTTGAACTCAAGGTTGGCCACCCGGCAGCCGGCGCGCCAGGCCATGGCAATACCGTCGCCGCAGGCACCGTCGGGGTTGCTGGTGTACAGGTAGACCTTGGCGGCGCCGCCAGTGGCGAGCACGGTGAAGCGCGCACCATAAGTGTCGACTTCGCCGGTATTGCGGTTGAGCACGTAGGCGCCCAGACAGCGGTCGCCCTCCAGGCCCAGGCGTCGCTCGGTGATCAGGTCAACGGCGACCCGTTGTTCCAGCAGCTCGATGTTCGGGCGTTGGCGGGCCTGGGCGAGCAGTGTGGTGAAAATCGCTGCGCCGGTGGCGTCGGCGGCATGGATGATGCGCCGGTGGCTGTGGCCGCCTTCGCGGGTCAGGTGGAACTCGAAACCGCCGTCGTCGACACTGGCGTGTTCGTCGCGGGTAAAGGGCACGCCCTGGTCGATCAGCCACTGGATCGACTCACGGCTGTGCTCGACGGTGAAACGCACGGCGTCTTCATGGCACAGGCCGCCACCGGCGTTGAGGGTGTCCTCAACGTGGGACTGCACCGTGTCGGTGTCATCCAGTACTGCGGCGACCCCGCCCTGGGCCCAGTAGGTCGAACCGTTGGCGAGGTCTCCCTTGCTGAGCACGGCAATGCGCAGGTGGCCGGGGAGGTTCAGCGCCAGGCTCAGACCGGCGGCGCCGCTGCCGATCACGAGGACATCATGTTGGAGTTGTTGGCTCATGTCAGGACACTAGTATCTGAAGGGGGGGATCGGCACAATAGTCAGGCGCTTATGGCATTGTGAAACTATCGTGAATCTGGACCGGTTGCCTTTATAGCAGCCCCAAGGCCTTGATTTCCAATGGCACATGCAGGGTCCTGGTGCTTGCTGTGGGAACTTTCCATGCTGTGTGGATATCCATAGAAGGTTGCCTGCACACCACAATGCCGCAGCGACGCCTGGCAATAGCCCATAATAAGGGTACTGTCGGCGTATTCGAGACCCGATTATCGACGCAGCCGGCGGTGACCGCGCTGCGTTTTTCGTGCGAGCCGACCAAGGGCCGCAGGAAACTTGCTTGGAGGGGAGAACTTTTGCGAAAAGCCCGAGTCTATGGTTGCAAGCCTGAACGATGCTTCTCGCAACGCTCCTTCACGTTCACTGAGGAGTGTTCATGCTAACCCAGGAAGAGGATCAGCAGCTTGTCGAGCGCGTGCAGCGTGGCGACAGGCGAGCGTTCGATCTGTTGGTGCTGAAGTATCAGCACAAGATTCTCGGGTTGATCGTGCGTTTTGTACACGACACCCATGAAGCCCAGGATGTGGCGCAGGAAGCTTTCATCAAGGCTTACCGCGCGCTTGGTAATTTTCGCGGAGACAGTGCTTTCTACACCTGGCTGTACCGCATTGCCATCAACACGGCAAAGAACTATCTGGTGTCCCGCGGTCGGCGGCCACCGGACAGCGATGTGAGTTCCGAGGATGCGGAATTTTACGACGGCGATCATGGCCTCAAGGATCTGGAGTCCCCCGAGCGTGCGTTGTTGCGAGATGAGATCGAAGGCACCGTCCATCGGACCATTCAGCAACTGCCAGAAGATTTACGTACGGCGTTAACTTTACGTGAATTCGATGGTCTGAGTTACGAGGACATTGCGAGTGTCATGCAGTGTCCGGTGGGTACCGTGCGCTCTCGAATCTTCCGCGCTCGGGAGGCCATAGACAAAGCCCTGCAGCCGTTGTTGCAGGAAACCTGAGACAGCGGCGACAGCCAAGAGAGGAACCGCCATGAGTCGTGAAGCTTTGCAGGAATCGCTGTCCGCGGTGATGGATAACGAAGCGGACGAACTGGAATTACGTCGGGTGTTGAACGCCGTCGATGATGCCGAAACCCGTGCCACCTGGTCGCGTTATCAGGTTGCCCGTGCGGCCATGCACAAGGAACTGGTGCTGCCACAACTGGATATCGCCTCCGCCGTCTCTGCCGCGCTGGCCGACGAAGCCGCGCCGGTCAAGGTCAACCGTGGACCATGGCGCAGCCTGGGTCGTCTGGCCGTGGCTGCATCGGTGACTGTCGCTGTGCTGGCCGGTGTGCGCCTGTACAACCAGGACGATATCAGTGGTGTCCAGCTGGCTGCCCAGCAACCGGTCCAGCAAGGCGTGATTGTGCCTCAAGTTCAGGGCCCGGCCGTGCTGGCAGGCTATAGTGAGAATGCAGAACAGCCAGGCCCGATGGCCAATGGCGTGCTGCAAGGGCAATCCGGCTGGCACGACCAGCGTCTGCCCGGCTATCTGCGCCAGCATGCTCAGGAAGCAGCCCTCAAAGGTACCGAGAGCGCTCTGCCTTATGCCCGCGCGGCCAGCCTGGAAAACCGTTAAGTAAGGAGGATCATGCGCGCGCTACCTCTCATTCCGCTGTTGCTGGGTGGCTGGCTGACACTGCCGGCCCATGCGGCCAACTCCTCACCGGAGGCGGGCGACTGGCTCAAGAAGCTGGCTCAGGCCGAGCAGCAGCAGAGTTATCAGGGTACTTTCGTTTACGAGCGTAACGGCAGCTTCTCCACCCACGATATCTGGCATCGCGTCCAGGACGGCAAGGTCAGCGAGCGGCTTCTGCAACTCGATGGCTCGGCCCAGGAAGTCGTGCGTGTCGACGGGCATACCCAGTGCGTAAGCGGGGCCTTGGTGTCTGGTGTGAGCGGCACGCCGGAATCCACAGCGCGAGTGCTTGATCCTCTGAAATTGATGAGCTGGTACGACCTTGGGGTCGCCGGCAAATCCCGGGTGGCGGACCGTGCCGCGGTTATCGTTACCCTGACCCCGCGTGATCAGCATCGTTATGCCTTTGAACTGCACCTGGATCGCGAAACCGGCCTGCCGCTGAAGTCGTTGATGCTCGATGACAAGGGGCGGTTGCTCGAACGGTTCCAGTTCACCCGCCTGGATACCCGGGATGCGCCGAGTGACGACGATCTGCAGGCTGGCGAGCAGTGCAAGCCGGTAACCCAGGTCACTGCCCGGGCTGCACAGCCCGTCACCGGCTGGCGTTCGGACTGGTTGCCGCCAGGTTTTGAGCTGGTCGACAGCTCGATTGGCAAAGACCCGCAGGGCAAGAATACGGTCAGTCGGTTGATGTTCGATGACGGCCTGGCGCGTTTTTCGGTTTTCGTTGAAGCCTTGGACAGCGGCTCGGCGGCGGATATCCGCACGCAACTGGGGCCTACTGTGGCAGTCTCGCGACGCTTGACCACGCCCAAAGGCGAAATGATGGTTACCGTGGTTGGCGAAATTCCGATTGGCACCGCTGAGCGGATTGCTTTGTCGATGCGGTCTCAGGATGCCCAGGCGCAAAAATGAACAGCAGGCACAGCGCTGAACGGTCGAGGATGACTTGACTGACATGATTGGCAAGCTTTGCAGTTTGCAAAAATCCCAGAATTTTTCTATAGGTCAGTCCTTTCGGGGTCTGGCCTTTCCTGCTTCTGCAGGGCCCTACTGCTAACCACGCTCGATGTGACGGGAGCCGTATGTCAATACCACGCTTGAAAACCTACCTATCGTTGTTCGCCGCCGTGCTCATGCTCGGGCAGGTGGCCACCGCTGCCCAGGCCGAAGCCTTGCCGGATTTCACTACGCTGGTCGAGCAGGCTTCGCCTGCGGTGGTGAACATCAGTACCAAGCAGAAACTGCCGGATCGCCGCTATGCGACCGGCCAGATGCCTGATCTCGAAGGCCTGCCACCGATGTTTCGCGAGTTCTTCGAGCGCAACATGCCGCAGCAGCCGCGCTCGCCGCGTGGCGACCGCCAGCGTGAAGCGCAGTCGCTGGGTTCGGGCTTCATCATTTCCAGTGACGGTTATGTGCTGACCAACAACCATGTGGTCGCTGACGCTGACGAAATCATCGTCCGCCTGTCCGATCGCAGCGAGCTGCAGGCCAAGCTGGTCGGCACCGACCCACGCACCGACGTGGCACTGCTCAAGGTCGACGGCAAGAACTTGCCGACCGTCAAGCTGGGCGACTCTGAAAAGCTCAAGGTCGGCGAGTGGGTGCTGGCTATCGGTTCGCCATTCGGGTTCGACCATTCGGTGACCAAAGGTATCGTCAGCGCCAAGGGGCGTACCCTGCCGAACGATACCTATGTGCCGTTCATCCAGACCGACGTGGCGATCAACCCGGGTAACTCCGGTGGCCCGCTGTTCAACATGAATGGTGAGGTCGTGGGGATCAACTCGCAGATCTTCACCCGCTCTGGCGGCTTCATGGGCCTGTCGTTCGCGATCCCGATCGATGTGGCACTGGATGTCTCCAATCAACTGAAGAAAGACGGCAAGGTCAGCCGCGGCTGGCTGGGTGTGGTGATTCAGGAGGTCAACAAGGACCTGGCTGAGTCCTTCGGCCTGGACAAGCCGGCCGGTGCCCTGGTGGCCCAGGTCCTGGAAGACGGCCCGGCAGCCAAGGGCGGCCTGCAGGTGGGTGACGTGATCCTGAGCATGAATGGTCAGCCGATCGTCATGTCCGCCGACCTGCCGCACCTGGTCGGTAGCCTGAAAGACGGTGCTACCGCCAAACTGGACATCATTCGCAACGGCAAGCGCCAGAGCCTGGATGTCACCGTCGGTGCACTGCCTGACGACGATGCTGAAATCGTCGCCAATGCCAACGGCGGTGCCGAGCGCAGCAGCAATCGCCTCGGTGTTTCGGTGGCCGACCTGAGCGCTGAGCAGAAGAAGACTCTGGAGCTCAAAGGCGGTGTGGTCATCAAGGAAGTCCAGGACGGCCCGGCTGCGCTGATCGGCCTGCGTCCGGGTGACGTCATCAGTCACCTGAACAACCAGGCGATCCTTTCGGCCAAGCAGTTCACCGAAATTGCCAAGGAACTGCCGAAGAACCGTTCGGTGTCGATGCGCGTGCTGCGTCAGGGGCGCGCCAGCTTCATCACCTTCAAGCTGGCTGAGTAAGCTGGGTTGAGCACAAGAGGGCGGCCTGGGTCGCCCTTTTTTGTCTCTATTCGCGGGGCAAGCCCGCTCCCACGGGGGTGTCATTGAGCCGGTGGGAGCGGGTTTGCCCCGCGAATAGGCGATATGGAATCTCCCATAACCTTTCAGCTTCAGGTACAATTCCCGGCTATTTTTCGGTGGGCGTCCGGCCCGCAGCCTTTTTGAGTGTTGACCCGTGAGTGATTTGAGTCATATCCGCAATTTCTCCATCATCGCCCACATTGACCATGGCAAGTCGACTCTGGCGGACCGTTTCATCCAGATGTGCGGTGGCCTGACTGCGCGTGAGATGGAGGCCCAGGTACTCGATTCCATGGACCTGGAGCGTGAGCGCGGTATCACCATCAAGGCCCACAGCGTCACCCTGCATTACAAGGCGCAGGACGGCAAAACCTACCAGCTGAACTTCATTGACACCCCCGGCCACGTCGACTTCACCTATGAAGTCAGCCGTTCCCTGGCGGCGTGCGAGGGTGCGTTGCTGGTGGTTGACGCCGGCCAGGGCGTCGAGGCCCAGTCGGTCGCCAACTGCTACACCGCCATCGAGCAGGGCCTTGAGGTCATGCCGGTGCTGAACAAGATGGACCTGCCCCAGGCCGACCCGGACAAGGTCAAGGACGAGATCGAGAAAATCATCGGCATCGATGCCACCGACGCGGTGGCCTGCAGCGCCAAGAGCGGCATGGGCGTGGACGAGGTGCTCGAGCGCCTGGTGCACACCATCCCGGCGCCTACCGGTGACATTGAGGCGCCTCTGCAAGCGCTGATCATCGACTCCTGGTTCGACAACTACCTGGGCGTTGTCTCCCTGGTGCGCGTGCGTCATGGCCGCGTGAAGAAGGGCGACAAGATCCTGGTCAAGTCCACCGGTAAAGTTCACCTGGTCGATAGCGTCGGTGTATTCACCCCGAAACACACCCAGACGGCTGACCTCAAAGCCGGTGAAGTAGGCTTCATCATCGCCAGCATCAAGGACATTCATGGTGCCCCGGTGGGTGACACCTTGACCCTGAGCAGCACCCCTGAAGTCGATGTGCTGCCAGGTTTCAAACGTATCCAGCCACAGGTTTATGCCGGTCTTTTCCCCGTCAGTTCCGATGATTTCGAAGATTTTCGTGATGCATTGCAGAAACTGACCCTGAACGACTCGTCGCTGCAGTACCTGCCGGAAAGCTCTGACGCACTGGGCTTCGGCTTCCGTTGCGGCTTCCTCGGCATGCTGCACATGGAAATCATCCAGGAGCGCCTGGAGCGCGAATACGACCTGGACCTGATCACCACGGCGCCAAGTGTAATCTTCGAGGTCAAGCTCAAGACCGGCGAGACCATCTACGTCGACAACCCGTCGAAGCTGCCGGATGTGTCCTCGGTAGAGGACTTCCGCGAGCCGATCGTCGCCGCGACCATCCTTGTGCCTCAAGAGCACCTGGGCAACGTCATTACCCTGTGCATCGAGAAGCGTGGCGTACAGCGTGACATGCAGTTCCTCGGTTCGCAGGTGCAAGTGCGCTACGACTTGCCGATGAACGAAGTGGTACTGGACTTCTTCGACCGCTTGAAGTCCACCAGCCGCGGCTATGCTTCGCTGGACTATCATTTCGATCGCTACCAGTCGGCCAACCTGGTCAAGCTCGATGTACTGATCAACGGTGACAAGGTCGACGCCCTGGCGCTGATCGTGCACCGCGATAACGCGCACTATAAGGGCCGCGCGTTGACTGAGAAGATGAAGGAACTGATTCCTCGGCAGATGTTCGACGTGGCAATCCAGGCCGCCATTGGCGGGCAGATTGTGGCGCGAACCACTGTCAAGGCGCTCAGAAAGAACGTACTGGCCAAATGCTACGGTGGTGACGTAAGCCGTAAGCGCAAGCTGTTGGAGAAGCAGAAGGCCGGTAAGAAACGCATGAAACAGGTTGGCAACGTGGAAATTCCACAAGAAGCCTTCCTCGCCGTGCTCAGGTTGGAATAATTAGGTCCTATGTCGCTAAATTTCCCGCTTTTGCTAGTCATCGCCGTTGCCGTCTGCGGTCTGTTGGCCCTGGTCGATCTGCTGTTCCTGGCGCCGCGCCGGCGTGCGGCGATCGCCAACTATCAGGGCAGCGTCAGCCAGCCCGAGATGGCCGTGGTCGAACAGTTGAACAAGGAGCCGTTGCTGGTTGAGTACGGCAAGTCGTTCTTCCCGGTGTTGTTCATCGTCCTGGTGTTGCGTTCGTTCCTGGTCGAGCCTTTCCAGATCCCTTCGGGATCGATGAAGCCGACCCTGGAAGTGGGCGATTTCATCCTGGTGAACAAGTTCTCCTACGGCATTCGCCTGCCGGTGATCGACAAAAAGGTCATCGAAGTCGGTGATCCGCAGCGCGGCGACGTGATGGTGTTTCGCTATCCAAGCGACCCGAACGTCAACTACATCAAGCGTGTAGTTGGCTTGCCGGGCGACCAGATCGCCTACACCAGCGACAAGAAGCTGTTCGTCAACGGCAAGCCGATTGCCGAGCAACTGGTGGGTACCGAACCGGGTACCTTGGGCAGCGCTGAGCTGTACAAGGAAAAACTGGGCGAGGCCGAACACCTGATTCGCAAGGAAATGAGCCGTTATCGCATGCCGCCTGACCAGCAATGGACAGTCCCGGCCGGCCATTACTTCATGATGGGCGACAACCGCGACAACTCCAACGACAGCCGTTACTGGGATGATCCCGCTATTCCCAAGGCGCTGCACGGCATGGTCCCGGACCAGAACATCGTCGGCAAGGCCTTCGCGGTCTGGATGAGCTGGCCAGAGCCCAAGCTCAGCCACTTCCCGAACCTGTCGCGGGTCGGTCTGATCCAGTAACACCACAACGGCGCTGTCCTGGGACAGCGCCGAATGCATTTCTGGCATAGGCTGTGTTCAGAGGGATCCGCGGATCCACCTGTACCGCCGACGCCGATGGGCGTGAGCCAAATAGTCTTTCAGGATGTTGATTTGAACAAAGCGTTGAATATCGACCACGAACTGCGCGTGGGTACACTGTGAGCGTTTCTTTGAGCCGCCTCGAGCGCCAGCTCGGATACACCTTCAAGAACCAGGAGCTGATGCTGCTGGCCCTGACGCACCGCAGTTTTGCCGGGCGCAACAACGAACGCCTCGAGTTTCTCGGCGATGCGATCCTTAACTTCGTCGCTGGCGAAGCGCTGTTCGAGCGCTTTCCCCAGGCCCGTGAAGGCCAGCTGTCGCGCTTGCGCGCACGGCTGGTCAAGGGCGAGACCCTGGCCGTGCTGGCCCGTGGTTTCGACCTCGGTGAGTACCTGCGCCTGGGCTCCGGTGAGCTGAAAAGCGGTGGTTTTCGCCGCGAATCGATCCTGGCTGACGCCCTTGAGGCGTTGATCGGTGCAATCTACCTCGACTCGGACATGCAGACCGCCCGCGAACGCGTGCTGGCCTGGCTGACCGGCGAGTTCGAAAGCCTGACCCTGGTCGATACCAACAAGGACCCGAAAACCCGTCTGCAAGAGTTTTTGCAGTCGCGGGCCTGCGAGCTGCCGCGTTACGAAGTGGTGGATATTCAAGGTGAACCCCATTGCCGGACGTTTTTCGTCGAATGCGAAGTGACCCTTTTGACTGAAAAAAGCCGAGGGCAGGGCGTCAGCCGGCGTATCGCCGAGCAAGTCGCGGCCGCCGCAGCACTGATCGCCCTGGGCGTGGAGAATGGCAATGACTGATACGAATACTACCCGCTGCGGCTATGTTGCCATTGTCGGCCGCCCGAACGTCGGCAAGTCGACCCTGCTCAACCACATCCTCGGCCAGAAGCTGGCGATCACCTCGCGCAAGCCGCAGACCACTCGCCACAATATGCTCGGGATCAAGACCGAGGGTGATATCCAGGCGATCTACGTCGATACCCCGGGTATGCACAAGAGCAACGAAAAGGCGCTCAACCGCTACATGAACAAGACCGCCTCGGCCGCCCTCAAGGACGTCGACGTGGTGATCTTCGTGGTCGACCGTACCAAGTGGACCGACGAAGACCAGCTGGTGCTGGAACGCGTGCAGTACGTGCAGGGCCCGGTGATCCTGGCGATCAACAAGACCGACCGGATCGAAGAGAAGGCCGAGCTGATCCCGCACCTGCAGTGGCTGCAGGAGCAACTGCCGAACGCCGAGATCGTGCCGATCTCCGCGCAGCAGGGGCACAACCTCGAAGCGCTGGAAGGCCTGATCGCCAAGCACCTGCCGGAAAACGATCACTTCTTCCCGGAAGACCAGATCACCGACCGCAGCAGCCGCTTCCTGGCCGCTGAGCTGGTACGCGAAAAGATCATGCGTCAGCTCGGTGCAGAGCTGCCATACCAGATCACCGTGGAAATCGAAGAGTTCAAGCAGCAGGGCAAGATCCTGCACATCCATGCGCTGATCCTGGTCGAGCGCGACGGCCAGAAGAAGATCATCATTGGCGACAAGGGCGAGCGCATCAAGCGTATCGGCTCCGAGGCGCGCAAGGACATGGAAGTGCTGTTCGACGCCAAGGTCATGCTCAACCTCTGGGTCAAGGTCAAAGGCGGCTGGTCCGACGACGAACGCGCCCTGCGTTCGCTGGGCTACGGCGACCTCTGATCGCATCAGGCCCGGCAGCGTCCGCTGTCGGGTCGAACCTTTTCTGAAGCGCTGCTCATGGAACTGCCAGTTGGCCAACCGGCCTACGTGCTGCACAGCCGGGCCTACCGTGAAACCAGTGCGCTGGTGGATTTCCTCACCCCGCAAGGGCGCCTGCGCGCGGTGTTACGCCGTGCGCGTGGCAAGGGCGGCAGCCAGGCCCGACCTTTCGTACCCCTTGAAGTCGAGTTTCGTGGCCGTGGCGAGCTGAAGACGGTCGGCCGCCTGGACAGTGTCGGCGTGGCCGCCTGGCTCAATGGCGATGCCTTGTTCAGTGGCCTGTACCTCAATGAACTGCTGATTCGCCTGTTGCCCGCCGAGGATCCGCATCCGGTGGTGTTCGAGCACTACGCGGCAACCCTGCAGGCGTTGGCTGCCGGGCGGCCGCTGGAACCGCTGCTGCGGGCCTTCGAGTGGCGCTTGCTAGATGAACTGGGCTACGGCTTTGCCCTCGATCAGGACATCAATGGCGAGCCTCTGGTCGTCGATGGCCTGTACCGTCTGCAGGTGGACGCCGGGCTTGAGCGGGTCTACCTGCTGCAGCCCGGTTTGTTCCGTGGTGACGAGCTGGCGGCCATGGCCGAAGCCGACTGGAATGTCCCCGGTGCCTTGGGTGCGGCCAAGCGCCTGATGCGTCAGGCGCTGGCCGTGCACCTGGGTGGACGGCCACTGGTCAGTCGGGAACTGTTTCGCAAGCGCTGAGCACGTCGTATGCTGTCAGGCTCAATCTTCAGGAGAGCCTCTTCGTGACTCAAAGCAACCGCATGCTCCTCGGCGTGAACATCGACCACGTGGCGACCCTGCGCCAGGCGCGTGGCACGCGCTACCCCGATCCGGTCAAGGCCGCGCTGGACGCCGAAGAGGCGGGCGCCGACGGCATCACTGTGCACCTGCGCGAAGACCGCCGGCATATCCAGGAGCGCGACGTGCTGGTGCTCAAGGACGTGCTGCAGACGCGCATGAACTTCGAAATGGGTGTGACCGAAGAAATGATGGCCTTCGCCGAGCGCATCCGCCCGGCGCACATCTGCCTGGTCCCGGAAACCCGCCAGGAGCTGACCACCGAAGGTGGCCTGGACGTAGCCGGTCAGGAGGCGCGGATCAAGGCCGCCGTCGAACGCCTGTCACGCACGGGGTCGGAAGTGTCGCTGTTCATCGATGCCGATGAGCGTCAGATCGAAGCGTCGCGTCGCGTCGGTGCACCGGCGATTGAACTGCACACCGGCCGCTATGCCGATGCCGAAACCCCGACGGAGGTTGCTGAAGAGCTCAAGCGCGTTGCCGACGGCGTGGCCTTTGGTTTGGCCCAGGGGCTGATCGTTAATGCCGGTCATGGCCTGCATTACCATAACGTTGAAGCGGTCGCGGCGATCAAGGGCATCAACGAGCTGAACATTGGTCATGCGCTGGTGGCACATGCATTGTTCGTTGGCTTCAAGTCGGCGGTGGCGGAGATGAAGGCGTTGATCATGGCGGCTAGCCGTCATTAAAAACATCGCGGGGCAAGCCCGCTCCCACCGGTGGGAGCGGGCTTGCCCCGCGATGCAGTCTACGACCCCTGGAAGACCAGACTGAACCGGGTCAAACCATTCAATTCACTGCTCACCTCAACCCGCCCGCCATGCACTTGCATGATCGATTTCACAATCGCCAACCCCAATCCGGTCCCCCCCTCCAGCCGCGATCGTCCTGATCCCGCCCGGTAAAAACGTTCGAACAGATGCGGCAGATGGGCCTGCTCAATGCCCGGCCCCTGGTTCTCCACTGACAGGCGGACTTCATCCCCACAGCGCTCGACCGCAATATCGATCGGCAGCCCCTCAGGGCTATGGCGAATGGCATTGCTCAACAGATTCGACAACGCCCGTTGCACCATCAAACGATCAGCCATGATCGAGCCCCAGCCGTGCAGGCGCAGGCTGATGTCTTTCTGCTCGCTGCTGAACTCGAACAGCTCACTGACGCGCTTGGCTTCATCGGCCAGGTTTACCGGTTTGAGCGGCAACTGGGCGTGAGGCTGACTGACCTGGGCGAGAAACAGCATGTCATTGATGATCCGGTTGAGCCGGGTCAGCTCTTCGATACTGGCTTCCAGCACTTCTTTGTATTGCTCGACGGGACGCTCCCGGCTCAGGGTCACCTGGGCCTTGCCCATCAGGTTGCCGATCGGCGTGCGCAGCTCATGGGCGAGGTCGTCGGAGAACTGCGAGAGTTGCTGCACGCCGCCATCGAGCCGGTCGAGCATGACATTCATGGCATGGGCCAGCTCCTTCAGCTCCAGGGGCAAGTCGTCCAGTGGCAGGCGCAAGGCCAGTTGCTGGGCAGAAACCTGCCCGGCGATCTGGCTGAACCTGCGCAGTGGCGTCAGGCCGCGTTGTACCAGCTTCCAGGCGCCAAAACCGATCAACAGCACCAGCAATGGCAGCGCCAGCAGCGTCGAGCGCAGGTAGGCCTGCAACAGGCTGTGGTCGTCGGCAAGGTTGACCGTGAGCAACACGCGAACATCGGTGCCGTCCTGCAAACGCATCAACCGCGAGGCGGTCAGCAGGTGATTGTCATCGCTGTCGCGCCATTGTTGAAAGGCCAGCCCGGGGCTGCCGGGAATCTGCAGCAGGGCCTCGGCTTCGAGTCCCGGCCCGAGGGTCAACAGGGCCGAATGCCGACCGGTCAGGGCGATCACGCTCAGGCTCAGGTTGTCATGGCCCATCACCACATCCAGAAGCGGGTGCGCCGACGTTTGCAGGTCACCGGACTTGAGGTCGATGCTCAGGCCGTGCTCGATCTGCGCCATTTTCGCCGTCAGGCTTTTGCGCGCCCGACTGTCCAGTTCGTGGTCCAGGGCAAGTACCGCCAGGCAGGCCATGAGCAGCACCAGCGCCGCGCCCATCAGGCTGACGCTCAGGCCCAGACGCAGGGAAAGCCGCGCCGGTTTCATTCGCGTGCCTCAAGCACGTAGCCGACGCCGCGCAGGGTGTGGATCAGTTTGTTGTCGAAGGGGTCATCGATCTTGGCGCGCAGGCGGCGGATCGAGACTTCCACCACATTGGTGTCGCAATCGAAGTTCATGTCCCACACCAGTGAAATGATTTGGGTGCGCGACAACACCTCGCCGCTCTGGCGCATCAGCAGGTGCAGCAGGGCGAACTCCTTGGCCGTCAGGTCGATACGCTGGCCGCTGCGGTAAGCACGGTGACGGCCCGGGTCCAGCTCCAGGTCGGCAACTTTCAAGGTGCTCGGTTGCAGGGCCTGGTCGTTGCGCCGCAACAGGCTGCGGATACGCGCCAGCAGTTCCGGAAACTCGAAGGGCTTGAGCATGTAGTCGTCGGCGCCCAGATCGAGGCCTTTGACCCGGTCCGAAAGGCGGCCATGAGCGGTGAGCATCATGATCCGCGTGCTGGAGTCGGCGCGCAGGCGCTGCAGCACGGTCCAGCCATCGAGCTCGGGCAGGTTGACGTCGAGAATGATCAGGTCGTAGGCCTGCTGGCGGGCCAGGTGCAGGCCGTCGGCGCCGCTGTGGGCACAATCGACGATATAGCCGTTCTCGCTCAGACCCTGTTGCAGGTAATCGGCGGTGCGAAGCTCGTCCTCGATAATCAGTAAGCGCATGAAATGACTCGGTGGTGTGAAAGGCGGTGATTCTCAACCCTGAAGTAGCTAGAAGGTCAAGGGCTGAAGGGCATCAAGCGGCGGATACTAAGTCATCTTGTGCAGGGCATTGGCTGGATTACAGATTTGTAATTTTCGAGTCATCTTGGGGATAAACCCCGATTACTACAGTGCGGGCTCCAAAAAAGGCGCAGGAGTCCGCCATGTTTCGCACCCTGGACAGGCCCGGCACAGGCCGTGGCCGCATTCTGCTGACGCTGGTATTGCTGGCCTTGCCCTCTGTGACATTGGCCCAAGGCCCTGTGCTGACCCTCGACAATGCCCTGCGAACCGCCCAGGCCAACAACCCAGAGCTGGCGGTCGCACGTTGGGGCATCGATATCGCCGAAGGTGAACGACGCCAGGCGGGGGTACTGCCCAACCCCGAGTTGAGCTGGGAGGTTGAAGACACCCGCAACGGCTCGCAGACCACCACGGTCAGCGTCAGTCAGATGTTCGAGCTGGGCGGAAAGCGCGGTGCGCGGCTGGGCGTGGCCGGACGCGATTCGGAACTGGCGGGACTGGAGCTTGAACGCCAGGGCAACGCCCTGCGTGCCGAAGTGATCGGCGCCTTCGAGGCGGCGGTGCAGGCCCAGCAAGGTCTGCAACTGGCCGAACAATCACTGCGTTTGAGCGAGCGGGCTTTGCAAGTGGTGCAGGGGCGGGTCAAGGCCGGCAGCGCCTCGCCGGTGGAGGCGACGCGGGCCCAGGTGCAGCTTTCCGAAGTGCGCTTGGAGCTAGGGCGTGCCGAACAGGCGCTGACCGTTGCCTATCAGCAATTGGCGGCCGCGACCGGAGCACCCATGGCCGAGTTCAGCCGGGTCGAAAGCGTTGGCAAGCAGGAGCCCGACGTGCCGAGCCGCACCCAGCTGCTTGAACGCCTGGAGCAAACGCCGGACATGCGCCTGGCGCGCACGCAGATCGATCAGACAGATGCCGCCCTGAAACTTGCGCGCACGCAACGGATTCCCAACCTGACCGTGAGTGTCGGCAGCCAGTACGACGAAGCCGAGCGCGAGCGCGTCAACGTGGTCGGTCTGTCGTTGCCGATACCGCTGTTCGACCGCAATCAGGGCAACATCCTCGCCGCCGCCCGCCGCGCCGATCAGGCCCGCGACCAGCGCAATGACGCCGAACTGCGGCTGCGCAGTGAAGTGATCCAGGCCCTGGCTCAGTGGAGTACCGCCGCCCAGGAGGTGCAGGACTTCGACCGCTCGATCCTGCCTTCGGCGCAACAGGCGGTGGACGCTGCCACACGCGGTTTCGAGCGCGGCAAGTTCGCTTTTCTCGATGTGCTCGATGCCCAGCGCACCTTGGTTGCCGCCCGCCTGCAGTACCTCCAGGCCCAGGCCCAGCGCAGTGAAGCGCGAGTGCGTCTGGAGCGCATTTTCGGCGACCTGAGCCTGGCCAGCCGCTGAGCCTGATCGACTTTCCCCCGCTTTGATTGACACCGCGTTCAGCGGTGACCGCTAAGGAGACTGCATGAACAAGAAGTCCACAACGCTGCTGATCGCTGCCTTGTTGCTGGGCCTGGGGCTGGGCGTGCTGCTGACGCGTCAGACCGGTCCGCAGCCGCAGGCGGCAACGCCAGCGTCCAGCCACGATCATGCTGAAGGTGATCACGATGAGGAAGAAAAAGGCGAGCACGGGCATGCCGAGTCTGAATCGGGGCACGCGGAAGAAGAGGGTGCGATCACCCTGAGCCAGGAGCAGATCGCGCTGGCCGGGATCGAACTGGCCGCTGCCGCACCACGCCAGTTGCAACGCAGCCTGTCGCTGCCGGGTGAGATCCGCTTCGATGAAGACCGCACCGCGCATATGGTGCCGAGAGCAGCCGGGGTGGTCGAGTCGGTCGCGGTGGTACTCGGTCAGCAGGTCAAGGCCGGTGACTTGCTGGCGGTGATCGCCAGCCCGCAGATCTCCGAACAGCGCAGCGAACTGGCGGCGAGTCAGCGGCGTCTGGAGCTGGCGCGCAGCACCTATCAGCGGGAAAAGGACCTGTGGCAGGAAGGTATTTCCGCCGAGCAGGACTACCTGCAAGCCCGCCAGGCCCTGCAGGAGGCCGAAATTGCCCAGGCCAACGCCCGGCAGAAAATCAGCGCCCTGAGCGGCACCACGGTGCTGGCCGGCGGCAATCGTTACGAACTGCGCGCGCCGTTTGCCGGGCAGATCGTTGAGAAGCACCTGGTGCCGGGTGAGGTGGTCAATGAGACCAGTGCCGCCTTCACCTTGTCCGACCTCTCGCGGGTGTGGGCGACCTTTGGTGTGGCACCGCGGGATCTGGGCAAGGTCCGCGCGGGTATGACGGTAAACATTGTCGCCAGCGAGCTGGGTGAGCAGGTTGAAGGGCGCATCAGTCATGTCGGCAGCCTGCTCGGTGAGCAGACCCGCACCGCCAGCGTTCGTGTCACCCTCGACAACCCGCGTGGCGCCTGGCGTCCGGGCTTGTTCGTGGCCGTGCAGGTGCCGGGCGAGACCATCGCCGCCAGCCTTGCCGTACCCGATCAGGCGATCCAGAGCCTCGAAGAAAAGCCCACCGTGTTCGTGCGCACCGCCGAGGGCTTCGTCGCCCAGGCGGTGGAGCTGGGCGCCAGTGCCAATGGCTATGTCGAAATCCGCAAGGGCCTGCAAGCCGGTCAGCAGGTGGCGGCGTTGGGCAGCTTCGTTCTCAAGTCGGAGCTGGGCAAGGCCAGCGCCGAGCACGCCCACTGACCCGCGCGAGTACCTCTCATGTTCGAACGCCTTATTCAATTTGCCATCGAGCAGCGCCTGATGGTGCTGCTGGCGGTGCTGCTGATGGCCGCGCTCGGTGTGGCCAGCTACCAGAAGCTGCCAATCGATGCGGTTCCGGACATTACCAACGTCCAGGTCCAGATCAACACCCAGGCGGCGGGCTTCTCGCCGCTGGAAACCGAACAGCGCATCACCTTCGCCATCGAGACGGCCATGGCCGGCTTGCCGGGCCTTGAGCAGACCCGCTCGCTGTCGCGTTCGGGGCTGTCCCAGGTAACGGTGATCTTCGAGGAAGGCACCGACCTGTTCTTCGCCCGGCAACTGGTCAACGAGCGCCTGCAACAGGCGCGCGGGCAACTGCCTGAAGGTGTCGAAGCAGCGATGGGGCCGATCTCCACCGGCCTGGGCGAGATTTTCCTGTGGACGGTGGAAGCCGCCGAGGATGCGCGCAAGGAGGACGGCAGCCCGTACACGCCCGCCGACCTGCGCGAGATCCAGGACTGGATCATCAAACCGCAACTGCGCAACGTGCGCGGGGTCGCCGAGATCAACACCATCGGCGGCTTTGCCAAGGAGTATCAGATTGCCCCCGATCCCAAGCGCCTGGCGTCCTACAAACTGACCCTGGCCGATTTGCTCACCGCCCTGGAGCGCAACAATGCCAACGTCGGTGCCGGTTACATCGAGCGCCGCGGCGAACAGTTGCTGATCCGCGCGCCGGGGCAACTGGCCGGGATCGAGGATATCGCCAATATCGTTCTGGCCAACATCGACGGTACCCCCATCCGCGTACGCAATGTCGCTGAAGTCGGCATCGGAAAAGAGCTGCGCAGCGGTGCAGCGACCGAGAATGGCCGCGAAGTGGTGCTCGGCACGGTGTTCATGCTGATTGGCGAGAACAGCCGCACAGTGTCCCAGGCGGTGGCGCAGAAACTGGTGGAAATCAACCGTTCACTGCCGGCCGGGGTCAGCGCGGTGACGGTCTATGACCGGACCAACCTGGTCGATAAAGCCATTGCCACGGTGAAGAAGAACCTGATCGAAGGCGCGATCCTGGTGATCGTGATTCTGTTCCTGTTCCTCGGCAACATCCGCGCCGCGTTGATCACCGCGATGATCATTCCACTGTCGATGCTGTTTACCTTCACCGGCATGTTCAGCAACAAGGTCAGTGCGAACCTGATGAGCCTCGGCGCGCTGGACTTCGGCATCATCGTCGATGGCGCGGTGGTGATCGTCGAGAATGCGATCCGCCGCCTGGCCCACGCCCAGCAACACCATGGCCGTCTGCTGACCCGCTCCGAACGCTTCCATGAAGTCTTCAATGCTGCCCGCGAAGCGCGTCGGCCGCTGATCTACGGGCAGTTGATCATCATGGTGGTCTACCTGCCGATCTTTGCCCTGAGCGGCGTCGAGGGCAAGATGTTCCACCCCATGGCGTTCACCGTGGTGATTGCCTTGCTCGGTGCCATGTTGCTGTCGGTGACCTTCGTGCCCGCGGCGATTGCCCTGTTCGTCACCGGCAAGGTCAAGGAAGACGAGAACCTGTTGATGCGCAGCGCCAAGCGTGGCTATGCACCGCTGTTGCAGTGGGTGATGGGCCATCGGTCGCTGGCGTTCAGTCTGGCCGCCGTGATGGTGCTGTTGTCCGGTGTGTTGGCCAGTCGCATGGGCAGTGAGTTCGTGCCGAGCTTGAGCGAAGGTGATTTCGCCTTGCAGGCGTTGCGCGTGCCCGGTACCAGCCTGAGCCAGTCGGTGGCCATGCAGCAGCAACTGGAACAGAGTGTGTTGAGTCAGGTGCCCGAGGTCGAGCGGGTGTTCGCACGGACCGGCACCGCCGAGATCGCCTCCGACCCGATGCCGCCGAACATCTCCGACAGCTATGTGATGCTCAAGCCGCAAGACCAGTGGCCGGATCCGGGCAAGTCGCGCGAGCAACTGATCGCCGATATCCAGCGCGCCAGTGCCCGCGTGCCGGGCAGCAACTACGAGCTGTCACAACCGATTCAGTTGCGCTTCAACGAGCTGATTTCCGGCGTGCGCAGTGATGTCGCGGTGAAGGTCTTCGGCGACGACATGGATCAGCTCAACCGCACCGCCGCACAGATTGCCGCGGCGCTGCAGGCGGTGCCGGGGGCGTCGGAAGTCAAGGTCGAGCAGACCTCGGGGTTACCGGTGCTGACCATTGATGTCGATCGCGACAAGGCGGCGCGCTACGGACTCAATGTCGGCGATGTGCAAGACACCATCGCCGTGGCGGTTGGCGGACGTCAGGCCGGTACCCTGTACCAGGGCGACCGCCGCTTCGACATGGTAGTGCGCCTGTCTGACAACCTGCGCACCGACATCGACGGTCTGTCGCAGTTGTTGATCCCGGTGCCGGCAGGTGCTGCCGGCAATGGCCAGATCGGCTTTATCACCCTGGCCGATGTCGCCAGCCTGCAACTGGTCCAGGGCCCCAACCAGATCAGCCGTGAAGACGGCAAGCGCCTGGTGGTGGTCAGTGCCAACGTGCGCGGGCGTGATATCGGTTCGTTTGTCGAGGAGGCCGGTGAGCGCATCGACAGCCAGGTCAGCATCCCGGCCGGTTACTGGACGCGCTGGGGTGGACAGTTCGAGCAGTTGCAGTCGGCGGCGCAGCGTCTGCAAGTGGTGGTGCCGGTGGCCTTGCTGCTGGTGTTCGGTTTGCTGTTCATGATGTTCAACAACCTCAAGGACGGTTTGCTGGTGTTCACCGGTATTCCTTTTGCCTTGACCGGAGGGGTGGTGGCGCTGTGGCTACGGGATATTCCGCTGTCGATTTCGGCCGGGGTCGGTTTCATTGCCTTGTCGGGTGTCGCGGTACTCAACGGCCTGGTGATGATTGCCTTTATCCGTGGTTTGCGCGAGCAAGGGCGGACGCTGCGCCAGGCCATCGATGAAGGTGCGCTGACCCGTCTGCGGCCTGTGCTGATGACCGCGCTGGTGGCTTCCCTGGGCTTCATTCCCATGGCCCTGGCCACCGGCACTGGCGCCGAGGTGCAGCGACCGCTGGCGACCGTGGTGATCGGCGGGATTCTGTCCTCCACCGCATTGACCTTGCTGGTGCTGCCAGCGTTGTACTACCGGGCTCACCGTAGGGACGAAGAAGACGACACCGATGAAGTGACGAAACTGTAATTTCACGCTCATCTTCGAGTTATTCAGCCCTTGTCAGGATACCCACGGCGGCCGCATCAGCGGCCGTCGTGCGTATTACGGCGAATAATCAGGAGTTGAAGATGGGGAATAAAACCACAACCTGTATCACCGGCGTCCTGGCCCTGGCCAGTTGCTCAGTCAGCTATGCCTCCGTCGAGCCCGCGGGCTTTGTCGAGGACAGTAGCCTGACGCTGCTCAGTCGCAATTTCTATTTCAATCGTGACTATCGCAAGGGCGGCGAGTCACCCACCGGCAAGGCCGGTTATGCCGAGGCCTGGGCCCAGGCGTTTATCGCCCGATTCCAGTCGGGCTACACCGAAGGCACCGTCGGCTTTGGCCTCGATGCCTATGCCATGCTTGCGCTCAAGCTCGACAGTGGCGATGGCCGCAGTGGCGGGCGTAGCTCGTTCGATATGCTGCCGGTCGATAGCAATGGCGATACCGCGAGCAACTTCAGCAAGCTGGGCGGCGCCCTCAAGGCGCGCCTGTTCGACACCGAAATCAAAGTGGGCGACGTGTTCCCGACCACGCCGGTGGTGCATTTTGGCGACTCCCGCCTGCTGCCGGAAAGCTTCAGCGGCTGGACCCTGGAAAACACCACCCTGGAGAACTTCACCCTGCAGGGCGGGCGCCTGCATGCCATGAGCCAACCTCTTTCAAGCAACAACCGTGACGGCTTCGAGACCTTTTACGCAGGTCCGGTCGACTCGCCCTGGCTGGGCTACTTCGGCGGCGATTATCAGGCCACGGACAACCTCAGCCTGAGTCTCTACAGCAGTCGCCTTAAGGATGCCTGGGACCAGTACTACGCAGGCGTCAGCTATCAGTACCTGATCTCCGAACAGCTCAGCGTTTTCAGCGGTTTCAATTACTACAAGGCCAAAGATCAGGGCCAGCAATTGCTCGGCAGCTTCGACAACGATATCTGGAGTGCGCGGGTTGGCTTCAGCTATGGCGCCCATACCCTGGCGTTGTCCCATCAACGCAACCAGGGCGACAACGACTTCGACTACTTGCGCCAGGCCGACTCGATCTACCTGGACAACTCGATCCAGTACAGCGACTTCAACTCACCCAAGGAGCGCTCGTGGATGCTGCGCTACGACCTGGACATGGCCAGCTATGGCGTACCGGGCCTGACCTTCATGACCCGCTACGGGCGTGGCAGTGACGCTGATTATTCCGATGCCAACGCGGTGTACATGCGCCGTGATGCCGAGGGTAATCCACTGACCGGGCAGAAGCGCTGGGAGCGCGATATCGAAGCGAAATATGTGGTGCAGTCGGGCACTTTCAAAGACCTGTCGCTGCGCCTGCGTCAGGCCACCACCCGGGCCACGGCGTTCGAGTCGGACCTGGACGAAGTGCGCCTGATAGTGGAGTACCCGCTGACCCTGTTATAGGGCGTTTATTGCAACACTGTAATGTCCTGCTCACCTTGTCGTTAGCTTGCCCTTCGTAAGATTGAACCGTACTGAAATTCAATCACGAGGTGAGCAACATGAGCCTGATCAAGTATGCATTGATGGGCGTTCTGGCCCTTGGTAGTGGTGCCGCGCTGGCCGAAGGCGGCGCGGAACGTTCGAAACAGTTTTGGGAGAAGTTTCGCCTGAGCCAGGAGCAGATCCACGGCAAGCAGGATCAGGCGGTTGCCAGCTCCGACGCGCAGAAGCGCGCCAACGCTCAGCAGCAGGTGGTCAAAGAGTAGCTCCATTCACCTTGGTAGCTCCCCGCTCCTTTGGTAAAGGTGAATTTTGGCGCCCATACGGGCGCCTTTTTTATTTGCGTGCCACCAGTACTGCGCGACGTGGCGCAGGCAACCCTTCGATGGTACGGCTGTGGTCGGCGGGGTCGAGGAAGTCGCTGAGCGACTGGTAGCGCATCCACTCGGTGCTGCGTTGCTCCTCGATGCTGGTGACACTGACATCGACGCAGCGCACATCACTGAAACCGGCGCGGCGCAGCCAGCGCTCCAGGGCCGGCACCGAAGGCAGGAACCAGACGTTGCGCATCTGCGCATAGCGGTCTTCGGGCACCAGCACCTGATGTTCGTCGCCCTCGACCACCAGCGTTTCCAGCACCAGCTCGCCGCCTTTTACCAGGCAGTCCTTGAGCGCCAGCAGATGCTCGATAGGCGAGCGGCGGTGGTAGAACACGCCCATGGAAAACACCGTGTCGAAGCCTTCGAGATTGGCTGGCAGGTCTTCCAGGGCGAAGGGCAGGTGCCAGGCAGGCAGCTCTGGCAAGTAGCGCTGAACCGCCTGGAACTGGCAGAAGAACAGCCAGTTGGGATCGACGCCAATCACGCTGTCGGCACCGGCACCGAGCATGCGCCACTGGTAGTAACCGTTGCCGCAGCCGACATCGAGAATGCGCTTGCCCTTGAGATCCAGGTGCGGGGCGACCCGCGACCATTTCCAGTCCGAGCGCCACTCGGTATCGACATGCACACCGAACAGGTCGAACGGGCCCTTGCGCCAGGGTGACAAGCCCATCAGTGCCTGGCGCATGCGATCGCGGGTGTCCTGGTCACAGTCGCAATCGAGGTTCAGGCCGTTGACCAGGTCGACTTTGCTCGGCACCAGCGCCGGCAGCGCGTCCAGGGCATTCTGCCAACGCTCCAGGTCGCCGTGACCTTTCTCCATCTTGGCATCGAGTTGCGCTTGCAGGCCTTGTGACCATTGCGCCAGGGGGGTGCCCGCCAAGCGGCGGACCAGTGGGGAAAGATCAATCATGGCAAGGCAATCAACGAGGCAAAGTTAAGGCATTGGAACCAGGGCACGACCTTGGAAAAACCGGCTGCCAGCAGGCGTTCGCGGTGTTCTTCAAGGCTGTCGGGTTTCATCACGTTCTCGATGGCGCTGCGCTTCTGGGCGATTTCCAGTTCGCTGTAGCCGTTGGCGCGTTTGAAGGCGACATGCAGGTCAGTGAGCAGGGCGTGTTCGTCCGGGTCGTTGAAGCGCAGCTTCTCCGAGAGGATCAGTGCACCGCCCGGCAGCAGCGACTGGCGGATACGCGTGAGCAGCTCCAGGCGCTGCTCGGGGGCGATGAACTGCAGGGTGAAGTTCATTGCCACCACCGAGGCAGGCTGGAAATCCAGAGCAAGGATATCGCCCTCGATCACCTCGACCGGCAGCAGCTCTTGGAACATCGAGTCCTGGGCATTGAGGTATTGCCGGCAGCGCTCGACCATGGCGGCCGAGTTGTCGATGGCGATCACCCGGCAACCGTCGCTGCGCACGTGGCGGCGCAGAGCCTGCGTCACCGCCCCCAGTGAGCTGCCCAGGTCATACAGGGCAGTGTTCGGTTGGGCGAACTGGGCAGCCAGTACACCGAGGTTCTCGACGATTGTCGGATAGCCGGGTACCGAGCGCTTGATCATGTCCGGGAACACCCGCACCACGTCTTCGTTGAAGGCGAAGTCGGGCACCTGGCCGAGTGGCTGGGCGAATAGGCGGTCGGGGGGCTGGTTCACGGTGTGCTCGATGCAGGATGAAACGGAGGCGCATTTTAGCCAAAGGCAGTGCGTCTGGCCATGGCAGCGTTTCTCGGCCAGACCGAACGGTCAAGAAGTTTTCATCAATCGCACGGGACAAGGTAAATCTGGCGACTTACACAGTGTACGCCATTAGTTAGTTTGGTTTCCGTAATACACATGTTTTTGGAGTCTATTTATGGAAGTCATTCAGGAAGAACCCGTTGACCATGCGGTAGTGCCAGTTGAAGAGCTGGATTTAAAAACCAGAGCCAAGAGCCTGCCTGAGAAATACTTTTCTTTTCTCGATAGCCGTGCCGAGCAAGATCGTCAAGGGACTGCCTTGCTGACAAAGCAAAACCTGCAGAAGATAAAAGGATATGTACGGGTGGTCGATGACCTTCCTCAAAGTGAAGAAGAGATTCGGCTGAAAATTGATACTGCTGTTCTCGATGTTGATGTGAATAGGGTTCTGGTGCTCTGCGAAGTGCTGTATTTACATGCGAGTAAATGGAGGAGGTTGGAGGATCAGATTGCCAGGCTGGGCCCTACGCTTGAACTGTTCGCGGGTAAATTGGCGAGCCGCGGAGGCGCATTGCTTGAGGATGTTAACAATTCCGATACCTATCAGGAAATTATCCGCAAGAAAGGGGCTGGGGGCGCTAACGCTTTGCTGGATAAAGGATTTGAGCCACTTCGTGAATTGCTCCAAAGTAAACTCGCGAACTTGATCGAGGAAATTAAAGAAACCAGTAAGGAAATTGAAGAGGTCAACGCGCTTGCAAGGAGTTTTGAAACGGATATTCCCACCCAGGTCAGGCCGCGTCTGAGGCAGGTGATTGCGCATATCGAAAGCTCGTTGAAAGACGTTAATACCTCAGAGTTACGTACTAAAATTGATGCGCTCGATGAGGACGTAAAAAATCTTAAGGATGATTACGACTATCAGGTCGGACTTTCATTTACGGGGTTGTCGCTTGGACCTATTGGTTTAGTGATTACAGGGGGGGTATTTGGAAGCAAGGCCGAAGAGATACGAGCAAAAAAAAATGAGCTGCTGGAACAGCGAGCAGGTGTTGCAAGGCAATTGCAGGCCTTGGAACCTGCCCTGGAGAGTTTCCTTCCACTCCAGTTAATTATCGAGGATCTTGACTTCAGAATGACGGATCTCACGAGTGCCGCTGGCAAGCTGAAAAAACTCTGGGTAACCCTCAACCAATTTTCGCAGGCCTCGCTACGAGAGATTGAACACCTTACCACCAGTAGTGAGCTCGAAGAGTTTGTCCAGGACTTCACTGAGGTCATAGCCCCCTGGAACAAGATAGGCGGAATTTGCAGTAAGTTATCCATCCTGTTCTCTGACTTGGTTGAGGAGGCTTCAAATGACTGACAAGGAGCTGCTGGATATAAAATCGCTTGTTCCCGATTATTTATGGATGAAGGCGACCCAGGAACAGGTGTTCAATACTATTGATCAGTATGAGATGGATATTCTTCCCGCGGGTCAGGAGCTTGTATTCGAGCTGAAAAATCTGATGATGGAAGTGGAGAACACCTGGCACGAAAGTGTAGTCGGCGGCATCGCGTTGCTGGATGGCAGGACGTTTGCAAACTTTAAAGATCCACAGGTTTTGAAAAACAGGATTGCTGCTGTCGTCAGTCGGCAGAATCAATTGCGTTCCCAGTTGATATTGAAAACGCACGAAATGCAGGTGTTCTCGTTGGCGGCGTTCAAGGATGCCCTCCCAGCACTGGAGAGTAAGGCGGTCGACAAAAAATCAGAAGCCGAGAAACTTGCTCAGCGTTTGACTGACCTGGAAGTCAAAAGGACTAATGTCGCCGAGGCTATCGCTTTGTTCCAGAAGCCGTCAGTTCTCAACGCTTTCAAAGGACTGATACCCAAGGAGGAGGATGTCGATCTTATCATCGGTACCCTCAAGGATCCGACGGTCACTCCTGCATTGCTCAAGGCTGCCTCAAAGCGGTTGTCAGAGAGCATCGACGAATTCGGAAAAATTCTTGAAGTCTCAGACTTGGTTGATGCTCGTATGGCGCTGGATGGGAAAATCGTGAGCGCGAAACAGGACCTCGCTAGTGCAAAGCGAGCCTGGCAACAGGCGCAGGATGTATTTTCAGCGAACAAAGCCATCTGGGGGCTGGAGTCGACGAAGAACGATTGGTTGGCGCAGGCCCGTAAGCTCGAACAGGAATGGCAAGCGCAGGCCGACGCGCTCGGTTCGCTAAGTGATCCGAACGCTGTGACCGTTGCCTTGGCCGACCTGTGCAATTACCTGGTGGCTGTACGACTGAGCTACGAGAGTGTTTGATTGCGCTATTGAACCAGGATACGGCAGTCGAACGATTGCACAGGCTTGACTTCGGGTGCCCAAGGCTGTTGGTAAACCAGTAGCAAATGCCCCTCACCTGCGGCCTGGGCCAGGAAGCGCCAGGTCGATTCTCCCGCACTGCCGACGATCCCGGCATCTTCCGGATGGCTGTAGACCTCAGGGCCCAAGCTGCGCAGGATGCCCGCAGCGGGGTTCTGCAGCAGCCAGCGATAGCCAGTGCTGGGGTTGCTGGGCAAGGTCAGGGTGAGGGTTTGGTCCATCTCCAGGCGGATAGGGCACTGGCTCGATTTTTCCAGCACCACGTTGTCGTGTTTGCTCGGGGTTTGTGAACAGGCTGCCAGGAGGGGCAGGCCAAGGACCAGCAATTTGCAGTTGATCTTCATTGATAATCCATTCATTCAGGCTAGCTTTGGCTTTCAGGAAAGCCTGCCCTCTGCTGGGCAGTAAACAACCGTAATAGTTTGAAGGTCCCAGGCCGGATTGGCCTATCAACAGGGACATGATTATGAGCAGTACACAAAAGGATTTTGACACATTGCAGAAAGAGGCTGAACTGCTGCCCGGGAACCTTATCCAGGCCATGGCAGAGCGCGATGGGCCTGAGGAAGGGGGGCTGACCCTGACGAGGGAGCACATCGTCACCCTCAACCAGTATGCAAACCATGTCTTCAGCCTGCCTGTTGCCCAGGATGCACTGATTCGCTGGCTGGGCTATTCCACCATCGCCGAGCCGGCGCTAATGCCGAACAGCATGGGCGACATGCACAAACAGTTACAGACACACGGTCGCAGCTGGTCAAAGCTTGCCGACAACAGCAAGAAACTCGGCTTCGAGTTGGCTGCCAGTGCCAATGGCATCAATACCACAGGTGACGAGGTATTGGTGCTTCTCGAAAAAAGCATCGCCCTGGGTAAGAAGAAAGAGGCGTGGGAGACCCTTCGTTTCGACACACCGATCAGTCTTGGTGCGGACGACAAACGTCGGGTCCTGGACCTGGTTGACTGTATGGAAGTCCTGCGCGAAGACGTGGATCTTTTCGCTCGGCGTGTAAGTGCAGTTCGCGAGGAAACCGAGCAGTTTCGAGATCACGCGCGTGAAAAGCTGCTGCCCTTGGTGGCAACAAAAACCGAGGCGATCAAGCGTCAAAAGACGAGTGGGGCGGTACAGCACCTACGTGAAGATTTGGCCGAGCTTGATAAAGAAATCAAACGCCTTGAAGCCGAATATGACCAGTATGTCCAAGCAGCGCTAAGCGGTCTGGCTGCAGGGGCGCTGGGCGTGGTTATCACCGGCTCCATCTATGGCAGCAAGGCGGAGAAAGTACGTAAAGAGCGCAACAAGCGTCAGAAACAGCGTGGCGAAGTGAGCCAGAAGCTGAAAGTCGCCATGAGGCTGGAAGGGCTTGTGGAGGAATTGGGTACCCAGATGGGGCAGATGGATACTCGACTGAGGGATGTACTCACCGCGTCATCCCACCTGCAATCTGCCTGGCAGCTCATTGGTGTTTACATTGATGCATCGATTGAGCATCTCAAACGCATCGAATCCGACCAGGCGCTGTTCAAGTTTGCGAATTATTTTAAGCGCTTCATTGGGCAATGGAAAGATATTGAGCGTTTTGCCCAGCATATGAATCGTGTATTTGACGACGCCGCAGCTGCTAAATAAGGATGCTTCTTCATGAATGACAATGTTATTGCGCTTCACACTGCTCTGCAAAGCCCAGATATGGCTAAAGTACTGGCAGCAGCTTCTGCTTATTCGGGATTCTGGGAGCGGCGTACGTTCGATTTTCTGCCGCTGTTGCATACCTCGGTCGAACGACACTACAAGGGCTTTCTAACGTATGTCGAAGAGTTGGCTAAAAATTCTGAGGTTCTCGCTGTAGGTATAAAGTCAGAAAATATTGAAATGTTGCTTAAGGATCTTCAGGCGAGTAGGGGAGAGCCCGATGAAGAGGAGTTTCTCCTGGAGGAAATCCAGCGATCGGCGGGAAATATTGGCAAAAAACTTGATGTCATGCTGGTAGGGGTGGAAAGCGCTACCAAGTTGATTGCCAGCCTTCCGGTTTATGACCCGAACCGCGATCGTACGAACTATCTGGAAGCCCAGCAGCAGTTGGCCAGCAGCTTGCCAGCGCTGGCCAACATGCTGACCAGCAAACGCAACGAGCTTGCGGAGCTGGAGAAAGCACTCGCAGTATTCGAGGCTAATGGAATAGAAAAGCAGTTTGAGGGCAAGCTGCCAACGGTTGAGCAGGTTCAGGCGATGGTCGCCACGGGCGCTACCACGGCGGGTGCTGCCTTGGCGGTCGAGCAGGCAGTGGAGGCACTGAACAAGCTGATGGGCGGCATCCAGGAAGGGATGCGTTACTCGCAACTCCAAGGCCAGCGCCGGGCACTGCGGGCCCAAGTGAATGAAATGGTCGCTGAACAGCGTGAACGGCAGCAACGTGCGAATCAGCTGCATAGCTATCTAATGGCACTTTCGGAGTACGCGCCACTGATTGAAAAGCGCCTGGAGTGGCTGGCTGAAAAAAATCAGATCCGTGTGCAACTGGCAGCTGTACGTAATCAGTTAAGCAGTCTGAAGTTGAAGGGCATCGAAAGCGCTCAGTCGTTGAATAAGCTGCTGGTGGCGTTGATCGCCTATGTACGTCATGTTGTCGACGAGTTCAAGAGGGCGTTCTAACCAGTTCGGGTGTCAGGCATACGGAATATATTGCTGGGGGCAAAGGAATGAATGCGAGAGCAGATTTAGATTGGCAAGAGCAGGCCTTGCGCCTACCTGGAAATTTGTTGAAAGTAATGGAGGCAGAACTGGATACCGGTGCGCTGAGCTTGTCACAAGCGCATGTTCGAAGCCTCGACGAGTATGCAAGGTATGTGAAGGGGTTGCCGAGTTCGTCGGCTGATTTGACCCAATGGCTAGGCGGAGCCCCGATAAGCCAGAGTGATCCTGAACTTGATCGTAACAGTATGATGGGCTTTTTCTTTCAACTGAAGGCGCACGCCAATAGCTGGGAAGTGTTGTTCGGTAGAAACTTGCAGTTGACAACTGTATTGGCAGCCGCCGCCAGCAAAATCAATAGTGCCGGATCAATTATTCTTGAAGCGTGTGAGCACACCAAGGCGTTAGGTAAACGACGTGAGGCGTGGGACACCCTGCAGGGTGGCGAACTGGTCCAGCTCAGTCCAGCAGACAGGCAGATAGTTTCTAGCTTGTCCAAACATGTGAATACGCTCAAGGGAACATTGACGGAGTACTCCCGACAAGTCGGTTTTGTGCGCGTCGAAGTCCAGCGCTTTCGCGATGAAGCCCGGATGCAGTTGATTCCTGTAGCTGCAAGAAAGGTTAAGGGCGTCGAGAAGTACAAAAGACCAACGACCAGGGATTTTAGTCCACAGACTATGGCGCTGGTTGACTTGCAACTGCGCATCCGGGATCTGTCAGAGCGACTTCAGAAAATGGAGGCGCTTCTAAGGGAAGTGGTGACCGCTTCTTCACATTTTCATTCAGCCTGGCAAAGCCTCACTGTCTACATCGATGCGTCCGCTGAACAGCTTCAGCAAATCATCACGGGCCAGCAACTGGCCGGGTTCGCAATCTACTTTGGCAGGTTTCTGGGGCAGTGGAGCACCATCGAGCAAAGTGCCCTGGAGATGAACCGCAAGCTCACCCTGTTTCACTCGTGAGCCCCATGACGCTACTCAGACAGCGCTGATAGTACTGATGCGGGCTTTCCATGCCCGCATTCAGGCTTGAGCTGGCCTCAACTAAACAACACTTTCGCCACATCACTGAAGCGCTTGGCGAAATGCACGCTCAGGCCTTCCTTGAGGTAGTCGGGCAACTCTTCGAAGTCGCCGCGGTTGGCTTCCGGCAGGATCAGTTCAAAGATCTTCTGCCGTCGTGCCGCAATTACCTTCTCGCGTACCCCGCCAATCGGCAGGACCTGCCCGGTCAAGGTCAGCTCGCCGGTCATCGCCACACCTTTCTTCGGTGCCTGGTCGCGGGCCAGGGACAGCAGGGCGCTGGCCATAGTGACCCCGGCGCTGGGGCCGTCCTTGGGCGTGGCGCCTTCGGGCACATGCAGGTGGATAAAGGCTTCATTGAAGTACGAGGGTTCACCGCCGTACTTGATCAGGTTGGCGCTGACATAGCTGTAGGCGATTTCCGCCGACTCCTTCATTACATCACCCAGCTGGCCGGTCAGCTTGAAGCCGCGGTTGAGGGTGTGGATGCGCGTTGCTTCGATCGGCAGGGTAGCGCCGCCCATACTGGTCCAGGCAAGGCCGGTGATCACACCTTTGCCCGACAATACCTGCTCGCTGCGAAACACCGGCATGCCCAGAGAGGCTTCGAGATCTTTGCTGCCGATCTTGATCTTCGCTTCGGGGTTTTCCAGCAATTGCATTACCGCCTTGCGCACCAGTTTGCCCAGCTGCTTTTCCAGCTGACGTACACCGGCTTCGCGCGCATAGCCCTCGATGACCATGCGCAGGGCGCTGTCAGTGATGCTCAGGCTGGACTTGGCCACACCGGCTTTTTCCAGCTGCTTGGGCCACAGGTGACGCTTGGCGATAGCCAGTTTTTCTTCGGTGATGTAACCGGACAGGCGAATCACTTCCATGCGGTCGAGCAACGGCCCGGGGATCGAGTCGAGGGTGTTGGCGGTGCACACGAACAGCACCTTGGACAGGTCCAGGCGCAGGTCGAGGTAATGGTCGAGGAAATCGACGTTCTGCTCGGGATCGAGGGTTTCCAGCAGCGCCGAGGCGGGGTCGCCCTGGTAGCTCTGGCCCATCTTGTCGATCTCGTCGAGCATGATCACCGGGTTCATCACCTCGACGTCCTTGAGCGCCTGCACCAGCTTGCCCGGCTGGGCGCCGATATAGGTGCGCCGATGGCCCTTGATCTCGGCCTCGTCACGCATGCCACCGACGCTGAAGCGATAGAACGGACGGCCCAGGGATTGCGCGATGGACTTGCCGATGCTGGTTTTGCCGACCCCGGGCGGGCCCACCAGCAGGACGATGGAGCCGCTGATTTCACCTTTCCAGGCGCCGATGGCAAGGAATTCGAGGATCCGGTCCTTGATGTCGTCGAGCCCGGCATGGTGCTGGTCGAGGATCTTGCGCGCGTGCTTGAGATCGAGCTTGTCCTTGCCATACACGCCCCAGGGCAGGGCGGTGGCCCAGTCCAGGTAGTTGCGGGTGACGGCGTACTCAGGGGAGCCGGTTTCAAGAATCGACAGTTTGCTCATCTCTTCGTCGATGCGTTTTTTCGTGGCGGCAGGCAATGTCTTGCCCTGCAAACGCTGTTCGAACTGCTCCAGATCGGCACTGCGGTCGTCTTTGGTCAGGCCCAGTTCCTGCTGGATGACCTTGAGCTGCTCCTTGAGGAAGAACTCGCGCTGATGCTCGCCGATCTGCCGGTTCACCTCGGCAGAAATCTCGTTCTGCAGGTGAGCGACTTCGACCTCTTTGCGCAGCATTGGCAGGACTTTTTCCATGCGCTTGAGCATCGGCACGCAGTCGAGTACTTCCTGCAGCTGGTTGCCGGTGGCCGAGGTCAGCGCCGCGGCGAAGTCGGTCAGCGGCGACGGATCGTTGGGGCTGAAGCGGTTGAGGTAGTTCTTCAGCTCTTCGCTATACAGCGGGTTGAGCGGCAGCAGCTCCTTGATCGCGTTGATCAGGGCCATGCCGTAAGCCTTGACCTCGTCGGTCGGCTCGCTCGGCTGATGCGGGTATTCGACTTCGACCAGGTACGGCGGGCGGTGATGCTTGAGCCAGGTGCGGATGCGTACCCGGGTCAGGCCCTGGGCGACGAACTGCAGCTTGCCGTTCTCGCGGCTGGCGTGGTGAACCTTGACCAGGGTGCCGTACAGCGGCAGGGCCGAGGTGTCGAAATGGCGGTGATCTTCCGGCGGGGTGTCCATGAAGAACAGCGCCAGGGAGTGATGCGGGGTCTTGGACACCAGGTCCAGGGTTTCGGTCCAGGGTTCTTCATTGACGATAACCGGCAGTACTTGTGCCGGGAAGAACGGGCGGTTGTGGATCGGGATCACATAGACCCTTTCCGGCAGTTGTTGGTCGGGCAGGGCGAGGTTGTGGCCGGTGTGTCGGGAGGCTTCAGGATGCTCGACTTCGGCGTGTTCCTCGGGGCGTTCGGGTAGATCCTGCTGGTCACTCATGGGGCACCTGCGTAAATGACTATGGTGCTTACATGGGGCGGGTTGGGGGGCGTTTCAATGGTTAGGGCTGATCGCGGGGCAAGCCCGCTCCCACAGAGGCCTGTGGGAGCGGGCTTGCCCCGCGATGGTTTTTACTCAGCCAATTTGTAAGCGATTACGTAATCGCCCATCTTGGTCCCCAGCGAACCATGACCGCCGGCGGTCACCAGGACGTATTGCTTGCCGTCCTTACCGGTGTAGGTCATCGGCGTGGCCTGGCCACCTGCCGGCAGGCGCGCTTTCCACAGCTCCTTGCCGGTGTTGGTGTCGTAGGCGCGCAGGTACTGGTCCAGGGTGCCGCTCAGGAAGCCCAGGCCACCCGCGGTGACAATCGAGCCGCCCATGCTTGGCACGCCAATCGGCAGACCGATCGGGATCGGCGAACTGTCGCGGCTGGTACCGTTCTTGTGCTTCCACACCACCTGGTTGGTGGTCAGGTCGATACCGGCCACGTAGCCCCAGGCAGGCGCCTGGCAAGGTACGCCCAGAGGCGACATGAACGGGTGCATGATCACCGCGTACGGGGCGCCGGTGTTCGGCTGTACACCGCTGGTTTCACTTTCGCGCTTGCTGCCGGCGGCGACTTGCTCACGCGGCACCATCTTCGAGACGAAGGCCATGTAGTTCGGCGAGGTGAACAGTAGTTGGCGGACCGGGTCGACCGAGACGCTGCCCCAGTTGAAGACACCAACGTTACCCGGGTACACCAGGCTGCCCTGAAGCGACGGCGGGGTGTACTGGCCTTCGTAGCGCAGCTCGCGGAACTGGATGCGGCAGAGCATCTGGTCGAACGGGCTGGCGCCCCACATGGCTTGTTCGGTCAGGTCCGGGCCAAGCAGGTTGAGGTCGGAGCGGGCTTGAGTCGGGGCGGTATGGTCGCCTTCGACAGCACCTTGCGGGGCCGGGATTTCGCGGATCGGCACGATCGGGGTGCCGTCACGACGGTCGAGCACATACAGGCTGCCCTGTTTGGTCGGCGCGATCAGTGCAGGTTTGACGCCATCGGCGGTCTTCAGGTCGAGCAGGGTTGGCTGGCTGCCGACGTCCATGTCCCACAGGTCGTGGTGAGTGAACTGGTAGTTCCAGCGCACCTTGCCGTTGCGCAGGTCGAGGGCGACGATGCCGGCGCTGAACTTCTCGGCGCCCGGGGTGCGGTCGGCGCCCCACTGGTCAGGCGTCTGGTTGCCCAGGGGCAGGAAGACCATGCCGAGTTTTTCGTCGACACTGGCCAGCGACCACATGTTCGCCGAGTTGCGGCTGTAGGTCTTGCCCGCTGCCAATGGCGCGGTGTCGTCCGGGTTGTTGCTGTCCCAGTTCCACACCAGACGGCCATCGTGAACGTCGTAGGCGCGAATCACCCCGGACGGCTCGTTGGTCGACTCGTTATCGGTCACATGGCCGCCGATGATCACCAGTTCACGGGTGATCGCCGCAGGCGAGGTGGAGTAGTAGCCACCAGCCGTGAACGGGCCGATGCCGGTGGTCAGGTCAATTACACCTTGGTTACCGAAACCTTCGCAGACTTTACCGGTGTCGGCGTTCAGGGCGATCAGGCGGGCGTCGGCGGTGGGCAGGTAGAGGCGACGCGGGCAGGCGCGGGCTACCACTTGACCTGCGTCGGAGATCTTCGGTGCCGGGCTGCCGTCAACACTGAGGTAGCTGTTTTCGTCGTAATACGAAACACCGCGGCAGGTCATGTGGGCGAAGCCCTTGAAGCCTACCGGGCTTTTGATCTGCGGGTCGAAGCGCCAGATCTCGGCACCGGTGTCCGGGTCCAGGGCCAGCACTTTGCTGTGGGCGGTGCAGGCATAGAGCATGCCGTTGACCTTGAGCGGGGTGTTCTGGTTGGTCAGTTCCACCGGGTCGTTGTCGGTTGGCAGGTCGCCGGTACGGATACGCCAGGCTTCCTGCAGTTTGTGCACGTTGTCCGGGGTGATCTGGCGCAGCGGCGAATAGCGGTCGCCGAACTCGGTGCGGCCGTAAGCCTGCCATTCGCCATCGGGCATTTGCGGCGCGGTGCTGCTCAGGCCGCTGCTGTCGCGGCCCAGTTTGCCCTTGATTTCACCCGGATGGGTGAACTGGCTGGCGACGGCGGTGGCACCAGACAGAACCACGGCCAGGCTCAGCAGCGCCGGATTGATCTTCGACGGATTGCCGAGCAGCGGACGACGCGCCCATGGCAGCAGCAGGACCACACCCAGGGCGAACCACAGGGCCAGACGCGGCACCAGTTGCCACCAGTCCAGGCCCACTTCCCACAATGCCCACAGCGTGCTGCCCAGCAGCACCAGGCCGTACAGGCCCAGAGCGTGGCGGCGCAGGGCCAGCAGGAGGATGCCGGACAGGGCGAAACCGATCCCGGCGATCAGGTAGTACAACGAGCCGCCGAGCTGGCTCAGTTTGATGCCGCCCGCCAGCAGGGCCAGGCCCATCAGCAGCAACAGCACGCCAATCAGGCGTGGTAGCCAGCGGGTTCTACTCAGGGCACCTTCTGTGCTCATCGTGTGTTCTCCGTTAAGTGAAAAGGGCGATTAAAAATTGCTCTGGATCTTGATCCCGCCGATCAGCGCGTCGTCGACCTGGTTCACGCCACCGGGGTGGCGGATGTACTGCAGGTTCGGGCGCACGGTCAGCCAGTCGGCCAGGTGAATGCCGTAGTACAGCTCGGCGCTGTACTCGGTGTCCTGGATTGGACGGAACAGGGGATCGTCGTAGTCGCTGACACCGTTGGCCTCATTGAGCGCTTTGGCGTTCTTGCGGTAGGCGGGGTTGACGTGCACGCGGGCCAGGGCGAAACCGATGTCGTCCTTGGCGCGGGCGTCGAAGGGCCCCTTGTACACCACACCTGCCGAAACATAGTTGTCGATGGCATTGGTCTTCTTGTCGTGCAACGTGGCGTTGGCGAACACGCTCAGGCCACGGGAGTGGTCGGAAGCCTGCGACGTCAACTGTTGCTGGGCACCGAGCCAGAAGCCGTGCTTGCTCGAACTGCTGCGATAAGCCTGGCCGCTCAGTGCTGCCGGTTGGCCGTTGCTGTCCTTGTAGACATCAGTTGCCTTGGCATTACTGTAGTAGTAACCGGCGCGATATTCCCCTGGCAGGCCATTGACCGCCGGGCTCCAGACCAGCTCGACCGGGATCACCGCGCCCTGAGTGCCGCTGCCGCTGAGCTTGAAGCCGTTGCCACGGTCCAGGTTCGAAGGGTTTTGCTCGTAGGCGCCGATCTGCGCGTAGAGCTCGGGGGTGAGGTTGTATTTGACCCGCAGGGCCCACTGGCTGACTGGCCAGTTGTACCAGATATCACCGGCCCAGTTACCTACCTGGGAGCCGCAGAAGGCCAGGTTCTGGAAGTCGCAGGGGAAGCTGTTGAAGTCTTCACCTTGACCGAAACGGCCGAATTTCACATCCAGCGCGCCATCGAAATATTTCTGCTTGATCCACATCTGGGTCAGCCGCCAGGTCTGGCCACGACCCCAGACTTCCTGGGCCGAGGTAAAGCCGCCGACCCGTGGATCGTTGATGCGGTCGTTGCTGATGTTGTCGCCGTGGCGCTGGGTGACGGTGAGCTGGAACTCGGCGTCGTGCCAGCCGAGGATCTTCTGCAGGTCCAGGTGCGTGCCGAGGGCGAACTGGCCGCTGTAGCGCGCCGTTTGGTCGTCGTCATAGCCGCCGTGCAGGTTGGCGCCCATCTCGCCGGTGTAACCGAGGGTGAAGTCGTAGCCGCGTTCAGCCAGCTCCGTGCGGGTGCCGCCCCAATCGCCGAGCATCCATGGCGAGTCGCTGGCGAACATCGCGGCGGCCTGGGCGCTGGGGGCGAGGCTGGCGATGGCCAGACCCGAAAACAGCGTCCGGGTGGCGGGGGAAAGGCGGAAACGATGAATCAGAGGCATGAGATAGCGCTATCTTTTGATTGTTGAAAAAACGGCAAGTGCGCCGGGTCCTGGGGATCTTCGGCGATAAGGCTTCTGGGGGAGAGACTGAAGCGGTTCAGCTTGCGGCGGAGAGGATATAGCTGAATTTGTAAGAAAAAAAGTCAATTCAACAAGAGGGACCGTTGCTGGATTGGTAATAGTCCAGCAAGGTGGGAGCAGCTGTTGGTGGGAGCGGGCTTGCCCCGCGATGCGATCTGGCTGACAAACCGCAATCGCGGGGCAAGCCCGCTCCCACCGACAGCTTTCGTTTATCAGAAGGATGTACGCAGGCCTACCTCGACACTGCGCCCCGGCGCCGGCGCGATATCACGCAGGATGGAGCTGGCATAGCGCACGGTCTGGTCGGTGAGGTTCTCTGCGCGCACAAAGGCCAACCACTGGCTCTGACCGATATCAAAGCGATAGCCAAGGCTGGCGCCCAGGGTGGTATAGCCATCGGTACTGGTTTCATTGTCCGGTTTGCGATGCTGGGCGCTGGCGTGCTGCACATCAACTCGGGCCTGCCAGCGCTCCCGTTCCCACAGCAGGCCGCTGTTCAGGCGCAGCGGAGCAATGCGTGGCAGGTCTTCGCCGCTGTCCAGGTTCTTGGCCCGGGTGTAGTCGCCGGACAGTTCCAGGGCAAAGCTGCCCAAGTGGTTTTGCGCCAGCTGCCAGCGATCCTGGGCCTCGAAGCCGTAGAAGCGCGCCCGCACACCTTTGTACAGGTACTCGGGCACGTCACCGGCGTGGTCATGATCGTGATCATGGTCGTGGTCTTCATCGCCATGGTCATGACCGTGGTCATGGCCTTCGCGCATATTGCCGCTGGCCAGCAGGCCGATGTAGTTGCGGAAGTGGCTGTAGAACACCCCGACACTGCCTTTGTGCACGCCGTTGTCGAAGCGCAGGGCCAGGTCGCTGGAAATCGCTTTTTCTTTGCTCAGGTTCGGATCGCCGACTTCAAACGTGCCGGTGGCAACGTGGGCGCCATTGGCATACAGCTCGTAGAAGGTCGGTGCGCGTTCGGTATAACCCAGGGTCGTGACCAGCGACCAGATCGGCGTCAGCGTATAGACCGCACCGGATGACAGGCTGGCGGCAGTGAAACTGCTGGCACTGTCGGCCTGGGCGAATCGCTCGCTGCCCTGGCTGTCGGGGTCGATGCGGGTGTGTTCCAGGCGTCCACCCAGGCTCAGGTTGAGGCGCTCGCTGGCTTGCCATTGTTCGAGCATGAACAGCGCCAGGCTATTGGTATCGCTTTGCGGGACGAAGGCCTCCTCACCGAGGGCGGAAAACTCGTTGCGGCTGACCTGCGCGCCGATCACGCCTTCCACCGGCCCCCAGGGCTGATGCCGTGCTTCGACCCGTGCTTCGTAACCCTTGTTCTTGAAGGTGGTGTGCACTTCGCCGCCTTCCATTTCACGATGCTGGTAATCGGTGTAGCCGACGTCGAACTTCAGTGCGCTGAAGGGACCATCGAGGTCGCGCAGCTCGGAGGCGAAACCGTAGTGATCCTGTTGCATGTCCAGGCGCACGCCGGGTTCGGCCACTGAGCCATAGTTCGAGTCGTAGCGGCTGTAGGACAGGCCGGTGTAGCCGTGATCCCAATGATAGGAACCGCCGACAGCACCGCCATCCTGGCGGCCGTCGCTGTTTTCCAGGCGATGCTTGCTGCCCGGTTCATCGGCGTCGCGGACCTTGGAGCTGCGGGCGTAGCCGGGGATGCGCAGGTCGTTGAATTGCCGGCTGTTGGCGTCCAGATGCAAGGCAAAGCGGCCATCGCCGGCTTCCAGCTTGCCGGCGCTGCTACGTGTGGTGTCGGCACCGCCGTAGCGCAATTCGCCAGCGCCATGAATGCCGTCGACGGGATCGGTGGGGATGCGGTTGTCGAAGCTGTTGACCACGCCACCAATGGCGTTGCCACCGTAGAGCAGGGCGGCCGGGCCGCGGACGATTTCGATGCGATCTACGGTGGCCGGGTCCAGCGGTACGGCGTGATCGTAGGACAACGATGAGGCGTCCAGAGCGCCGACGCCATTGCGCAGAATGCGAATGCGATCGCCGTCCAGACCACGAATCACCGGACGGCTGGCGCCGGGACCGAACCAGGTCGAGGCGACGCCGGGCTGGTTGTTCAGGGTTTGGCCGAGACTGCCTTTTTGTTGCAGGGCCAGCGCGTCACCTTCGAGTACGGTGGTGGGCGCGGCCAGTTCGCTGTTGCCCAGCGGGTTGGCGGTGATGACCTGGGGCTGCAACTCCACGGCCTGGCTCAGGGGTGATGCGAGCCAAAGGGCGGCAGTGAAAGGGGAGAGTCGAAGGGGCAAGCGACGCATGGGCTGCGGGGTTCCTTGGTAGGCTAATGATTTTGATACAATATAACATTACCATTGTGAGTGGGTGTTCCGATAGCGGTGGGAGCGGGCTTGCCCCGCGATTCGATGTGACTGACTACATGCAATCGCGGGGCAAGCCCGCTCCCACAAATCTCCCACACAGCTGCGCTAGAATGTTTGTAGCCAGCCCACCCCTGGGCTAAGGTGCGCACCTTTGATTCGCTGGAGCACAGGCATGACCACCGCCAACCCCAATCCGCTGCATGGCGTGACCCTGGAGCAGATCCTCACCGCACTGGTAGAGCACTACCAATGGCAAGGGCTGGCCGAGCGCATCGATATCCGCTGCTTCAAGAGCGATCCGAGCATCAAGTCGAGCCTGACTTTCCTGCGCCGCACCCCCTGGGCCCGAGAGAAAGTCGAGCGTCTGTACCTGAAGCTGCAGCGCGGCCGCTGACCTCATGGTCCGGCGCGAGGTCGTGATCGGCCTGGCCGCCTGCCTGGGTTGGAGCGCACTGGCGATCCAGCTGTACCTGGTGCTGTGGGTGCGTTGGCAGGAGCAGGCCAGCCTGATCGGCGGCCTGGTGAACTTCTTCAGCTATTTCACCGTGCTGAGCAATACCCTGGTCGCCGTGGTGCTCAGCCAGGCGGCATTCGGCCGCGAGTCTGCGGCGCGGCGCTGGTTTCTCGGTCCGGCAGTCAGTTCGGGTATTGCCGTCAGTATTGCCCTGGTCGGTCTGGCCTATAGCCTGTTGTTGCGCCATCTGTGGCAACCGCAGGGCTGGCAGTGGCTGGCCGATGAGCTGCTGCACGATGTCATGCCGTTGCTGTTCGTCGGCTATTGGTGGTGCTGCGTGGAGAAAGGCAGCCTGCGGCTCAGGCATCTGTTGGCCTGGTTGCTGTATCCGGCGGGGTATTTTGCTTATGCGCTGCTGCGCGGAGAGTCGATAGGGGTCTATCCCTATCCGTTCATCGATGTCGCAAGCCTTGGCTATGGGCAGGTGCTGCTCAATGCCTTGGCGATTCTGTTCGGCTTCATTGCCATCGGCCTGCTGATACTGGGCCTGGATCATTGGCAGGGCGGGCGCCTGGCCAAGGCCAGGACGCAACCCTGATGGTGCCGGTTATTCGTCGTCGTGCGGGTCGAGGCGCCAGTAGGCGGCGGCCTTGATCAGGTTTTCGTTGACGCCTTTTTCGTCGATCAACAGGCGCTTGGTCTTGCGGGTCAGGGCTTTTTCCAGGGCAACCCACGCGTAAAGCTGACCTTCAGGCAGGGTCAGATCCTTCACCACCTCCAGCAGATCCTGCTGGTGCCGCTGGACCCAGATCACTTGCACCTGTGCCTGGCTCGCCAGAGGCTGTTGTTCTTCGGCGTTTTCGATCTCGATAACCGCCAACACCTTGCGCGTGGCCGGCAGTTCTTCCAGGCGCCGGGCAATGGCCGGGATCGCGGTTTCATCGCCGATCAGCAAATAGCTGTCGAAGATGTCCGGCACCACCATCGAGCTGCGTGGGCCGGCAATGTTGAGCACCTGGCCGACCTCCGCCTGGGCTGCCCAGGTCGACGCAGGGCCGTCGCCGTGCAGGACGAAATCGATATCCAGCTCACCGGCTACCAGATCGATACGCCGTGGGGTGTATTCGCGCATGGTCGGGCGCAGGCCGTCGCGACTGAAGTCGAGGTTGTCCAGCGCCGCCTGTTCTTCTGCCGAACAGGCGAACATCAGTTTGACGTGATCGTCGCTGCCGACACTGGTGAAGCCTTGCAGTTGCGCTCCGCCCAAGGTGATACGGCGCATGCGCGGGGTCAGTTCGGTGACCCGCAGCACATCCAGGCGGCGGTGTTTGATCTCATGATTGACGCGATGAATTGCGGTGTTTTCGCTGGCACTCATTCGGGTTTCTCCGTGCTGGTCGCAGTGGGCCCTGCGACGATGGCTTTGGCGGTGTTGTTGAGCAGGGTGCGCACCCGCTCGATTTCTTCCGGATTCCAGCGGCCACTGTGCATCTGCAGGGCATGGCGCAGGTTGTGCACCGCTTCGTGGATCTCTGGCGGCCGGTCGTGTCCGTACAGCGAGCGTTTACTGACTTCGATGCGCATGCGCACGCCGTCCAGGGCGATGGCTTGCTCGGCCAGCGAATCAAGGCCTGCAGCGGTGACGCTGTAGAGCTTCTTGCTGCCATGCACCTGGCCGACGATCAGCTCGCTTTCTTCCAGGAAGGTCAGGGTCGGATAGATGACACCTGGGCTTGGGCTGTAGTTGCCGCCGAACAGGCTTTCGATCTGGCGGATCAGGTCATAGCCGTGGCAGGGCTGCTCGGCCAGCATCGACAGCAGCAGCAGTCTCAGGTCGCCAGGGGCAAAGACCCGTGGTCCGCGGTCGCCGCGCTCACGGCCGTGGCGGCGCTCGAATCCGTCATGGCGTTCGCCATGTTCGCGGTGGGGGTGATGTTCACGCATGGAGGGCTCCGTTTGCGTTAGATGTATCTTTAGATACTACTCAAGATATATCTTAAAGCAAGCGTGAGAGTGAGAATATTTCTCATCAGGAGGAGCGAGAGATGAACGGTATCGCTGTCAAAGCAACGCCCAGGCATGTGTCAGCTGCCTGGGCGTTGCTGCAAAGGGCTACTGCTGCGCTACTGGTTGTGGGGCCTTGCACAGGGTGTGGCTACCGGGTTGCAAGTACGGGGTGAGGATCGGGGCCATGCCCTTGAGTACCTGCACCGGCAGGGCCGAGGTGAACTTGAACGATTCGGCGGCACGTCCGGGGACGAACGCGGTGAGGGTGCCGAAGTGGTTGTCGCCAAGGAAAAACACAAAGGTTGCCGTGCGGTTGATCGCTTTTGAGCCAAGCAGGCGGCCACCGGCTCCCCAGCTTTCGAGCCGGTTGTCGCCAGTGCCGGTCTTGCCGCCCATGACCATTGGCGTGCCGTCATTGAGTTTGAAGCTGCCGGACACCCGCCGTGCGGTACCGGCATCGACCACTTGCGAAAGGGCACCGCGCAAGGCGCGGGCGACTTCCACCGAGAGCACCCGCTGGCCGAGGTCCGGATCACCTGCCAGGCGCGTTTCATACGGGGTATCGGCGGCAAAGTGCAGGGTATCGATGCGCAGGGTCGGCAGGCGGATACCATCGTTCTGAATGATGCCGATCAGCTCGGCCAGGGCTGCCGGGCGGTCGCCGGAGCTGCCGATGGCAGTGGCCAGCGAGGGCACCAGGTGATCGAAGGGATAGCCGACCCGTTTCCAGCGCCGATGGATATCGAGGAACGCTTCGATTTCCACCAGGGTACGAATACGGCTGTCACGTGCGCCTTTGTGCCGGCTCTTGAATAGCCAGCTGTAGACTTCCTGGCGCTCGAACTGGCTGGCCTGCGTCGCCTCCTGGAAGCTGGCATTGGGGTTGTTCAGCAAGTAGCCCAGCAGCCACAGGTCCAGAGGGTGAACCTTGGCGACAAAGCCCTGGTCGGGCAGATCGAACTTGCCGGGGCCGTAGGCGTAGTACAGGTTATCCAGACGCTCATCGGTCAGGATGTCTTGCTTGGTGGGCTTGCGCTTGGTGTCCTGCAGATCCTTTTTCACGTGGGCACGGACGAAGGCGTTGAAGGTGGCCTGGTCAGCTTCGGGGAACAGGTAGCGGTGGACGGCGGCCAGGCGGATCGGCGTGATGCGCAGACTGTCGAGGAAGGTGTCCAGGCGCTGTTGCGAGGTTTTGCGCTGGTACTTTTTCCAGAACCTGCGCAGGTAGTCGGTGCCCTCTTTGTCGGCAAAGCGCGCCAGATACTCCTGGCGGCGTGGCTCGGCATCGTCCTTGAGCAAGCTGATGCTGCTGCCCGGCGTCTGGTAGGTGCTGTAGCGCACCAGGTCACGCATCAAACGGATAAACGGCAGGTTGATTGACTCGCGCAGGGCGTCTTTGAGCGTGGGGATCCGGTTGTTGTCTTCTTTGCGAAAGTTATTGAACACATGCATGCCGCCGCCGGTGAAGAAGGCTTCACCGGGGCCGGCCGAATACTTGCGATTGAGCGCGGCATCGAGCATCGCGGTGATGTTGCGGTCCTTGTTCTGGATCAGGTAGTCGAGGGCCCAGCGGGTGATGAAGTCCAGTTCGGCGACCTCGACCTTTTTCAGGTCGGCGGCGGGGGTATTGGCGTACTTGTCATGCAGTTCGGCGATGATTTCCAGGTAACTGGTCAGCACCCGCAGCTTGGCAGTGGAACCCAGCTCCAGCTTGCTGCCCTCGTTGATATCGAACGGCTGGTCGGTACTGTCGGTCTGCACCCGCACGCGCGAACCGTTGGCGGTGCGTTCAAGCAGGGTAAAGCTGTAGCGCACCTGGGTGGTGCTGGTCGGGGTCAGCAGGCGTTCGCCAAACAGGCCGAGCTTCTCGGCGATGGCCGGATCGGCAAGGTCTTTGAGGTACTGGCTGACCTGGCCTTGCAGGTCGGATTGCAAGGTGCTGGTGGCCGACAGGTCGAGGCGGTCCAGGTCGTACAGCGGCCGGGCCAGGGCCAGGGACAGGCGGCTGCGGGCAACGCTGATGCCCTTGTTGGTGACGATCGGCTGGATGGTCGGTTGTGCTACCCAGTCGCGGTAGGTTGCCTTGCTGGCCAGCGCGGCGTCGGCCAGCGGCCGGTCGACGATATTGGCGGCGGCCAGAATCCGGATGTGACTGTCGGTCAGCTCGGCCAGCTCGTTGCGGCCCTTGGACAGAAAGTGTGAGGGACGGCGCTGGGCAATCATCAGCGACAGTACCTGACGCAGGGCCAGACCGCGTGCGGCCATGCTTGCCGGGTCGGTCTCGGTTGAAGCCAGGGCCTGGTTGACCTGGGCGAAGTCGGCGCCGTACCAGACCCGCAAGCCCTCGGCCATGCCATGCACTTCCCCATGCCCGGGCACCGCCGACAGTGGCACGCTGTTGAGGTAGTCACGGACGATACGCTGGCGTGCCTCTAGGGTTTGCGGGCCACCCTGATAGGCGCGCACGCTGGCGGAAATCATCTGGCGGATTTTCTCGCTGCCGGAGACGGTCAGGCCGTCAGGCGAGTGGCGGTATTTCTCCAGCTGGGTGGCCAGGGTGCTGCCACCGGCGGACTGGCCGGGCAGGGCCAGGTACTTGGCGACCTGGCTGTAGGCCGCCTTGGCAAAGCGGGGCCAGTCCACGGCGGGGTTGGCGTTGGGGTCGTTGGGGTCGAGCAGGTCGCGGTTCTCGATGAACAGCAGGCTGTTGACGATGACCGGCGGGATGGCGTCGAAGTCCGGGTACAGGTACTGCGGGTAGTGGTACTGATACAGCACATCGCCCTTGCAGTCGGTGATCGACAGCCCGGTCTGGATCTTTTCTTTATAGGGCACGAAAAAACCGTGCTCGGTGTAGTCCATCAACGCCGGGGAAAAGTGCACCTGCTCGCTGATTACATAATCACGTTTGAGCAGGCGTGGTAGGAACTCCCCCAGGGCGCTGTAGCCCAGGCGCTTGTCGAAGGGCCCGTCACCCGGATAAATGATTGCATCGCTGGGCCCCGGCTGCAGGGAGTAGGTCAGGGTCGAAGCGAGTTGACTGAGCTCGCGTGACTGCAGGCGCGAGGTGTGCAATTCATTGGCGATGGCCATTCCCAGCGCAATCAGGGCGAGCAGTAGCACCAGCCAGACCAGCCGCCACCACAGGTGCCGCTGGCGAGGGCGTTTTGGCAAAGGCGATTCTTCAAGGGATTCAGAGGGAGTTTCCTTACTCGTTGGTTCCGATTGCCACAATGCGCCCATAGTGTTCAGCCCGGCTACGTATTTTCGTCTCGCTTGCCTGAAGCTTAGTCGGTGAGCGGGTTTGGTGAAAAATTTGTAAGTCCTGTAAGGCTGTTCCTAAAAAGGGTACGACCTGCGCCTTTGGTGGAGGTTGTAATGCCCCGTTTTGGTGCTATGTTAGCCGCCCTGTTTATCACCCTGGAGAAAACACGGGGAATGCCCTCCGTGGACGCGGTTTTTGCCGAGTGTTCTCGCCAAATATCCTGCTCTTTATAGTGAAATGCCCTACAGGGGCCTTTCTATACTGCTCGCCCCTTTCGCTTTGCCGGTTTATTGCGTGCCGGTAGACGGGACTGCTCACAAGGTGGTGCCCGGCAAGACAGCGTATTCAGCCTATCGGCGGTACCGGGTCTGCACGGAGGGTCTATATCCAATAACAAAATGAGGTTGTATTTCTATGCCAGTCGGCAACCATCCTTCTCATGGTGAGACCGCCCAGGGCGGCCCACTCAAGCGAGAACTCGGCGAGCGACATATTCGCCTGATGGCGCTGGGCGCCTGTATCGGTGTCGGCCTGTTCCTGGGCTCGGCCAAGGCTATTGAAATGGCCGGCCCGGCAATCATGCTGTCGTACATCATTGGTGGCCTGGCGATCCTGGTGATCATGCGTGCCCTCGGTGAAATGGCCGTGCACAACCCGGTCGCAGGCTCCTTCAGCCGTTACGCTCAAGACTACCTTGGCCCGCTGGCGGGCTTCCTGACCGGCTGGAACTACTGGTTCCTGTGGCTGGTGACTTGCGTCGCAGAAATCACTGCGGTGGCCATTTACATGGGCATCTGGTTCCCCGACGTACCGCGCTGGATCTGGGCCCTGGCGGCGCTGGGCAGCATGGGGGCGATCAACCTGATCGCGGTCAAGGCCTTCGGTGAGTTCGAGTTCTGGTTTGCCCTGATCAAGATCGTCACCATTATTGCCATGGTGCTCGGCGGCATCGGCGTCATTGCCTTTGGCTTCGGCAACGACGGCGTGGCAGTGGGCATTTCCAACCTGTGGAGCAACGGCGGTTTCATGCCCAATGGCGTGACCGGGGTGTTGATGTCGCTGCAGATGGTGATGTTCGCCTACCTGGGCGTAGAGATGATCGGCCTGACCGCCGGTGAAGCGCGCAACCCGCAAAAGACCATTCCCCAAGCCATCGGCTCGGTGTTCTGGCGCATCCTGCTGTTCTATGTCGGCGCTCTGTTCGTGATCCTGTCGATCTACCCGTGGAACGAGATCGGCAGCCAGGGCAGCCCGTTCGTGATGACCTTCGAGCGTCTGGGTATCAAGACTGCCGCCGGTATCATCAACTTCGTGGTGATCACTGCGGCGCTGTCGTCGTGCAACGGCGGTATCTTCAGTACCGGGCGCATGCTCTACAGCCTGGCGCAGAACGGTCAGGCTCCAGCCACCTTCGCCCGTACTTCGAGCAATGGCGTACCGCGTAATGCCTTGCTGCTGTCGATCGCCGCGTTGCTGCTGGGCGTACTGGCCAACTATCTGGTGCCGGAGAAAGTCTTCGTCTGGGTAACCGCCATCGCCACCTTCGGGGCGATCTGGACCTGGGTGATGATCCTGCTGGCGCAGCTGAAATTCCGTGCCGGCCTGAGCGAAACCGAACGTGCGGCACTGAAATACCGCATGTGGCTGTGGCCGCTGAGCTCCTACCTGGCGCTGGCGTTCCTGATCCTGGTGGTTGGCTTGATGGCTTACTTCGAGGAGACCCGCGTGGCGCTGTACATCGGCCCGGCGTTCCTGGTGATGCTGACGGTGCTGTATTACGTGTTCAAGCTGTCGCCTAAAGCTGACAGCGTACAGCTGGCGCGTTCCGCGTCGTGATGTAGAAACATCGCGGGGCAAGCCCGCTCCCACCAGTGGGAGCGGGCTTGCCCCGCGATGAGGCCTCTTCAGGCCGTGGTCATTTGCACCGGCCGACCCAAGCGCTTGTTCAGATCAAGCCAGGCCGCCAGTAGCGCCATCAACCCCACCCCCACCAGCGCGGTCAGCACCTGCATTGACCAGTGCTCATCCGCCAGGGCATTGACCATGTCCGCCAAGGGCGCGAGCAATACGCCCAAGCAGAACACTTCCAGCGAAAAGCGCCCCATGCGACAGGTTTGCCCGGCCAGCCAGTTTTGCGTCCAGCGGCTGCCAGGCAGCAGTTTGGCGGTAACGTAGGCCAGCGCCAGGAAGTGCAGCAAGCGCGGCGGTGACAGGTCGGTCTTGCTGATGGGGTACAGCAGCTCGCTGATTGCTGCCGGCATCAGGGCATCGTGAATCTCTGGCCAGCGCCAGGACACCGTGATCAGCCCCGCCAGCAGCGAATAGACGGCCGCCGCCAGAAACAGCGGTTGGCGAAGCAGTGGCGGGGTTTGTGGTGCACGTGGCCGCTGCCCGTGTATCGCCGCCGCGCCACCGAGTACGAACAGAAACTGCCAGGTGACCGGGTTGAAGTACCAGACACCGTCGGAAAAATTCGCCAGATTCCAGCCTAGTTTCGGCGCCATCAGGTACACCGCCATCGATACGCCGACCACCACCAGGGTATGACGCAGCAACAGTGGCAGAATTATGGCCAGTCCCGCCAACAGCACGATGTACAGCGGCAGCGGATCCATCAGGTTGGGCTTGAAGCGCAACAGCAGTTCATCGGTCAGTGCTTGCTGGGGATTGGTGATGAAATGCGTCAGGCCCATTTCCTCGACCAGGTCGCGGGTTTGCACATGGCTGTTGGCGTAGAAGACGATGCCCATCAGCATCGCCAGCAGGAAGATATGCACCACATACAGCACCCAGGTACGTCTGAGAATCTTCACACAGGCAATCAGGTAGCCATCGCGTTGCAGGACTTTGCCGTAGGCCAGTACCGCCGCGTAACCGGCAAGAAAGACGAAAACCTCCGCAGCATCGCTGAAGCCGATGTTGCGCAGGGTGATCTGGCCCAGAGGGTTGTGCGGGATGTGATCCCAGAAGATGAAGATCAGCGCCAGGCCCCGAAAGAAATCGATGCGCGGGTCGCGTCCGTTAAACATGGCAGCGGGCTCTTGAACAGTTGATTTAATAGTGACAGGCCGACGTAGGAGTTCTCTTGTGCCACACGTCGGGCGGGGGGCAGGGTGGCGGTATTGGCAAGCAATTGCAAAAGTTGCGTATTACTTGATGTCTCAATACCGCGCAGATCCTCAGGCGACTGCCAGGTCCTGGGGTTCAAAGCTGTCCGCCCGGGCCATCTGCCACATCCGCGAATAGAACTCGCCACTGATTTCGCCGTTGAGCAGTTCGCCCGGCTTGAGGAACACATGCATCTGCGAGAACAGCTTGATCTCGGTGGCCGAGACCCGGCGTACCAGATGTTTGGCCTGCAGTTGCGAAGGATGATCGAGACCTGCCGCAGCGAGCATTTCGGCCAGGGCCTTGAGGGTGCTGTGGTGGAAGTTGAAGACCCGCTGGGCTTTGTCCGGCACCACCAGGGCACGCTGGCGCAGGGCGTCCTGGGTGGCGACGCCGGTAGGGCATTTGTTGGTATGGCAGCTCTGCGACTGGATGCAGCCGATGGCAAACATGAAGCCACGTGCCGAGTTGGCCCAGTCGGCGCCGATGGCCAGCACGCTGGCGATGTCGAAGGCGCTGACGATCTTGCCGCTGGCCCCCAGTTTGATCTTGTCGCGCAGATTCAGCCCGACCAGGGTGTTATGCACGAACAGCAGGCCTTCTCGCAGCGGCACGCCGATATGGTCGGTGAACTCCACCGGCGCTGCGCCGGTACCGCCTTCCTTGCCGTCGACGACGATGAAGTCCGGCAGGATTCCGGTTTCCAGCATGGCCTTGGCAATCCCCATGAATTCCCACGGATGCCCCAGGCAGAACTTGAAACCCACCGGCTTGCCGCCGGACAGTTCACGCAGTTGGGCAATGAACTGCATCATTTCGATCGGCGTGGAAAAGGCGCTGTGGCGTGAAGGCGAAATGCAGTCTTCGCCCATCATCACCCCACGGGTCTCGGCGATCTCGCGGGTTACCTTGTGCTTGGGCAGGATGCCGCCGTGGCCGGGTTTGGCGCCCTGGCTCATTTTGATCTCGATCATCCGCACTTGCGGGCTGCGGGCCTGCTCGGCGAAGCGCTCGGGGTCGAAGCGCCCGTCTGCGGTGCGACAGCCGAAGTAACCGCTGCCCAGCTCCCAGGTCAGGTCGCCGCCGTGTTCGCGGTGGTAAGGGCTGATGCTGCCTTCGCCGGTGTCATGGGCGAAATTACCCAGCTTGGCGCCCTGGTTCAGGGCGCGGATGGCATTGGCGCTGAGTGAGCCGAAGCTCATTGCCGAAATGTTGAACACCGAAGCCGAGTAGGGCTGGGTACATTGCGGGCCACCCACGATCACCCGAAAACTCGCCGGGTCGCTCAAGGGCGCCGGGCGCATGGAATGGCCGATGAATTCGAAGCCGGACTGGTAGACATCGATCAAGGTGCCGAAGGGTTTGTCGGACGCTTCGTTCTTGGCCCGGGCGTAAACCAGCGAACGCTGGGCACGGGAGAAAGGCAGGGCATCGCTGTCGGCTTCGAGCAGATATTGGCGGATTTCCGGACGAATGCCTTCGACCAGGTAGCGGATGTTACCCAGGATCGGGTAGTTGCGCCGCACCGCGTGGCGGCTTTGCAGCAGATCGGACACGCCGATCAGGCTGAGTACGGCGGTGCCCAGGGTGAACGGCCAGAGCCATTCATGGTGCAGGAAAGGCAGGCTCACCAAAGTGAACAGGACACAAGCGGCGAAAAAGGCGTAGCGGCTGAGTAGTGACAGGCTCATACGGGTTCCTTGCGATGAAACGGTCAGGCTCAGGGCCTGGACAAACTTCGACCTTAGCCCGGTTGGCCGCGCTAGCGCCAGCCTGCAAACATGAAGGTTTACCCCTTGCCTGCCGGAGTAAAAATCATTCGCGCAAGCGTGGTCAGCGCTGGCGTCCTGGCTCGCGTATCAGGCGCTCGCGCAGTTCGCCTTGCTGAGCCAGTTCCACCTCAAGGAGTAGCTGCACGTTGCCGGCAATCAGCGTGGCGACCGGCAGGCCATCCCGAAACAGCAGCCGATTACCGCTCAGCGCTGGCACCTTGTTGCCCGGTAGCAGGGTGCCGATCAGGTTCAACGGATCGCTGGCACTGATGGCGACCAGGCCGCCGTCCACGGGGCGCCTGCGAACTTCGCGCAACAGCGCCACGGCTTCGGGCAGGGCGAACTGTTCACCTGCCAGGCCGTTGATGAACCGCCCGCCACGGATTTCGCCGCGGGCTTCCAGGCGATGGTAGCAACGCAGCAGTTCGCGCCAGCTCGGCAGCCAGTCGGCCTCGCGCTCCAGCAGCCGCCAGCAGATCACACCGTAACGGCGCAACAGGGTGCGGGCGACGTGTTCCAGGCTGGCATCACGGCTATCGGCTGTCGGGGTTTTTCGCAGCAGCGCCCAGCGCCCGGCATCGTCCATGCCACCGAACAGGGCGCCGCGGCCACGACGATGGCTACGGTTCTGCCGCTTGCTCGCCGGGGTGATCAGCGCACGCAGGCCGGCGAAGCTGTCGGCGCTGACCAGGCCTGCGGCCACCAGCTCCTGCAAGGCGTTTTCCAGTTCAGTGGGGAGCAGGTGGGCATCGCTGAGCAGTTCATCGAAAAACAATGCACCGTGTTCGCTCAGCGCTGTGTGCACCCGTTGCGCGCGCAGGCTCAGTTCGCTGCTGTCCAGGGCCGGGCCGAATGTACGCCACAGGTTAAGTTGCGCGCGTGGCAGCAGCACCAGCGGTGTGCTGCGCAGGGTGGTGCTGGCTGCGCCGGGGGCCAGGCGTGCCCACACATGTTTGCCGGCGCGACAGCTCTCGTCCAGCCAGCGCGGGCTGTAGTCGCTGATCCGGCTGGGCAGCAGATCGCTCTCCCAGGCGGTGGCCGCTGCCGGATAGCCCTCGAACTTGCCCAGCACTTCGCTCAGCGCTGCCGGACCTTGCAGGTGAGTGCCCGGTGCGAGGTGCTGCCAGTCGAACAGAAAACGCATGAAATCCTGCAGGCTGACCGGCTCGATCTCGCGCCGCAGGCGTTTGACCGTGTAGCGATGGATGCGCGCCAGCAGGTGGCGCTCGCACCATTGCAGGCTCTGTTGACCCGGACAGAAGTAGCCGCGCATCACGTAACCTTCTGCCTCAAGCCGTACCAGGGCTTGTTCGAGATCACCAGCGGACAAGTGCAAAGGCCCGGCAATCTGTTCCAGCGTCAGTGGACCGAAACCGCTCAGGCGTGCGCGCAGCACTTCCACCAGTGCGGCCTCGCGCTCGATCGGCTGGTCGAACCCGGCAAGCGCCGCAAGGTCCGGTGTCATCTGTGCAGTGGGATAGATTGCGCGCAGGAGCACCTGACGCTCGCGGGCCAGCCACAGGGACTGGTCTGCGTCGAGTTGCAGGCAGCAGGCCCGACCTGCTGCCCGTAGCTCCTCAAGCCACGCCAGCCAGCCGGGGTTGGCTGTCACTTCATCCTGGCTGATGCAGGCCAGGCTCATCAGTGCCTCGTGCATTTCATCGCCGCGCGCAGGCGTTGGCCAGGCTTCGGCTTGCACTGCGCGAATGGCCTCACTATCCAGGGCGCCGAGGTCATCGCTGTTTTGCGCATCACTCCAGCGTCGACGCTGTACCGCCTGGGTACGTCGTTCTTCCAGCGGTGCATCATCGAGAAAGGTATAGGGCCGGGCATTGAGAATCGCCGCGGCCAGCGGTGATGGCGCCGGCAGGTCACGGCTGATCAGGTTGATCTGCCCTTGTTCGATGCGCCGCAGCAAGGCCAGCCAGCCTTCACAGTCCATGGCTTGGTGCAGGCAGTCGTCGAGGGTCTGCTCGACCAGCGGGTGATCCGGGATCTGCCGTTCGCCGACGATGTTTTCCAGGCAGGCGATCTGGTCGGGGAACACCGCGGCAATCAGGTCTTCGCTTTTCATCCGCTGGATCTGCGGCGCCACCTTGCGCCCGCCGACAAAGCGCGGCAAGGCCAGCGCCACACCTGCATTCCAGCGCCAGCGCACGCCGAACAACGGCGCATCGAGCAAGGCCTGGATCAGTACCGATTCAGCGTTGTTGCTCGACAGATAGCGCCACACGTCGTCCAGCACAAAGCTGTGGCTGGTGGACAGTGACAGAACAATGGCATCTTCGCTGGCGGCGGCCTGCAGTTCGAAATTGAAGGTGCGGCAAAAGCGCTTGCGCAAGGCCAGGCCCCAGGCGCGATTGATGCGGCTGCCAAAAGGGCTGTGGATGATCAGCTGGGTGCCGCCGGAGGCGTCGAAGAAACGTTCCATGATCAGGGTTTGTTGTGAGGGCAGGGCCCCCAGTACCTGGCGGGTTCGGGCCAGATAGTCGAGCAGTTGTTCAGCGCTGCCTGGGTCAAGGCCGACCTCTTCCTGCAGCCAGCTGAGTGCGTCCTGCAATTGACCGGCAGATTCGCTCAGGCGTCGGTCGATCTCGCCTTGCAGGCGGGCGACCGCGAACGACAGTTCATCGCTGCGCCCCGGCGCCTCACCCAGCCAGAACGGGATGCTCGGTGGCAAGCCTTTGGCATCCTCGACGCGCACCTTGCCGCTTTCCACCCGCAGGATGCGGTAAGCGGTGTTGCCCAGCTGAAAGATGTCGCCGGCAATGCTCTCCACGGCAAAATCTTCATTGACGCTGCCGATGTTCAACCCCTGGGGTTCAAGCAGCACCGCATAGTCGGCGTTGTCCGGGATGGTGCCGCCGCTGGTCAGCGCGGTCAGCTGACTACCGCGGCGCCCGCGCAGGCTGCTATTGACGGCATCGCGGTGCAGGTAGGCGCTACGCACACCCTGGCGACCATTGAAGCCTTCGGCGAGCATGCGCAGCAGGGCCTGGTAATGCGTCTGGTCCAGTTCGGCATAGGGCATGGCCTGTCGCAGGCAGTCGTACAGCGCCTGCTCCTGCCAGGGTTGGCAGCTGACTTCGGCAACGATCTGCTGGGCCAGGACATCCAGTGGCGCCCGGGGAATCTGCAGCAGATCCAGCTCGCCACGGCGCACACAGTCGAGCAGCGCCGTGCATTCGATCAGATCATCCCGAGACAGTGGAAACAGGCGGCCTTTGGGCGTGCCCTCGACCTGATGCCCGGCACGCCCGACCCGTTGCAGGAAGGCGGCGATGGAGCCAGGCGAGCCGATCTGGCAGACCAATTCGACTTCGCCGATATCGATCCCCAGTTCCAGCGAAGCTGTGGCCACCAGTACCTGTAGCTCGCCACGCTTGAGGCGCTGCTCGGCATCCAGGCGGTGCTCCTTGGCCAGGCTGCCATGATGTGCGGCTACAGCCTGCGCGCCCAGGCGTTCGCTCAGGTGCCGGGTCAGGCGCTCGGCCAGACGGCGGGTATTGACGAATATCAGGGTGGTGCGGTGCTCGCGGGCCAGCACGGCCAGACGGTCATACACCAGACCCCAGACATCGGTAGCCATGACCGCGTCCAGTGGCACGGGCGGCACTTCCAGGGCCAGGTCGCGGGTGCGGGCATGGCCGATGTCGACAATCGCACAGTCCCGGCCCTTGCCGACCAGAAACTCGGCCACCCGTTCGACCGGGCGCTGTGTGGCCGACAGGCCAATACGGCGCAACGGTCGGCCACACAGGGCCTGCAAACGTTCAAGGCTGAGGGTCAGGTGGCTGCCGCGCTTGTTGCCGGCCAGGGCATGGATCTCGTCAACGATCACCGTGTGCACACTGGCCAGGCCCTGGCGTCCGGAGTCGGAGCCGAGCAGCACATACAGTGATTCGGGCGTGGTCACCAGAATATGCGGCGCCTGACGGCGCATGGCGTTGCGTTCCTTCTGCGGGGTATCGCCGCTGCGCACTGCCGTGCGTATCGCCAGCGGCTCACTGCCCTGTTCAACCAATGCTTCATTGATACCCGCCAGCGGTGCCTGCAGGTTGATCTGGATATCGTTGGACAGTGCCTTGAGGGGCGAGACGTAGACCACCTGGGTCTGGTCGGGCAATTGGCCGCTGGCCAGGCCCTGTTCGAACAGCTCATCGAGGATTGCCAGAAAGGCGGTGAGGGTCTTGCCTGAACCTGTGGGGGCCGCCACCAGCAGCGACTGGCCGCGGCGGATCAGCGGCCAGGCTTGCGCCTGAGCGGCGGTCACGGTCGGGAAGCGGCGCTGGAACCAGGTACGCACCGCAGGGTGGAATGCCGCCAGTTCCGGGTGGTTCAGGGCAGGTAGGTTCATGGGCTGTTTATGCGGCTAACGGCAGCGGCTTGCAAGGTACATTCGTCAGGCGGTGGGAGCGGGCTTGCCCCGCGATTGCATGTTGTCAGTCAAATCGCATCGCGGGGCAAGCCCGCTCCCACCGGGTTGTCTGGCCATTCTCAACATGTGATCCTAGCGCGCTTTCTCAGCAACGAGTCTCCCATGAGCAAAACCATCCGCATCGCCGCCGCGCTCCTGCTCGATCCGCAAGGCCGCACCCTGCTGGTACGCAAACGCGGCACCCAGGCCTTCATGCAGCCTGGCGGCAAGATCGAGGCCGATGAGCAACCGGTCAGCGCCCTGGCCCGTGAGCTGTTCGAAGAGCTTGGCCTGCAGATCGATCCGCAAGACGCCGACTACCTCGGCCAGTTCAGTGCCCCAGCAGCCAACGAGCCGGGTTATGAGGTCCAGGCCGAGCTGTTTCAGGTGCACACGTCGATGCCCGTCGAGCCTGGCGCAGAGATCGAAGAGGTGGTCTGGGTCTCGGCCCGCAAGCAACTGACACTTGAGCTAGCGCCGCTGACCCGGGACTTGATTCTGCCCCTGTACCGGCGTTTAACTAGCCAGCCTGCCTGATCTTCCATTTGCAAAGGAATGCCAATGATCCCCGCTCACGAATGGTTGCTGTTCACCGGTGCCGCTTTGTTGATGGTCCTGACCCCGGGGCCCAACATGATCTATCTGATTTCACGTTCGATCTGCCAGGGCCGCATGGCCGGGATCACCTCGCTGGTGGGCGTGGTCGCCGGTTTTCTGGTGCACATGACGGCCGCAGCAGTGGGTTTGACCGCCTTGTTCATGGCCGTGCCGCTGGGCTATGACCTGCTCAAGTGGGCAGGCGCCGCGTACCTGCTGTGGATGGCCTGGCAAGCAGTCAAACCCGGAGCGCGTTCGCCTTTCGAAGCCCGTGAGTTGAGTCCGGACTCCCCGGCGAAACTGGTGATGATGGGCTTTCTGACCAGTGTGCTGAATCCCAAGGTAGCGATGTTTTACCTGTCGATCCTGCCGCAGTTCATCTCCCCGGAGCATGGCTCGCTGCTGGCCCAGAGCCTGATGCTGGGGCTGACCCAGATCACCGTGAGCTTTTCGGTGAACCTGCTGATCGCCTTGTTCGCCGCCGGGCTGTCGGCCTGGTTCGTACGTTACCCGCTGTGGCTGATGGTGCAGCGTTATGTGATGGGCTTCGTCCTGGCCGGTCTTGCGCTGCGGCTGGTGCAGGAGCAGCGCAAACTGGCCTGAGGCTCAGCGCACTGCGCTGACACCGTCAAGGGTGGAGAACGACGTGTCCTTGGCGGTCAGCAGGAAGTCGCGCATGTACGGCGCATCGAGCATATCGGTGCGCACTGCCGCATACAGCGTGGCGAACAGGCCTTTCTCGCCCAGACGTTTGCCTTTCACATAACCGCGTGAACTGTACTCATGCAGGGCCCAGTGCGGCATGCCGCAAACCCCGCGGCCGCTGGCCACCAACTGCATCATCATCACCGTCAGCTCCGCCGTGCGTACCTGTGCCGGTTCCACGTCGGCGGGCTCGAGGAAACGGGTGAAGATATCCAGGCGATCCCGTTCCACCGGGTAGGTGATCAGCGTCTCGCTAGCGATATCGTCCGGCACGATGTAGGGCTTGCTGGCCAACGGGTGCTGGTTGGCCACCGCGAGCATGGCTTCGTAGGTGAACAGCGGTACATAGGTCAGGCCCGCCAGTTCCAGCGGGTCGGAGGTCACCACCAGGTCCAGGTCACCGCGCGCCAGGGCCGGCAGTGGGGCAAAGGCGAAGCCTGAGGCCAGGTCCAGCTCGACTTCCGGCCAGGCGTCGCGGAACTGGTCGATGGTCGGCATCAGCCACTGGAAGCAGCTGTGGCATTCGATGGCCATGTGCAGGCGTCCGGCGGTACCGCCGGCCAGGCGCGCGATGTCGCGTTCGGCGCCGCGCAGCAAGGGCAGGGTGGCATCGGCCAGTTGCAGCAAACGCAGGCCGGCGCTGGTGAAGCGGATCGGCTTGGTCTTGCGCATGAACAGCTGCATCCCCAGGCGTTCTTCCAGTTCCTTGAACTGGTGAGACAGGGCCGACTGGGTCAGGTGCAGCCGTTCGGCGGCTTCAACCAGGCTGTCGGCTTCGCGCAGGGCGTGCAGGGTTTTCAGGTGGCGAATTTCCAGCACCGGGTGCTCCATGAGTAAATTTTGAGATCAACACGAATTTATTGAGTTTGTCTCATGTTGCCCTGTCTGTCGACAATAGCGCCATCTTTTACAGGGAGCACGATTGTCATGGCATTGGCCCACAACCTTGGTTTTCCGCGCATTGGCGCCGACCGCGAGCTGAAGAAAGCGCAAGAAGCCTACTGGAAGGGCGATATCGACCAGGCCGGTCTGCAGGCGGTGGGGCGTGAATTGCGTGCTCGTCACTGGCAACTGCAAAAGGATGCCGGCATCGAGTTGCTGCCGGTCGGTGACTTTGCCTGGTACGACCAGGTCCTGAGCCACTCGCTGGCCTTCGGTGCGATTCCCGAGCGCTTCGCCAAGACCCTGGGCAGCAATGGCTTGCCGACTCTCGACACCTTGTTTGCCATGGCCCGCGGCGCTACCACCCACTGCTGCGGAGGCGAACACGGCCAGGCGCAGTATGCCCAGGAACTGACCAAATGGTTCGACACCAACTATCATTACCTGGTGCCGGAGTTCAGCGCCGACCAGCGCTTTTTGCTCAGCTGGGAGCAGCTGTTCGACGAAGTCGCCGAAGCACAGGCCCTCGGCCACGCGGTCAAGCCGGTACTGATCGGGCCATTGACCTACCTGTGGCTGGGCAAGGCCAAAGGCGGTGATTTCGACAAACTCGACCTGCTCGAACGTCTGCTGCCGGTCTACGGCGAAATCCTCAGCCGCCTGGCACGTCAGGGCGTGGAGTGGGTGCAGATCGATGAGCCGATCCTCGGCCTGGATTTGCCACAAGACTGGAAGAACGCTTTCGAGCGCGCCTACCACATCCTTCAGTACTCGCCGTTGAAGAAGCTGGTGGCAACCTACTTCAGTGGCCTGGAAGACAACCTCGGCCTGGCCGTCGGCCTGCCGGTGGACGGCCTGCATATTGATCTGGTGCGTGCACCGGAGCAGTTGCCGACGGTGCTCGACCGTCTACCCACTTACAAAGTGCTGTCTCTTGGTGTGGTCAACGGCCGCAACGTCTGGCGTTGTGATCTGGACCAGGCGCTGGAACAGTTGCACCAAGCCAAACAACGTTTCGGCGCCAATCTCTGGGTTGCCGGTTCCTGCTCGTTGCTGCACAGCCCGGTGGACCTGGCGCGGGAAGACAAGCTCGATGCCGAACTGAAAAGCTGGCTGGCGTTCGCCGTGCAGAAGTGCGAAGAAATTGCCGTGCTGGCCAAAGCCCTGGAGGTACCTCACCTGCCTGGCGTGCAGAACGCGCTGGCCAACAGCCGCGCTGTACAGCTCAGCCGCAGCCAGTCGCCGCGTATCCACAAGCCTGAAGTGCAGGCGCGTCTGGCAGCGGTTACCGCCGCGGATAGCCAGCGCCAGTCGGCTTTTGCCCAACGCATCGAAGCCCAGCGCCAGCGCTTGCAGTTGCCGGCTTTCCCGACCACGACCATTGGCTCGTTCCCGCAGACCTCGGCGATCCGTCTGGCACGTCAGGCTTACAAGCAAGGCAAGCTATCGGCCAACGACTACACCGAGGCGATGCACAGCGAGATCCGCCACGCCGTACAAGTGCAGGAGCGTCTGGGCCTGGACGTGCTGGTACACGGCGAGGCCGAGCGCAACGACATGGTCGAGTACTTTGCCGAGCAACTGGATGGCTACAGCTTCACCCGATTCGGCTGGGTGCAGAGCTACGGTTCGCGGTGTGTCAAACCGGCAATCATTTACGGTGACCTGAGCCGTCCGCAGCCGATGACCGTGGCCTGGATCGAGTATGCCCAGCGCCTGACCAGCAAGGTCATGAAAGGCATGCTGACCGGCCCGGTGACCATGCTGATGTGGTCGTTCCCCCGTGAAGACGTGTCGCGCAAGGTCCAGGCCGAGCAACTGGCCCTGGCCATTCGCGATGAAGTACAGGACCTGGAAGCGGCCGGCATCAAGATCGTGCAGATCGACGAAGCGGCGTTCCGCGAAGGTCTGCCACTGCGCCGGGCGCAATGGCAGGCTTACCTGGACTGGGCGGTGGAGGCCTTCCGCCTGTGCTCCAGTGGCGTACGTGATGAAACCCAGATTCATACGCACATGTGCTACAGCGAGTTCAACGACGTGATCGAAGCCATCGCGGCCATGGATGCCGACGTCATCACCATCGAGACTTCGCGCTCGGACATGGAGCTGCTGGAGGCCTTCGAAGCTTTCGACTACCCCAACGACATCGGCCCGGGTGTGTATGACATCCACTCTCCGCGAGTGCCGGACACTGCGGAAATGGTCAAGTTGATGAGCAAGGCGGTCAAGCGGATCCCGGCCGAGCGTTTGTGGGTCAACCCTGACTGCGGCCTCAAGACCCGAGCCTGGCCGGAGACGGAAGCGGCGCTGGTGAACATGGTGGCCGCCGCTCGACAATTGCGTAGCGAACTGGCTTGAACAATCGCGGGGCAAGCCCGCTCCCACAGTAGTTACAGCGCTCCGGTGGGAGCGGGCTTGCCCCGCGATAATGTTCTTACCACTCAGCGAGTGTCATCAAACGGTCACGGTTTTGTGGCAGCGCGCTCGCATGAAAGTCATCAGACTCCCGTTCTACTGGGGATTTTCATTCTGGTGTTTCTTTCATGCGGGCGTTTTTGTTTTTTCTGGCGCTGATCAGCGCTTTACCTACTTTTGCGGCGTCGCGCTGCGACGTCAACGTGCCCACCGAACACGTTGAGGTTGCGCAACTGAATCTGGCTTACCAGAGCATCGGGCGTGACTCAGATCCTGCTTTGTTATTGGTCATGGGGCTCGGTGGCCAGTTGATCCACTGGCCCGATGAAGTGGTGGTTGCCTTGTGCCAACAAGGTTTTCGGGTGATCCGCTACGACAACCGCGACGTCGGCCTGAGCCGTTGGCGCCAGGCACCGGCCAGCGCCAACCTGACCTACCAGGTGCTGCGTTACAAGCTCGGCCTGTCGGTGGCCGCACCCTATAGCCTCAACGACATGGCTGAAGATGGCCTGGGGCTGATGGATGCCCTGCACGTCGAACGCTTCCATGTCCTCGGGGTGAGCATGGGCGGCATGATTGCCCAGCATATGGCGGCAGTGGCCCCGGAACGGGTCGAGAGCCTGACCTTGATCATGTCCAGTTCCGGCGCCCAGGGCTTGCCGACACCTAGCCCGGCGTTGGTGCAGTTGCTGGCACGGCGTGAAGCACCGAACCGCGAAGCGGCGCTGGAGCAGCAGGCTGACCTGCTGGCAGCGCTGGGCAGTCCGCAGGTCGAGGACGATCGCCAGGCGCTGTTGCAGCAGGCCGCGCAATCCTATGACCGGGCCTTCAACCCAGAAGGAGTCGAGCGCCAGATCATGGCCATTCTCGCCGAGCCGAGCCGGGTCGAGCTGCTCAACAGCCTGCGCCTGCCAACGCTGGTGGTGCATGGCACTGCCGATCCGCTATTGCCGGTGATGCATGGCGTGCACTTGGCGGCGCATATCCAGGGCAGTCAGTTGAAATTGATTCCGGGCCTGGCCCATCGTTTTCAGGAGCAGTTCAAGGTGCCTTTGCTGGCGGCGGTGCTGCCTTATCTGAAAACCCAGCAGCTGGCAGACACTCATCTGGCGGTGTATTGATCGCGGGGCAAGCCCGCTCCCACCGGTGGGAGCGGGCTTGCCCCGCGATCGGGTTCAATGCAACTTCACCCACACACTGACCAACACAGTCGCGGCCACCAGCCACGCCACTGCCGCCAGCGCCAGTGACAGCTCCAGGCGCATGCGATCGACCAGTACATACAAGGCCGCCAGGTAGACAAAGTAGGGGATGATCGACCACATGCCGAACAGGATGGTGGTCTTCAAGTCTTCCAATGAGCGGCCCTTGCCGACGATGTAGTGGGCAATCAGGGCGAATGTCGGGAACAGCGGGACGAGTCCGGCGATGTAGTAGTTGCGGGTTTTCGCCAGCGCGGCAAGGATCACCACGACGGCTGCACCGAGGCAGGCTTTGAGTATCAGGTCCACGGGCTTTCTCGTGTTATTGGCCGGTCAACCCAAGCCATATTTCTTAACTTTGTCGAACAGGGTGGTCTTGGCCATGCCCAGCTCCTGGCTGGCCTGGCTGAGGTTGCCGCCCGTGCGTTGCAGGGCATCGCTGAGCAAGTTACGCTCGAAGGCCTCGACCGCTTCGGCAAAACCCAGGCCCTGATTGGCGCTGGCGCCAGCCTTCTTGAAGGCCGGCAGGCCCAGGGCGTAGCGTTCGGCAACGTTGCGCAGTTCACGCACGTTGCCCGGCCAGTCGTGAGCCATCAGGCGTGACAGGGTCTGACTGTCCAGTTGCGGGACTTCGCGGTCGAAGCGCAAGGACGACAGCTGCAGGAAGTGTTCGAACAGTTGCAGGATGTCTTCACGGCGCTCGCGCAGCGGCGGCAGTTCCAGGGTGACCACGTTGAGGCGGTAGTACAGGTCGCTACGGAACTGCCCGCTCTGGCCGAGGGCGTCGAGGTCGGACTTGGTCGCGGCGATCACCCGGCAGTCCACGGCAATGCTCTGGTTCGAGCCGAGGCGCTCGAGGGTGCGTTCCTGCAACACGCGTAGCAGTTTGATCTGCAGGTTGATCGGCATGCTCTCGACTTCGTCGAGGAACAGCGTGCCGCCATTGGCGTGCTCGATCTTGCCGATGCGGCGCTTGCCCGCGCCGGTAAAGGCGTTGGCTTCGTGGCCGAAGATTTCGCTTTCGAACAGGTTCTCAGGCAGCCCGCCGCAGTTCAAGGCGACAAACGGCTGGCTCTGGCGGCGGCTGAAATCGTGCAGGCAGCGGGCGACCAGCTCTTTGCCGGTGCCGGTCTCGCCTTCGATCAGGACGTTGGCCGAGGTGTCGGCGACGTTGGCGATCAATTCACGCAGGTTCTGCATCGCTGGCGAACGCCCGATGATCCGGCCTTCCAGGGTGCTTTGCTCGGCCAGTTGCCGGCGCAAGGCGAACACCTCTCGCGACAGCCCGCGTTGTTCCAGGGCGCGGCGCACCACTTCGACCAGGCGTTCCGGGGCGAAGGGTTTTTCCATGAAGTCGTAGGCGCCGTTGCGCATGGCGCCGACGGCCATGTCGATATCGCCGTGGCCGGTGATCAGCACCACTGGCAGGCTGCTGTCGCGGGCTTTGAGCCGGCTCAGCAGCTCCAGGCCATCGATGCCGGGCAGGCGAATGTCGCTGACCACGATCCCGGCGAAATCATCTCCGATGCGTTGCAAGGCTTCTTCGGCGCTGCCAACACCTTCACAGGCGATGTCTTCCAGCGCCAGGGCCTGCTGGCAGCCGAGCAGCACATGCGGGTCGTCTTCGACGATCAGGACGGTAAGGGGCGCTTGGTTCATAGGGACTCGGATTCTGTAGGGGCATTGACCAGGGGCAGGGCGAGGACGAACGCCGTGCCGCCACTGGCAGGGTGTTCGACACTCAGGCTGCCCTTGGCAGCGGCGGCGAGGCTGGCGGACAGGGTCAGGCCCAGGCCCAGGCCATGCTCTCCCGGCTTGGTGGTGAAGAACGGTTCGAACAGGTGCTTGCGGGCTTCATCATCGATGCCATGGCCATTGTCGCGCACCCGCAGGCGATACTTGTCGCCTTGCCGCTCGCCTTCGAGCCACAGCTCGGGCAACGGTTGCGCGGCCATGGCGTCGAGGGCGTTACCGATCAGGTTGACCAGGATCTGTTCCAGGCGGGTCTGATCGATCGCCAGTTGCTGGTCGTCGAACTGGTTGTTGAGTTTCAGGTGGCAGCCGGCGATCCGGTTGCTCAGTACTTGCAGGCTGGCATCCACCGCTTTGGCCAGCGAGGCCTGGCCGCTGTCGTCACCGCGTCGGGCAAAGGAGCGCAAGCTCGCGGTGATCCGGCCCATGCGGTCGATCAGGTCGTTCATGGTGCGCAGGTTGGTGCTGGCGGTTTCCAGGGCACCGCGCTCGAGAAAGCGCACGGTGTTACCCGACAGCGTACGCAACGCCGCCAGCGGTTGGTTCAGTTCATGGGCGATGCTGGTGGACATCTGGCCGATGGCCGCAAGTTTTCCGGCCTGAACCAGTTCGTCCTGGGCGTGGCGCAGGGTCTGCTCGGCTTGCCGGCGCTCACGGATCTGACCCTTGAGGCGATCATTGCTGGCACGCAAATCGGCGGTGCGCTCGGTGATCTTGCGCTCCAGCTGACTGTTGGCTTCTTCAAGTGCCTCACGGGCGGCCAGGCGCGTGGCGATGACCTTGCGCCGCTCGTTCCAGGCGATCAGCACAATGGTCAGCAGGGCGAAGGCTACGGCGACCAGCACGCCCTGGATGATTGATTCGCGACGCAGGTCCTGCAGGGGAGTGAGCAGGGTGAAATGCCAAGGCGTATCACTCAGGCGCCGGGTCTGGGCCAGGTAGGCGACTTCGCGGCGACCGTCGCCCAGTTCGGCATTGGCCGGGAAACTGAGTTTTTCGACGCCGTCTGCGAGTTTTTCCCGCGACAAGGGCTGCAGCTCGTTGAGCGGCCACCAGTAGTACTGCAGGCTGCGGGCCAGGCGTTCCTTGATTTCCGGGGTCAGCGGGCGCACCGACTTGAGCCGCCGCGCCGGATCGCTGGAGAGGATGATGATGCCATTCTCGTCGCTGACGAAGGCTTCCAGGCGTGCCCGTTGCCAGCGTTCTTCCATGTTTTCCAGGCGCACCTTGATCACCGCCACGCCAATGATCTTGCCGTGTTCTTCCAGGCCATGGGCCAGATAGTAGCCCGGCTCGCCGGTGGTGCTGCCGATACCATAGAAGCGACCCGGCTGGCCGCGTACGGCGTGCTGGAAATAGGCACGGAACGACAGGTCTTCACCGAGGAAACTGTCGACATCGCGCCAGTTGCTGGTGGCCTGGACCCGGCCAGTGGTATCGAGGACAAAGATCGCCCGGCTGCGGCTGCGCCGGTTCAGGCCTTCAAGGTACTCGTTGACCGTCTGGCGATGTTCGCCATCGGGTTCGGTCAGCAGGCTGGAGACACTGTTTTCCAGTTCCAGCAGGCTGGGCAGGTAGGTGTACTTGCTGATTTCGCTCTCGACGCCACGCGCGTGCAGCTCAAGCTGGCGCTCGCCGGATTCGCTCAAGGTGCGGATGCCGTTGTGCTCGCTGATCATGAAGCCGGCCACACCCAGGCCGATCATCAGCAGGATGATCAAGGGTGGCATCAGCAGTTGGCGGATCAAACGGGGTTTCACGGCAAGGGCAGGCTTGGCTGGGCGAAAGAGCGTGGGATCGCATTTCATCACAGTGGCCTTGGTACGACCAGCATCCTCTGCCCGGCGTATGCAGGACAGAGGGTGCTGATCATCACCTCAGTGTTGCAGGATTTTGCTGAGGAAGTGCTGGGTGCGCTCATGGCGCGCGCTCGGGTCGCCGAAGAAGGCTTCCTTCTGGCAGTCCTCGATGATCTTGCCCTGGTCCATGAAAATGACCCGGTTGGCGACCTTGCGGGCAAAACCCATCTCGTGGGTTACGCACATCATGGTCATGCCTTCGTGAGCCAGTTCGACCATTACATCCAGTACTTCGTTGACCATCTCCGGGTCGAGTGCCGAGGTCGGTTCGTCGAACAGCATGACGATCGGGTCCATCGACAGGGCGCGGGCGATGGCCACACGCTGCTGCTGGCCGCCGGAGAGCTGCCCCGGGTGCTTCTTGGCGTGAGCGCTGAGGCCTACGCGGTCGAGCAGGGCCAGGCCCTTCTTGGTGGCTTCGGCTTCGCTGCGACCGAGTACCTTGCGCTGGGCAATGGTCAGGTTCTCGGTGATGGTCAGGTGCGGGAACAGCTCGAAGTGCTGGAACACCATGCCGACCCGCGAACGCAGCTTGGGCAGGTTGGTTTTCGGATCGGCGATCGAAGTGCCATCAACGACGATGTCACCTTTCTGGAAAGGCTCCAGGGCGTTGACGCATTTGATCAGGGTCGACTTGCCCGACCCGGACGGGCCGCAGACGACAACCACTTCGCCTTTCTTGACCTCGGTGTTGCAGTCGGTCAGAACCTGGAAGTCGCCGTACCACTTGTTGACGTTCTTGATGGAAATCATACGGTTATCCTTTTCTGCAGACGCTTGACCAGCCACGAAGCGGAGAAGCTGACGACGAAGTACACAGCACCAGCGAACACCAGGAACTCGTTGGAGCGTCCGATGATGTCGCCACTGGCACGTGCCGAGTTGAGGAAGTCGACCAGGCCGACGGTGTACACCAGCGAGGTGTCCTGGAACAGGATGATGCTCTGCTGCAGCAGCAGCGGGGTCATCTTGCGAAACGCCTGGGGCAGAATGATCAGGCGCATGGTCTGACCGTAGGTCATGCCCAGCGCCTGGGCAGCACCCATCTGGCCCTTGGAGATCGACTGCACGCCAGCCCGGACGATTTCGCAGAAGTAGGCCGCCTCGAACATCATGAAGGCCACGACGCAGGAGGTGAAGGCCCCGATCGGAGTATCTTCGCCAGTGATCCAGCGCAGCACGAAGGGTACCGCCAGGTAGAACCAGGTGATTACCAGCAGCAGCGGGATGGAGCGGAAGTAGTTGACGTAAATACCGGCGATGTTTGCCAGCAACTTGTTCGACGACAGCCGCATCAAGGCCAGGATGGTGCCCAGCACGATACCGCCGACAACCCCCATGACCATCAGTTGCAAGGTCATGACCATGCCGTTCCACAGGCCCGGCAGGGCGGGAATGATTCCACTGAAGTCCATTATTTGCCCCCCACGGAAATCAGGCCGGGTACTGCGACTTTCTTCTCGACCATGCGCATCAACAGCATCAGGCCCATGTTCAGGGTGAAGTAGATCAGCGTTGCCAGGGTGAAGGCTTCAAACAGGTTGGCCGAAAATTCGGCGGTCTGCTTGGTTTGCGCCAGTAGTTCCATCAGGCCGATCAGCGAGGCCACCGAGGAGTTCTTGAACACGTTCAAAAACTCTGAGGTCAGGGGCGGAATGATGATCCGGTAGGCTTGCGGCAGCAGCACGTTCCAGTAGATCTGCGGCAGGCTGAAGCCCATGGCGCGAGCGGCGGCTTCCTGGCCGCGCGGCAGCGCCTGGATGCCGGTGCGCACTTGTTCGCAGACACGCGCAGCGGTGAACAGACCCAGGCAGATGACCACACTGATCAGTGCCGAGGTGGTTGGATTCAGGTCCTGTTTGAACCATTCCTGCAGGCCCTCAGGCAGCAGGTCGGGCACCAGGAAGTACCAGATGAACAGCTGCACCAGCAGCGGTACGTTACGAAACAGTTCCACGTAGCACGTGGCGATACCCGATACCACGCGGTTCGGGACAGTACGCATGACGCCGAGCACGGAGCCCAGCAGCAACGCGATGATCCAGGCGGCGACGGCAATGGCGATGGTCCAGCCCAGACCGGTGATGTACCAGTCCAGATAGGTTTCGCTGCCCACGCCAGTGGACTTGAAGAATACGCCCCAGTCCCAGTTGTAATTCATCGGGATCTCCCCTCAGATCAGTTGTTTCACGGGCACCTTCGAGCATCCGAGGGCGCAAGGCACCCTCGGATGAAAGGTTAGACACTAACTAGCTGGGGATCAGGACTTCTTTTCGTCTGCAGCTTTGTCGGTAGGATTGGCGATCAGCGCCTTGAGCTCGTCGCTCATCGGGAAGTTCAGGTTCAGGCCCTTAGGCGGGACTGGCTGATTGAACCACTTGTCGTAGATCTTGTTGATCTGGCCCGACTTGTAGAGGTCGACGATGGCCTTGTCGACTGCAGCCTTGAACGCTGGGTCATCTTTACGGACCATGCAGCCGTAGATTTCATAGGACTGCGGCGTGCCGACGATTGCCCAGCCTTTCGGATCCTTGGCCTTGGCCATTTCACCGGCGAGCAGCGCGTCGTCCATCATGAAGGCCACGGCGCGACCGGACTCGAGCATCTGGAAGGATTCGCCGTGGTCCTTGGCCGAGATGACGTTCATCTTCATCTGCTTGTCGGCGTTCATCGACTTGAGGATGCGCTCGGAGGTGGTACCGGCGGTGGTTACCACGTTCTTGCCTGCCAGGTCAGGGAAGTCCTTGTACTTGGCGTTTTCAGGCTTGCCGTCTTGTGCTTTGGTCAGCAGACGGGTGCCGACTTCAAAGATACCGACCGAGAAGGCCACTTGCTGCTGGCGCTCGACGTTGTTGGTGGTCGAACCGCATTCGACGTCAACGGTGCCGTTCTGTACCAGCGGAATACGGGTCTGGGAGGTGACCAGGTTGTATTTGACGTTCAGGTCTGGCTTGTTCAGGTCCTTTTTCAGGGACTCGACGATGGCCAGCTGGATGTCATGGGAATAACCGACGGGTTTACCCGAAGCGTCGGCGATGTAGGAGAACGGGATAGAAGCGTCGCGGTGCCCCAGAGTAATGGTGCCCGAGTCGTTGATTTTCTTCAGAGTGCCGGTCAGCTCTGCGGCGGTGACTGGCATGCTGATCAAAGCGGCCGTGATGGCTGCGCCCAACAGGTGGGGAACGATACGCATCAAAATTTCCTCGACGTTGTTTTTTTTATGGAGCCGTTGGCGGGCTCTTTCGTTCAGCGAACACTGCAATGAAGCGTTGCGCATTCGGGTACTGAGTGTAGAGCATGAGTCGTGCCAAGCCCTGACTTTGATCATAACGCCGTGAAAAGACTGGGGATTAAACTTTTTTGACGCTTGCAGTTGCGGTAGGTGCGTACGGATATCCGAATGAGTGGATGCTTTGCGTTCGGAAATCCGGCTGTTCGACAGGTGTCTTCAGGGATTGACGTAATTACCACTTCGGGAGGGACTCGGCGTGGTGTTCTGGTGCTTTCTCAATAATGAGCACGCGCCATGACCTCAAATCTGATCCCTGCAGATTCCATTGATGCCCTGATCGCCAAGCGCCTGCCTGCCTGGCTGAGCAGCGCCACGAGCGATCAGTTGCATGCCCTTCATCGTGCCTTGGGCAAGCAGCAAGTCAGTGAGCAACAACTGCACCAGCTGCTTGGCTCTATTCCGGCGCTGGACGACTTTGCCGCGCCATTGCTGGACGCGGCCCTGCGCAGTAGCCATCGGTTGAGCACCAATGTGCGCACCAGCCGAGTGCGGGTGACACAAGAGGTGTTCCTGCCTCCGGTTGTCATCAGTGCACCTGCGCCAAAATACACCCGTATATCGTCGCGGCGGCTGTTGGCTGCGGCATTGCACAATTATACGGATGAGGAAACCCGGCCCCGGGCGTTCACTCAAGTGACGCTGCTCGACGCTTCAGGAACGCCTTTACCCATTGCGTTCGAAGATTTTGCCCGGCTGTGCCGGCAACTGGATGTAGGCGGCAAATACCAGGCAGTCTTGCGTGAGCATCTGGTGCCGGCGGACTTGCCCGGTAGCGTGCCCGGTCAGGCTCGGCGACGCATCGAGGACATGTTGGAAGAAGCGCAACGGGCGCAGTTGGAAGTCACGGTGCGACTGGCTGCGCTAAAAGGACATATCGGCCCCCGCAGCTACCTGCAGATGCTGCCGGTCATCGCTCCCAAACCTGTCGTTCCGGCCGATTCCGCAGTATTGGTGTATCGCCAGTTGTTTGTATTGGGCGTGCGCATCAACGGCGTTGTGGTGGTGGAGGTTCGCGAACCGACCAGTGATGCAGCTCTGCAAGGCCTCATCGTGTGGATCCCGGACGATCCGCAGCAACCGCTGCAGGAGCATGCATCATGGCGGGCCTTCTACCAAGTGTTGGGCTTACGTCTTCGCGCCCCGGACTATGCGGCTTTTTTCACCCGCTTCATCAGCGAGCGGGATCGCGTTGCCTTTTCCACCACGTTGAACGGGTTGCTTGCTTCCAGCGACGGCAAATTGCCGCTTGAGCTCGATGGGCGTGATTTCGCCATCGAAGGCCCCTTGTTTGCCTATCTGCGTCGATTGCGAATAGAAAAAATCCTCGACGACGCTCGAGTAATGGCCGTGCCAACCGGGGATGAAGACGCCGAGTCGCGACGCAAAAGGCTGGAGGGGTACGAAAACCTTGGTCTGACTTTATTGAATCTGGCGGGGTTGCTGGTCCCGGGGGTGGGAGAGGTGATGCTCGGAGTCGCGGTCCTGCAGGTCGCCAATGAAGTCTATGAGGGCTATCAGGATTGGCAGCTGGGGGATCGCCAGGCGGCATTGGCGCATATGTTCGGTGTTGCTGAAAATGTGGTGCTCGGCGCTACGGTAGCGGCGGGCGCCTCTGCCGTGGGCAAACTGCTGGAGCGGGTGGCCTTCGTCGACGGCCTTTCGCCGCTTTACACCGATGCCGGTCACTTGAAACTCAGTACGGGCGAGATGGCGACCTATCGGGTCAAGAATGTCGGATTGAAAGTCGGCCAGCACACGCAGCGCAAAGGTCAACAGCATTTACGCCTGCATGAAGGGACGTACCAGGTACAGGGCAGTGAGCTCAGCGGGACACTACGAATTCGCCATCCACAGCACAGCGATGTGTCGGGTCCCTTGCTTGAGCATAACGGTGCGGGTGGCTGGCGCCATGTGCTGGAACTGCCACAGGAATGGGCTGGTGCCACCCATCTGTTGCAACGGCTGGGCTCAAGCCTGGCTGATATGACGGACGATGAGGCCCAGACCGTGCTGGAAAGCACCGGCTTCGACGAGTCACGGTTGCGCCGTCTGCATCTGGAGAATGCACCTGCGCCGGCGCGGTTGCAGGACGCTATGGAGCGTTACCGGTTGCATCAGCAATTTCCTGAGGTGCGGGGTGAGGCATTTGAAACGCTGGTGGCATCCCGGCAGATGCTGGAGCAGGCCTCAGTCGCCGTGCTACGGCGTGACTTTGCGGGCCTGTCGATACGCGGCGCAACGGAAATCGTCGAGCAGATCGATAGTCATCAGGTCGAGCAGATGCTCAGTACCAGACGGGTTCCGTTGGCCCTGGCCGAAAGAGCGCGCTGGTACATACGCGACAGTCGTCTTGACCGCGCCTGTGCTGGTTTGCGTCAACCCCAGGCAGCCACTGCCGACACGGAAAAGCTGGCGTTGGGGCTTATCGACCACCTGGCACCCTGGCCCGACTCGGTGAGGATCGAAGTACGTGTTGACCATCCCGCTGGCGCATTGCAGGCGCAAATAGGTTCGGAAAAGGCTGAACAGGTCATGTGCGTTGTCAGGGGCGACAAGGGCTACGGCATCCATGACGCATCAGGACGGCTGCTGCCTATGGCCGCGGAGACAGACGGCCTGGCAGAAGCCCTGTTGCTGAGCTTGGACGAAGGGCAGAAGGTGGCGCTCGGCGGCCCGCTGCTTGGCAAAAAAAGCTTGAGCGATGCACTGGTGAAGCAGGCCAGTAGCGATCGCGAACTGGTCTCGCGACTGATCGGCCAGGCGCCGATCGGAGGAGGTGTGCGACCGCCGCTGCGTTTTGGCGACGGACGTCTTGGCTATCCGCTCAGCGGTCGTGGTACAGGCAGCCGTGTGGCGATCAGGCGTGCCATCCGCCAGGTGTTCCCGACGCTGGACGATTACCAGTTGCACCATTATCTGTTGGCGCTGGAGCAACGCGAGGTCGCTCTTTGGGAGCACACTCATCAGTTGCACAGTCAGCTGGCGCGTTTGCGCGTAGTGCTTCGGCAGTGGCGCGAAGAGCACGGTAGTGCTCTGGATTTACTCAGGCGCCAGCGGGTATCCGATAAATTGCGTCGTTGCTGGCGGCGCAAGGGGGAGACGCTTGAGGATGGCGGTTACTCACTGGAAATCGAAGGCGAACGTGTCGGTCGGCTACCCTCGCTCCCGGAGGATGTGGACTTCGGGCATGTGACCCGTCTTAAGCTGCGCAATATGAATCTTTCGGCGCTTGATGCCGACTTCCTGCCGCGTTTTCCAAGGCTGGTTTCACTTGATCTACGTGACAACCAGCTTTCGACCCTTCCAGCAGGCATCGAGCAACTCAGTGCATTGAGGTGGTTGCGTCTGAGCAACAACCAGATCGTCATGAGTAACGCAGCAAATCTGCGTCTGCGGGCATTGACCAACCTGCAGCAGCTTGACCTTGGGCACAATCCACTGGGTGTGGCACCCGATGTAAGTGCGCTGGTGCACCTGCGGGATTTGAGCCTGCGCGCCACCGGTCTGAGCGAGTTTCCGGCAAGGGTCCAGCAGTTGCCCTGGCGAGGGCTTACCGACATGCGCGACAACCAGCTGCGTCAGTTGAATCAGGAACTCCATGGTTTGCGGTTGCGGGTAGAGCGTGTGTCTTTGCACGACAATCCGCTGGATACAGCCAGTGAGCAGTTTCTCGGCGAGGCGTCGACTTCATCCAGCGCATCGAACTCTGGCGTTAGTCATAACCTCTCGTTCCGTCATCAACTGGTGCAGGAAGCCGAGCGGGAGCGTTGGTTGGTCGGCTCTACCGGCGCGCTGCGCGTCCAGCGAGATGCCCGGTGGCTTGCCCTGAAAGAGGAGCCAGGGTCGGAGGGTTTCTTCCGTTTTCTTCGCGACTTTGCGCAATCCTCTGATTTTCAGCGGCACCCGCTCTACTACAGGATGCGCATGTGGCAGGTCATGGATGCTTGTTACGAGAACAGTGAGGTGCGTGAACAGCTGTTCCTCCTGGCTGGTGGCAGGCGTACCTGCGAAGACCGATTGCTGTTGATCGTCAGTCAGATGCAGGTCCGGGTGATTATCCATCAACAGACCGCAGGCTTGTCCCTGGCGCAGAGTGAAGTGCCATTGATGCAGGTGGGGCGCTCGCTGTTCCGCCTTGATCAGGTCGACTCGATTGCCGCCCAACGGATTCGGGAGCTGCGTGCCAGCGGATGGCTGAGCGGTGGTGGTGAAGTCGACGACATTGAGGTCTACCTCACCTATCGGCTCAGACTGGCTCGTACGCTTGGATTGCCAGGGCAGCCGAGCAGCATGCATTACGAGGCTTACAGTGGCGTGACGGCTGCAGATCTGAATAACGCGAGGGTGGCCGTGTTGCTGGCCGAGACCAACGATAGCCTGGCAGAGGCCTTGGCCGGTCGTGATTTTTGGCAGGAACACCTGCGCGGCACTTACCTCAATCGTTTTACGGCGCTGGTTGATGCATACCAGGTGCCTTTAGCGGATTACTGGGTGCAAGTCGAGGCTGGGGAAATCAGCGAGCAGGCCTACCTGGAGCAAAGCAGGGCCTTGATGCATGAACTCAACGTAGCTGAGCGGGAGCTGTTTCTGGAGTTGACCCGGGAAGCCTATGTGCGCTGGCCGATCCAGTAGGGATAAGCCGGGCCGCCGCAGCGGCCCGGCCCTGTCACGCGGACTTCAGGCCGCCTGCACGCGCGCTCGATTCAATTCCAGGCGCTGGAGGTATTCCCGCAGTGCCTGTTGCTCCGCAGCTGTAGTGAACAAGCCCAGCTTGCTGCGGCGCCAGAGAATGTCATCGGCGCTGACAGCCCACTCTTCGTTGCACAGATAGTCCACCTCACGGGTGAACAAGCCGCCGCCAATGGCGTCGCCCAGGTCTGCCGGGCCTTGTACGCCTTCGAGCAGGCGCCAGACGCGGCTGCCATAAGTGAGGGCCCAGCGCTTGGCGATTTCTGCCGGCAGCCAGCCACAACGGGCGAGGATGGCGTCGGTCAAGGCTTGCGGAGTGGTCATGTCTTCGCCACCCGGCAGTGGTGCGCTGGCCGTCCAGCTGCCGCGCATCTGGGTGAAGAACGGCGCGAGCTGGGCCATGGCCGATTCGGCCAGCTTGCGGTAGGTGGTCAGCTTGCCGCCGAACACCGACAGCAACGGCGCTTCGCCGGTGCTGGAGGAGAGTGCCAGGGTGTAGTCGCGGGTCACCGCCGACGGGTTGTCGGATTCGTCATTGCACAGCGGGCGCACACCGGCGTAGGTGTGCAGGATATCGGCGCGGCTGAGCTGATGATTGAAGTGCTCGTTGACCACTTTGAGCAGGTAGTCGGTTTCGCCTTCAGTGATTGCGACTTTGGCCGGGTCGCCGGTGTATTCGCGGTCAGTGGTGCCGATCAGGGTGAAGCGCTCCAGGTACGGAATGGCGAACACGATCCGCTGGTCTTCGTTCTGCAGGATATAGGCATGCTCGCCGTCGTACAGTTTCGGCACGATCAGGTGGCTGCCCTGGATCAGGCGAATGCCGTATGGCGCGTCGAGCTTGAGGTCATCCTGGATGAATTTGGCTACCCAAGGGCCGGCGGCATTGATCAGGGCGCGGGCCTTGATCGACTGCTGGCTGCCGTCAGCATGTTCCAGCAGTACATTCCATACGCCATCGACACGCTGTGCGCTGACACAACGCGTACGGGTACGAATGTCTGCCCCGTGCTCACGGGCGGCCATGGCGTTGAGTACCACCAGGCGGGCGTCGTCCACGGCGCAATCGGCGTATTCGAAACCGCGGGTAATCGCCGGTTTGAGCGGGTTGCCCGGACCGAAACGCAGGCCGCGTGAGGCACCGAGTTGCTTGCGCTTGCCCAGGTGATCGTAAAGGAACAGGCCGGCACGGATCATCCAGGCCGGACGCAGGTGTGGGCGGTGCGGGAGGACGAAACGCATCGGTTTGACGATGTGCGGGGCTTTGGCCAGCAGGACTTCACGCTCGGCCAGGGCTTCGCGCACCAGGCGGAATTCGTAGTGTTCCAGGTAGCGCAGGCCGCCGTGAATCAGCTTGCTGCTAGCCGACGAGGTGTGGCTGGCGAGGTCGTCTTTTTCGCAGAGGAACACAGACAGGCCGCGACCGGCCGCATCGGCGGCGATACCCACACCGTTGATGCCACCGCCGATAACGGCGAGGTCATAGATATCGGCAAGGGCGGGCGATGACAAGCTGGATTGCGGCACGGGAGGCTTCCTCAAAGACTTTCTAACATCGAATTTGAACATTTATGTTCATTTTCGAAAATACTAGCGCAACAGAATGCTGCCTGCCAGTCGCTTTCCATAGAAAATACTGATCGGATGACAATTAAATGAAAAATAACGAACATTTTCGCTGCCACCGTTGCGGTGGCAGCCGTTACAGACTCAGACCACTTCCAGGCGAATCTTGTACTGATTGAGCAGCTGAGTGAGGGCGGGCACCGGCGCCTGGTCGGTGACCAGGCAATCGATCAGGCTGATCGAGCCCAGGCGCACCATGGCGTTGCGTCCGAACTTGCTGGAGTCGGCGGCGAGGATCACCTGACGGGCATTGGCAATGATCGCCTGGGAAACCCGTACTTCCTGATAGTCGAAATCCAGCAGGCTGCCGTCTTCGTCGATGCCGCTGATACCGACCAGGGCGAAATCGACCTTGAACTGGTTGATGAAGTCGACACTGGCCTGGCCCACCACACCACCGTCTCGGCGTACGTTGCCACCGGCCAGCAGCACTTCGAAATCATCCTTGGCGCTGAGGATCGAGGCCACGTGCAGGTTGTTGGTGATGATCTTCAGGTGGTTGTGATTGAGCAGGGCGCGGGCGATGGATTCGGTGGTGGTGCCGATGTTGATGAACAACGAGGCGTGGTCAGGAATCTGTGCGGCGATGGCTTCGGCGATCCGCTGCTTCTCGTCGCGCATCTGATCGGCGCGCATGGCGTAGGCGGTGTTCTCGATGCTGGAATCATAGGCGGCACCACCGTGGTAGCGGCGCAGCAGATTGACTTCGGCAAGCTGGTTGATATCACGGCGGATGGTTTGCGGGGTGACGACGAACAACTGCGCCATTTCTTCGATACTGACATAGCCGCGTTCGCGGACCAGTTCGAGGATTTGTTGTTGGCGAGGGGGCAGATTCATGGGCGGTCCTTTTGGGCTGCCAGGCAAATTGCGCCATGATGCCGGAGGAAATGGCTGGCGGCCAGTCGACCAAAGCGATCGTGGGGCAAGCCCGCTCCCACCGGGTGTTGATGATTCCCTGTGGGAGCGGGCTTGCCCCGCGAAAGTCTTATTCCTCGTGCGGTTCCCAGTCCCGCGTGCGATCCACTGCCTTCAACCAGCCGGCATACAGCTTTTCTTTGGCCGCTTCATCCAGCTGCGGGCTGAACTCACGCTCGATGATCGCTTTGCCGCGCAGTTCATCCAGGCTGCTCCAGAAACCGCAAGCCAGGCCCGCCAGGTAGGCGGCGCCGAGGGCGGTGGTTTCGCGCATTTGCGGGCGCTCGACACAGGTGCCGAGAATGTCGGCCTGGAATTGCATGAGGAAATTGTTGGCTACCGCACCACCGTCCACGCGCAGCTCGCTCAGACGCTGGCCGCAGTCCTGCTGCATGGCATCGAGGACATCACGGGTCTGGTAGGCGATCGATTCCAGCGCGGCGCGGATGATGTGATCGACTTTGACCCCGCGGGTCAGGCCGAACAGCGCACCACGGGCGTAAGGGTCCCAGTACGGTGCGCCGAGACCGGTGAAGGCCGGCACCAGGTAAACGCCGTTGCTGTCCTTGACCTTGCTGGCGAAGTACTCGGTGTCATGGGCGTCATTGACGATTTTCAGTTCGTCACGCAGCCATTGTACGGTGGAGCCACCGTTGAACACGGCACCTTCCAGGGCATAAGCCACTTCGCCACGAGGGCCGCAGGCGATGGTGGTGAGCAGGCCGTGGGAGGACTTCACCGCCTTGTCGCCGGTGTTCATCAGCAGGAAGCAACCGGTGCCGTAGGTGTTCTTGGCCTGGCCCGGTTCCACGCACATCTGACCGAACAACGCCGCCTGCTGGTCGCCAGCGATACCGGCGATGGCGATACCGCTCTTGGTGCGGCCGTAGACTTCAGAGGAGCTGCGCACCTCGGGCAGCATCTGCCGAGGAATGTTCAGCACCTCAAGCATCTTCGCATCCCACTCCAGGGTGTGGATGTTGAAGAGCATGGTCCGCGAGGCGTTGGTGTAGTCGGTTACATGCACCTTGCCGCCGGAGAATTTCCAGATCAGCCAGCTGTCGACGGTACCGAACAGCAGATCGCCGCGCTCGGCGCGCTCACGGGCGCCCTCGACGTTGTCGAGGATCCACTTGAGTTTGGTGCCGGAAAAGTACGGGTCGGTGACCAGGCCGGTGGTTTCGCGGATGTACTCCTGCAGGCCATCACGCTTGAGCTGTTCGCAGATCTCGGTGCTGCGGCGGCATTGCCAGACGATGGCGTTGTACACCGGGCGGCCGGTTTCCTTGTCCCAGACCACGGTGGTTTCACGCTGGTTGGTGATGCCGATGGCGGCCACCTGGTCATGGCTCAGGCCGGCCTGGGCCAGGGCTTCGACCATGGTCGCGCTCTGGGTGGCGAAGATTTCCATGGGGTCGTGTTCGACCCAGCCCGCTTGCGGGTAATGTTGTGCGAATTCACGTTGCGAGGTGCCTACCACGTTGGCATCGCGGTCGAAAATGATAGCCCGTGAACTGGTCGTGCCTTGGTCAAGGGCAATGATGTAGTTCTTGTTCTGGGTGTCTGTCATGTCGTTGGCCTTGCACTTAATTGGGTAGTTATCAGGGCAGGGCGAGCCTGGCTCGCCCGTTCGGCATCAGGATGCCTGGGTCTTGCCCTGAGGGTTGGCGTCGGTCTGGGGGCTCTCGCTCTCGGCAACCGGCAGGTTGCGGGCGATCACACCGCGGTACAGGGCGGCACCAAGGCTCGCCCCTATGATCGGCGCAAAAATCGGAATCAGGAAATAGGGAATGTCACGACCGCCAGTAAAGGCGACTTCGCCCCATCCGGCGAGGAATGTCATCAGCTTGGGCCCCAGATCACGGGCCGGGTTCATTGCAAAGCCGGTCAGCGGCCCCATGGCGCTGCCGATCACGGCAATCAACAGACCGATCAGTAACGGTGCCATGGCCCCGCGGGGCAGACCATTGTTGTCGTCGGTCAGGGCCATGATCACCGCCATCAGTACGGCAGTGATGATCACCTCGACCAGAAATGCCTGGCCGGTGGACAGCGCCGGGTGTGGGTAGGTGGAGAACACTGAAGCCAGCTCAAGGCTGGCCTGGCTGCCACGAACCATGGCATGGGTTTGTTCGTAATCGAAGAACAGGTTGCTGTACAGCGTATAGACCAGCGCGGCGCCGCAGAAGGCCCCGGCGATCTGGGCGACGATGTAGAACGGTAATTTGTGCTTCTCGAACCCGGCGAACAGCCACAAGGCGATGCTCACTGCAGGGTTGAGGTGAGCGCCGGAGACCCCGGCGGTCAGGTAGATCGCCATGCTTACGCCGACGCCCCAGATGATGCTGATTTCCCACAGGCCGAAGCTGGCACCCGCGACTTTGAGCGCAGCCACGCAGCCGGTACCGAAAAAGATCAGCAGGGCGGTGCCGAGGAATTCGGCCATGCATTGGCTGGATAAGGTGGGTTGTCGCAGAGCTGTCGTCATTCGTTACCTCGGTTTTTGTTGTTGTGAGGCGCAGTGAGCGCTCGACAAAAGCCCGACAGAAATCCCCATTTCGGTCAGGCAGGCGGCAAAAAACGCACCTGTTCGGTGCATTGCTATATTCAGAATCGAAAAAATATAGACAAGAAACGCTTATGTCAAAGGTCGAAAGTGAACTGGTGTTCACAAACTGACTATTGGCAACGTGCTGATGCTGAATCGTTCCGGCGCCTGATTGGCTGGTTGAGGGTGAGGCTTAGTGGTTCGAGGAGGTCGTTTTGTCCTAAAGTAACCGGCGAAATGCTATTCACTTTCTGTTTGGAGTCCCGCATGACCCCCGCCCTGGATCTGCTGAAAAAGCTTCGCGCCGAACATCACATTCACAGTTATGAACATGATCCCAAAGCGGCGTCCTACGGGCTCGAAGCCGCGGAGAAGCTCAATCTTGAGCCGGTGCGGGTGTTCAAGACCTTGCTGGCTAGCAGTGAAAAGGGTGAATTGCTGGTAGCGGTGGTCCCGGTGATCGGTAGTCTCGATCTGAAGGGCCTTGCCCACGCGGCCAGGGTGAAGAAATGCGAGATGGCCGATCCGGCAGCGGCCCAGCGTTCCACAGGCTACCTGTTGGGCGGGATCAGTCCGCTGGGCCAGAAGAAACGCCTGCGCACCTTTATTGATCAGTCCGCTCAATCTTTTGAAACGATTTTTGTCAGTGCCGGGCGGCGCGGGCTGGAAGTGGAGCTGGCGGCGGCGGTGCTGGCTGAACACACGCAGGCAACGTTCGCCGCCATCGCCCGCGACTGACAACTGTATGCTGAAAATCCGACGACTCTGTCTCTGTTAGCCACTGCCGGGTTACGGGCATGCTCACTGTCCCAGAACAGAGAGAGTCGTCGCATGCAGCTGGAATTTCATCAGGTCGACGCCTTCAGTGAGCGTCCCTTTGCCGGCAATCCGGCCATGGTCTACCGCCTCGACCATTGGCTCAGCGATGAGCTGATGCAGCAGATCGCCGCTGAACACAACCTTGCCGAAACCGCCTTTGTGGTGGCGGATGGCGCGCAGTGGCAGATTCGCTGGTTTACCCCCACCACTGAAGTCCCCTTGTGTGGTCACGCGACCCTGGCCAGTGCCCATGTGCTGCTGGAGGTCTACCAGGTGCCGAGCGAGCGCCTGCTGTTCCAGAGTCAGTCCGGACCCTTGAGCGTGAGCCGTGAACATGGGCGATTACTGCTGGACTTTCCACGTATCGATCCGCAACCGGTAAGTCGGCCATTACCGGTTGCCGAGGCTTTAGGCTGTCCGGTGCTGGAGGTGCTGCAGACCAAGGAATTGCTGGTGGTACTTGAGTCTGAACAAGCGGTACGCGACTGCACACCGGACATGGCGGCGCTGGCGCAATTGCCTGGATTGGGCGTGATCGTCACGGCGCGGGGCGAGAAGTATGACTTTGTGTCGCGGTACTTTGCTCCGGGGATCGGTATTCCCGAAGATCCGGTGACTGGTTCGACCCACTGCTGTCTGATTCCCTATTGGGCTGAGCGCTTGGGTAAGGCTGAACTGCACGCCTTTCAGTGTTCCAGTCGCGGCGGAGAGCTGTTCTGTCGGCTGGAGGGTGAGCGGGTGAAAATTGGTGGTTATGCCCGGCGGGTAGCTAGCGGTACGTTGAGTCTGTAAAAAGCATCGCGGGGCAAGCCCGCTCCCACAAGTGCCATCACCGTGGGAGCGGGCTTGCCCCGCGATGGCTGGTATCAGAGCGCCGAGCTATAGCGCCGAACACCGTTCTCCGGCACCGGCAGCTGCGCCGCCACACTGCCCGGTACGGCAAACAGCACCAGGTGATCTGCGGCCACTTCAATGCCTACCTCGGCCCCGACCTGATGGTCGATATGGCTAGGGAAAATCGCTTCAAGCTGGCTGCCGGTCGGCAGTTGCAGGCGATAGAGGGTCGAGGCGCCGAGGAAGCTCTTGCCGGTGATCAGTGCCTTGAGAGCGCTGTGCGGGGCGTGAATGATGTCGTCTGGACGCAACAGCACATCGACCGCGCAGCCAGGGGTGAAGGTATAGGCGCGGTTGCCATGCAGCTCGCCCAGTTCGGTTTGCACCGACTCCGGGCTGGTTAGCTGGCCACGAATGAAGTAGCCCTGGCCAATGAAGCTGGCGACGAAGGGCGTGAGGGGTTCGTGATAGAGGTTGTAGGGGGTATCCCACTGCTCCAGGCGACCTTCCTTGAACACGCCGACGTGATCACTGACGGCAAAGGCCTCCTCCTGGTCGTGTGTGACCAGAATGGCACTGGTGCCACGGCTCTTGAGAATGTCGCGGACCTCATGGCTGAGGCGCCGGCGCAGCTCCACGTCGAGGTTGGAGAAAGGCTCGTCGAGCAACAGCAGTTGCGGCTCGGGGGCCAGTGCGCGGGCCAGGGCCACGCGCTGTTGCTGGCCGCCGGAAAGCTCGTGCGGGTAGCGTTTGCCAAGCCCGCCAAGCTTGACCAGTTCGAGCATTTCGGCCACGACCTGTTGCTGCTGCGGGTGCTTGCCGATGCCGAATGCGATGTTCTCGGCGACCGTCAGGTGCGGGAACAGCGCATAGTCCTGGAACACCATGCCGATCCTGCGTTTCTCCGGTGCCAGGGTGAAGCCGGCCTTGGAGATGACCTCGCCCGCTAGCTGGATCTCACCCTCATGCACCGGCTCGAAGCCGGCGATGGCGCGCAAGGTGGTGGTCTTGCCACACCCCGACGAGCCCAGCAGGCAACCGATGTCGCCAGCGTTGAGGTGCAGGTTGAGGTTCTGGACGATGCGCTGCTCGCCATAGCCGCAGGCGAGGTTGCGCAGGTTAAGCAGTAAAGGTTGACTCATGCGTGGTGATAGGCCGGTTCAACAAGAAATTCGAGAAGCGCCTTCTGTGCATGCAGACGGTTTTCAGCCTGATCCCAGGCGACCGAGCGTGGGTCGTCGAGCAGGTCAAGGCTGATTTCCTCGCCACGGTGGGCGGGCAAGCAGTGCATGAACAGGGCATCGGGTGCTGCCAGGTCGAGCAGTTCGCGGGTTACCTGGTAAGGCGCGAACAAGGCCAGACGCCGTGCAGTTTCCTCTTCCTGACCCATGGAAGTCCAGACATCGGTGCTCACCAGGTGCGCACCCTGCACGGCATCCTTGGGTTCACGGAAGATCTGCACGCGGTCACCGGCCTTGGCCAGAAACTCCGGGTTGGGCTCGTATTCGGCCGGGCAAGCGATGCGCAGTTGGAAGTCGAACTGGATCGCCGCTTCTATATAGCTGTTGCACATGTTGTTGCCGTCGCCGATCCAGGCCACGGTCTTGCCCTGGATTGCGCCGCGATGCTCGAGGAAAGTCTGCATGTCGGCCAGCAATTGGCACGGGTGCAGGTCGTCCGACAGGCCATTGATTACCGGCACGCGGGAATTGGCGGCGAACTCGGTCAGGGTGCTGTGGGCAAAGGTACGGATCATCACCGCATCGAGCATGCGCGACATGACGATGGCGCAGTCGCCGATCGGCTCGCCACGGCCCAGTTGGGTGTCGCGCGGGGACAGGAAGATGGCCTGGCCGCCGAGCTGGATCATGCCGGCTTCGAACGACAGCCGGGTACGGGTCGAGGACTTCTCGAAGATCATCCCCAGCACGCGGTTTTTCAGGGGTTCGAACAGTACGCCGCGGTTACGCAGGTCCTTCAGCTCGATGCCTCGACGGATCACACTGAGCAGTTCGTCGGGTGTGAAATCCATCAGGGAGAGAAAGTGCCTAGCGCTCATGTTTGACTACCTTTTTGCAACAGACCGCAGATCAACAATGCCGGTTTTCAGAAACAACGGAAGTGACCTGCGGCGAAAGCCGCACGGGGCGACGAAATAAGGGAAGACGCAATACTATAATTAAATGTCGCGTCATACCAAGTGGGGCGTGCACTGTGTGTATTGCTGGCAGTGTCGTAACCCATTGGCGGGCCGTTTTTTTTGTTTGCTACACAAGGGTTTTACACTGCCCGCTGAGGCCTTGGCAAACACCCGCGCGAATCGCTGCGCCTGATGCCGGTAGATTCACATGGCGAAACTCGCTGGTCGCCATGCACGCTCAGGCCCATAGTCAGGCGGATTACCAGACACCCGGAAGAGGTGGCCATGAACAAGACCTTGCATCACCGTGCCTGTCACCTGTGTGAAGCCATCTGTGGCTTGACCATTGAAACCACTCAGGAGCCCGGTGCAGAGCCACGCATCAGTTCGATCAAGGGTGATCCCCAGGACAGCTTCAGCCGCGGCCATATCTGCCCCAAAGCCGTGGCCCTGCAAGACATCCAGAACGACCCTGACCGGCTGCGCGCACCGCACAAGCGGATAGGCGACAGCTGGCAGGCGATTGGCTGGGACGAAGCCTTCGCGCTGGCCGCGCAAAAGCTCTGGGCCGTCCAGCAGGCCCATGGGCAGAACGCCGTGGCGGTCTACCAAGGCAACCCCAGCGTGCACAACTATGGGCTGATGACCCACAGCAACTACTTCCTCGGGCTACTCAAGACCCGTAATCGATTTTCCGCCACCTCGGTCGACCAGTTACCGCACCACCTGACCAGCTACCTGATGTATGGCCATGGCCTGTTGCTGCCGATTCCGGATATCGACCATACCGATTTCATGCTGATCCTCGGCGGCAACCCCTTGGCGTCCAACGGCAGCATCATGACCGTGCCGGATGTCGAAAAGCGCCTCAAGGCGATTCAGGCCCGGGGCGGCAAACTGGTCGTCGTCGATCCGCGGCGCAGTGAAACCGCAGCCATGGCTGACCAGCATGTATTTATCCGGCCTGGAGCAGATGCCGCGCTGCTGTGCGCCATGCTCAACACCTTGTTTGCCGAAGGCCTGGAGCGTGCTTCGGCATTGCCGGTCGATGGCCTGGACGAAGTGCGTATGGCCATAGCGCCGTTCACTGCCGAGTCGATGGCCCCCCTGTGCGGCGTCGATGCGCTGGTCATCCGGCAACTGGCGCGTGACTTTGCAGCTGCCGACAAAGCGGTGTGCTACGGCCGGATGGGGGTATCGACCCAGGCTTTCGGCACGCTTTGCCACTGGCTGGTGCAACTGATCAACCTGGTCAGCGGCAACCTTGACCGGGTTGGCGGTGCCTTGTGCACGCAGCCGGCGGTGGATCTGGTCGCGAGCACCGCAGGTGGCCATTTCAACGCGTGGCAGAGCCGGGTCTCCGGCTTGCCGGAGTACGGCGGTGAGCTGCCGGTGGTGGCGCTGGCCGAAGAGATGCTGTGCGAAGGGGAGGGGCAGGTACGCGCCCTGGTGACTGTGGCTGGCAACCCGGTGTTGTCCACGCCCAACGGCCGGCAGCTGGAGCGTGCGCTGGGCGGACTTGAGTTCATGCTCAGCATCGACCTCTACATCAACGAAACCACGCGTTACGCCGACCTGATCCTGCCGTCCACCTCGGCGCTGGAGAACGATCACTACGACACCACCTTCAACCTGTTGGCGGTGCGCAATATCAGCCGCTTCAACCGGGCGATACTGCCCAAACCGGAAGGCGCGCTGCATGACTGGGAGATCTTAGTGGGCCTGGCCAAGGCCTACGCCGCACTCAGCGACAAACCTCTGAAGCCCACTGCGCCTCCGGCGCAGATGATCGACAGTGGCTTGCGCCTTGGACCTTATGGCGAGAGATCGTCCTTCAACCTATCGATAGAGACCTTGGCTGAGTACCCTCACGGTATTGATCTGGGGCCGCTGCAACCGAACCTTGCTGGCCGTCTGAAAACTGCCAACCAGCGTATCCAGGCGGCACCTGCGCAGATTCTTGGCGATTTGCAGCGATTTGCCGCTCAGCAGCCGGCCGAGCCTGGGCAGTTGCTGTTGATCGGTCGCCGACATGTACGCAGTAACAATTCCTGGATGCACAACTATCACCGTCTGGTGAAGGGTAAACCGCGTCATCAACTGCTGATGCACCCGGATGACCTGGCAGGGCGGCAGTTGCAGGATGGGCAGCGGGTCAGGGTCAGTTCGCGGGTCGGCAGCATTGAGGTCGAGGTACAGGCCTGCAGCGATCTGATGCCCGGGGTGGTCAGCCTGCCTCATGGCTTTGGTCATGCCCGTGCAGGCGTGCGTATGGACATTGCCTGCAGCCAGCCTGGCGCCAGTGCCAATGACCTGACCGACGAACGCCAAGTGGATACGGTTTCAGGCAATGCAGCGCTCAATGGCGTGCCGGTGCAGGTGGTTGCCGCCTGATATCGGCAAGGCCGAGCGTCAAGCTCGGCTTTCCGATACAATGCGTCACCGTGCCGACAACCAGGTCGGAAAGTTCAGCCGCGAGGTGCTTCATGGATATCATTGAAACAATCAAAGAGCAGATTGCTAACAACACCATTCTGCTTTACATGAAAGGCTCGCCGAATGCCCCGCAGTGCGGCTTTTCGGCCAAGGCGGCGCAAGCCGTGATGGGTTGTGGCGAGAAATTCGCTTACGTGGATATCCTGCAGAACCCGGAAATCCGCGCCAACCTGCCAAAATATGCCAACTGGCCGACTTTCCCACAGCTGTGGGTTGCCGGTGAGCTGGTTGGCGGTTCCGACATCATGGCTGAAATGTTTGCCAACGGCGAACTGCAGACCCTGATCAAGGAAGCTGCAGCCAAGGCTGAGGCGGCCAAGGCCTGATTACAGGTTTGGTGAAAAAAAAGCCCCGCAATGCGGGGCTTTTTTGTTGGCGGTGGGAGCGGGCTTGCCCCGCGATGGCGATTTGTTAGTCACATCGCTTCGCGGGGCAAGCCCGCTCCCACATTACTCGCCCATCTGCGACTGCAGGTAGTTTTCCAGACCGACTTTGTCGATCAGGCTCAGCTGGGTTTCCAGCCAGTCGATATGTTCTTCCTCGGACTCGAGGATGTCTTCAAGCAGCTCGCGGCTGCCGAAGTCGCCAACGGTTTCACAGTGGGCGATAGCGGCCTTGAGGTCGGTCAGACCTTTCTGCTCGATTTTCAGGTCGCATTCGAGCATTTCTTTGGTGTGTTCACCAATCAGCAGCTTGCCCAGGTCCTGGACGTTGGGAATGCCTTCGAGAAACAGAATACGCTTGATCAGTTTGTCAGCGTGCTTCATTTCATCGATGGATTCCTTGTACTCGTGCTTGCCGAGCTTATCCAGACCCCAGTCTTCATACATGCGCGCATGCAGGAAGTATTGGTTGATTGCGACCAGCTCGTTTCCGAGGATCTTGTTGAGATGCTGGATGACGCTAACGTCGCCTTTCATGATGGGGTCCTGCCCTATAAGTGTGCCTATAAGCAAGAGTTTGAGCCCCGTAACTTCGACTGTCAAACCTAAGTTATTGAATAATAAATGAAAATTAATAGGAATAAGAATGTTTGTGTTCCGCGTTATACCCCTAACTTATTGAATTACAGGCATAAAAAAACCGGACACGGGGTCCGGTTCTTAGAATGGGCTGTTTTTACGCTGCAGTAAAATCCACAGGGTAGGGCAGGATAGCCTGGCTGACCTGCAGTTCGGTCAGGGTTTCACGCACAACCTGCTTGGCCAGGCAGGCACATTTGCCACACTGGCTCGCCACGTTGGTGGCGCTTCTGACTTCCTTGTAGCTGCAGCATCCTTCATAGATCGCATCGCGGATCTGTCCGTCGGTTACACCAACACAAAGACACACATACATAGGGCAGACCATCGCTGGTAAAGGCTCAATGCGAAGAAGCTTAATGTTAATGAGAATGCTTGTCAAAGCACAATGTGCCAGACTTTGGGTCAGAGCGACCAGCGGCAGCTTTCAAAGGTGCAGGGCCTGAAATTCGGCGAGCAGCGTCAGGCGGTGTATCATGGCCGACCTTTGCTCTGTCAGGTGGCTTATGCCAGCCTGCACAGCTGTTTCAACCATCAGGAGATATCGAATGAGCGTACTCGTTGGCAAAACTGCCCCGGACTTCACTGTTCCAGCCGTACTGGGCAATGGCGAAATCGTCGACAGCTTCAACCTGGCTTCGGCCATCAAAGGCAAGTACGGCCTGGTGTTCTTCTACCCGCTGGACTTCACCTTCGTCTGCCCGTCCGAGCTGATCGCTCTGGATCACCGCATGGCTGAGTTCCGCGACCGCAACGTTGAAGTGATCGCGGTGTCGATCGACTCGCACTTCACCCACAACGCCTGGCGCAACACCCCGATCAATGCCGGTGGCATCGGTCAGGTGCAGTACATCATGGCTGCTGACATGAAGCACGAAATCGCCAAGGCCTACGACGTTGAGTCCGAAGGCGGCGTTGCTTTCCGTGGCGCGTTCCTGATCGACGACAAAGGCGTTGTCCGTTCGCAGATCGTCAACGACCTGCCACTGGGCCGCAACATGGACGAGCTGCTGCGTCTGGTCGACGCCCTGCAATTCCACGAAGAGCACGGCGAAGTCTGCCCTGCCAACTGGAAAAAAGGCGACAAGGGCATGACCGCTTCGCCTGAAGGCGTTGCTGCTTACCTGAGCGAGAACGCTGGCAAGCTGTAATAGCGAGCGATAAAAAAAACCGGCCTTGATGGCCGGTTTTTTTATGGGTTCAGCAAGGCTTCAGTCGTTGAAGTCCTGCCAGCCGCCCATTTCCTTCCAGCGATTGACGATGCCGCAGAACAGCTCGGCAGTCTTCTCGGTGTCGTAACGTGCCGAGTGGGCCTCACGACCGTCGAAATCGATGTCGGCACTCTGGCAGGCACGGGCCAGCACGGTCTGGCCATAGGCAAGACCGGCCAGGGTCGCGGTGTCGAAGCTGGAGAACGGATGAAACGGGTTGCGTTTCATATCGTGGCGCGCCACCGCCGCGTTGAGGAAGCCCAGGTCAAAGCTGCTGTTGTGGCCAACCAGGATCGCCCGCTTGCAGCCATTGGCCTTCAGCGCCTTGCGTACGCCACGGAAGATATCGGTCAGCGCCGACTCTTCGCTGACGGCCATGCGCAGTGGGTGATCGAGCTTGATCCCGGTGAACTCCAGGGCGGCCTGTTCGATGTTGGCACCTTCGAACGGTTCGACCCGGAAGAAGTAGGTGTGCTCCGGGAACAGGAAGCCTTTTTCATCCATGCCGATGGTTACTGCGGCAATTTCCAGCAGGGCGTCGGTGGCACTGTTGAAACCGCCGGTTTCGACATCCACTACAACCGGCAGGTAACCACGAAAACGTTCCGCCATCGGGTGGCGTGGGCCACCGCTTGGACCTTCCTGGTCGTCGTACAGATCTTCACTCACGCAGTTTCCTCCAGCAGGCGCCAGCGCAGTTGTTCACCGGCGCGCAGCGGGATAACGGTCTGCTCGCCGAACGGCAAGCTGCTTGGGGCGGTCCAGTCTTCACGAACCAGGGTAATGGTGTCGGTGTTGCGCGGCAGGCCGTAGAAGTCCGGGCCGTGCTTGCTGGCAAAACCTTCAAGCTTGTCCAGCGCGTTGCGCTGTTCGAACGCTTCGGCGTACATCTCGATGGCGGCGTAGGCGGTGTAGCAGCCGGCGCAGCCGCAGGCCGCTTCCTTGGCGTGACGGGCGTGAGGGGCCGAGTCGGTGCCGAGGAAGAACTTGCTGCTGCCGCTGGTGGCAGCGTCCAGCAAGGCCACCTGGTGGGTGTTGCGCTTGAGGATCGGCAGGCAATAGAAGTGCGGACGAATACCGCCAACCAGCATGTGGTTGCGGTTATACAGCAGGTGCTGGGCGGTGATGGTCGCGCCGACGTTGGCCGGAGCCTCGTTGACGAACTGCACGGCATCGCTGGTGGTGATGTGCTCGAAGACCACTTTCAGGGTCGGGAAGCGTTCGACGACACGGCGCAGGTGCTCGTCGATGAACAGCTTCTCGCGGTCGAACACGTCGATCTCGCTACGGGTCACTTCACCGTGCACCAGCAGCGGCATGCCGATTTCGGCCATGGCTTCGAGTGCCGGGAAAATGTTGTCGATGCTGGTAACGCCGGAATCGGAGTTGGTCGTCGCGCCGGCCGGATACAGCTTGGCGGCATGCACGAAACCTGTAGCCTTGGCTGCGCGGACTTCTTCGGGCTGGGTACGGTCAGTGAGGTACAGCACCATCAGCGGTTCGAAGCGGCTAGCGGCCGGACGTGCGGCCAGGATGCGCTCGCGATAGGCGCCGGCTTCGGCGGCATTGCGCACAGGCGGTACCAGGTTGGGCATGATGATTGCGCGAGCAAAGGTGCGCGCAACGTCGCCAACGGTGTGGGGCAAGACGGCGCCATCACGAAGATGGATGTGCCAGTCATCGGGACGCAGGAGGGTCAGGCGGTCGGACATTGGGGATTCCAGGCGGGTCGAACTCAAGGTGAATGCTACCGGAAAAGCCGGGTCCGAGCACTCGCTATCAAGTTTTGCCACGCCTGACCGATAGCCTGCGGGTATACCGTGAAAATCTGTGGAGCCGCCCGTGCGCCAGCGTTATCTAGCCCTACTCAGCGTGTTTGCCTGCTTGCCGGCGACAGCACTCACTTTCCAGACCCGTCTGGAGAATATTGAGTGGAAGGTCGAAGGCGATCAGTTCGAATGCCGCCTGGTCCAGCCGGTTGCCGATTTCGGCAGTGGTGAGTTCGTGCGCCGCGCCGGTGAACAGGCGACGTTTCAATTGCGTTCGAGCAGCAATGTCCTGGGTACAGGGTCTGCAACCCTGCTGGCTGCCGCAGCGCCCTGGCAGCCAGGCCGTGGCGATATCAACCTGGGCTCGGTGCGCATGGCCCGTAGCGGCGTGCTGTTTACCAGCTCCCAAGGGCAGGCCAGTCGTCTGATCAATGGTCTGCTCGACGGCCGCAGTACCGTGGTTCGCAACTATGCCGGTGAAGCCGGGCGAGCGATGGAAGTGCGCCTGTTGCCGGTAAAATTCAGCAAGGCCTACAGCGATTACCAGGTCTGCGCCGCCAAGCTGCTGCCAATGAATTACGACCAGGTGCGCCAGGGTCGGGTCGATTTCCCTGGGGGCGGGATTGAACTGGACGCCAATGCCAAGGCGCGTCTGGACGTGATCCTGGAGTTTCTCAAGGCCGATCCTACGGTCAACCGCATCGAGCTTGATGGTCACTCCGACAACAGTGGCAATCGCCTGACCAATCGTGATCTGTCCCGACGCCGGGCCCTGGCGGTAATGGAGTACTTCAAGGCGCATGGCATTGCCGAAGATCAGATCAGCGTGCGCTTTCACGGTGAGCGCTATCCACTGGCCGCCAACAACTCGGCTGCCAATCGCGCCCGCAATCGCCGGGTGAACATTCAGCTGGATCGGGTAACGCCGGTTGAAACAGCGATAGAGAAAGCACCCGAAACACCGGCAGTTCCTGCAGCGCAAACGGATACCAGCAAGCCTTCAGCCAAGTCCTGAGCTGCGACCGTCCGTCGCGCTCTCGACAGTTCCTGTCGCTTTGTCGTCACAAGCTGTCGCCCCACTGTAATTTTTGCGGCAAGGCCGGTAGAATCGACGGCTTTCCGTACAACCCCGTGGAGTGATGGCATGGCGGACGTAAAAAAGGTCGTACTGGCGTATTCCGGCGGCCTTGATACTTCGGTGATTCTCAAGTGGCTGCAGGATACCTACAACTGTGAAGTGGTGACTTTCACTGCCGATCTGGGGCAGGGCGAAGAGGTCGAACCGGCCCGCGCCAAGGCTCAGGCCATGGGCGTGAAAGAAATCTACATCGATGACCTGCGCGAAGAGTTCGTGCGCGACTTCGTTTTCCCGATGTTCCGCGCCAACACCGTTTACGAAGGCGAGTACCTGCTGGGTACTTCCATCGCTCGTCCGCTGATCGCCAAGCGCCTGATCGAAATCGCCAATGAAACCGGTGCCGACGCCATTTCCCATGGTGCTACCGGCAAGGGCAACGACCAGGTGCGCTTCGAACTGGGTGCCTACGCACTCAAGCCGGGCGTCAAGGTTATTGCTCCATGGCGTGAGTGGGACCTGCTGTCCCGTGAAAAACTCATGGACTATGCCGAGAAGCACGGTATCCCGATCGAGCGTCACGGCAAGAAAAAATCGCCTTATTCGATGGACGCCAACCTGCTGCACATCTCCTATGAAGGTGGCGTGCTGGAGGATACCTGGACCGAACACGAAGAAGACATGTGGAAGTGGACCAAGTCGCCGGAAGCCGCGCCTGACGTCCCCACCTACCTGGAACTGACCTACCGCAACGGTGACATCGTTGCCCTGGACGGCGTTGAAATGTCGCCGGCCACCGTGTTGGCCACCCTCAACCGCATTGGCGGCGAGAACGGCATCGGTCGTCTGGACATCGTCGAGAACCGCTATGTCGGCATGAAGTCCCGTGGCTGCTACGAGACCCCGGGCGGCACCATCATGCTGCGCGCGCACCGGGCGATCGAGTCGATCACCCTGGACCGTGAAGTCGCTCACCTGAAAGATGAGCTGATGGTCAAGTACGCCAGCCTGATCTACACCGGCTACTGGTGGAGCCCGGAGCGTCTGATGCTGCAACAGATGATCGACGCCTCCCAGGTCAATGTGAACGGTGTCGTGCGCCTGAAGCTGTATAAGGGCAACGTAATCGTCACTGGCCGTAAGTCCGATGACTCGCTGTTCGACGCCAACATCGCAACCTTCGAAGAAGATGGCGGCGCTTACAACCAGGCCGACGCAGCGGGCTTCATCAAGCTCAACGCCCTGCGTATGCGCATTGCTGCAAACAAGGGTCGTTCGCTGATCTGAACGATGCCTTGAATGAAAACCCCGGCCTGGTCCGGGGTTTTTTTTTAGTTGTTGATCGGCTGGGTTGCCAGTGTTGTCTGGATGCCTGTCTCCAGGTTGATTAGTGTCCAGGTGTTGCACAATGGGTGGGTCTGGTCCAATGCCAGCATGGCAAAGTGTTCGAGCAATTGACTCGCACATGTTCCGCTTATGGTAATGGTCACGGATGTTTGAGCAATCTGTAGCGGATTACCAGGCGCATGGGCAGTGCCGTTGTCCGCTGCAAGGCTGATAGCCTCATTGCTTGTCGGTAATTCAGAGGGTGTCTGTATTACGTCGCTCGTCATTGTTTTCACCGCAGTGGATAGTTGCGCTGAAGTAGCAACAGCGGAGGCTTCGGTGGAGTCCTGTACTGGCGGTGAATACAGGGATTTGTAGTTGAAGTTGAGTGTAAGAAAGAACAAGACTGTAAGAAAAAAAGGAAAGACTACCAGAAACCATGTGTAGGTAGTCTGGCTGTCTTCACTTAGAAAAGGCAACGAAGCCAGTGCCGAGGCTTCGATAATTCCGGCGAATATAGCAATGATGGTCAATGGGCTTTTCGGCTCTGCGTTGCTCATAGCCGTGTCCTCACTTCGCTTTCACCCAGTCGAGTGGCTATTAGTCTGGATAACAAGCGGGGGTGGCACTGGGCGGGATTTCTGATCGGGGAACCTATTGCCTCGCATCTTGTATAAAACCTCATAGATGTCGGTAAATATATATCAAGATTAAAGGACTTTTCCTTCAGGTATTAAGGTGCTGCTGGCTGGGTTATTTATGTGTTCTGGTGCTATTTTGGGTTTTAGAGGTTAATTCTGTTTCGTTCAAGGGCACTGATGTAAGTGTGAGAATGGGCGGGTTCAGGTTTTTTGTAGGACCAATCCTCTATGTGTGTAGGTTTTATCTTTGTGTGCTTTTGCTCGCGGGTGCTGCAATACAATATGTCGCGTAACTAGGCTATTGTGCAGGCTCAAAAAAAATCGAACAGCGAACAATTGGATCTGCCCATGAATAAAGTGCTGATCGTGGATGATCACCCGGTCATCCGCCTGGCTGTACGTATGCTGATGGAGCGGCATGGCTATGAAGTCATCGCAGAGACGGATAATGGCGTGGACGCGTTACAACTGGCACGAGAGCATGATCCGGATATCGTCATTCTGGACATCGGCATCCCCAAGCTCGATGGTCTTGAAGTTATTGCCCGGCTTACGACCGCCTGTCCGGGGGCCAAGGTGCTGGTACTGACCTCCCAGGCGCCTGGGCACTTTTCGATGCGGTGTATGCAGGCAGGTGCCGCCGGCTATGTCTGCAAGCAGCAGGACCTCACAGAGCTGCTCAGTGCAATCAAGGCCGTGCTGTCCGGCTACAGTTATTTCCCCAATCAAGCACTGCATTCGGTGCGTAGCAACCTGGGCGGCGCCAGTGAGGCCGATATGGTCGAGCGTCTGTCGGGGCGGGAGATGATGGTCCTGCAGCAACTGGCGCGCGGCCGGACCAACAAGGAAATTGCCGACGGTATGTTTCTGAGCAACAAGACCGTCAGTACCTACAAGACCCGGCTGCTACTCAAGCTCAATGCCCGGTCATTGGTTGATCTGATCGAGCTGGCCCAGCGCAACGGCCTGGTTTGATATCGCCAGAAGCAACAAAGCCTCCACTCGGGAGGCTTTGCTGGTGAGGCCGGTACTCAGCAGCCAAGGGTTTCCTGGCTTGCGCAGTCGAGGCGTCAGAGGTCGAAATCGTAATCGGCCAGTTGTTTTTGCAGGCGACGTTCTTCCAGCAGGTTATCGATGGTGCGGCGCTTGCTCAAGTTGGTCTTTGCCACTTCAGCCGGAACATCTTCCTCTGCGTCTTCAGTGGCGATGTCGTCGTCAACAACCAGGTCTTCTTTATCGGTGCTCATAAGTCACTCCAAGCCAAGAGGGCCATTGGCGCACCTTATAGCGAGAATTTTCGAGCCGGTACAAAAGATTTTTTCAATCGGCCCGACGCAGTTTTCACTATCTGCTCAATCGTCTGAGGTTTTGTGCTTGTATTCACACAGGTCTTCGATCCGGCAACTTCCACAACGCGGTTTACGTGCCAGGCACACATAGCGCCCGTGCAGGATCAGCCAATGGTGGGCGTCGAGCAGGTAAGCCTTGGGCACGAATTTCATCAATGCCTTCTCAACCTCCAGGACTGTCTTGCCCGGAGCAATCCCGGTGCGGTTGCTGACCCTGAAAATATGCGTATCCACTGCCATTGCCAGTTGTCGGAAGGCGGTGTTGAGGACCACGTTGGCGGTCTTGCGACCCACGCCAGGCAATGCTTCAAGCGCTTCGCGAGTTTCTGGTACCTGGCTGCCATGCTGTTCGATCAGCAAGCGGCAGGTTTCGATCACGTTGCGGGCTTTGCTGTTGTACAGGCCGATGGTCTTGATGTATTGCGACAGTCCGTCGACGCCAAGGGCATAGATGGCTTCGGGGGTATTGGCGACCGGGTACAACTTGGCGGTCGCCTTGTTCACGCTGACATCGGTGGCTTGCGCCGAAAGAATGACCGAAATCAGCAACTCGAAGGGGGAGGTGTAAGCCAGTTCTGTCTTGGGCTCGGGATTGTCTTCGTGCAGCCTGCGAAATATCTCCAGGCGTTTGGCGGCATTCATGGGGTCAACACTTTCCTTGACGACGTGAGGGGGCTCGCCGCAGGCAAACCCTGTTGTACAGGGCCAGCAGCAGGCCCAACAGAAAAAATGCCCCAGGCAGCAGGGCAGCCAGGCGTAGTCCCGCCCAGCCAGCCAGCAACTCGCGGCAAAGCCCCAAGGCGATACACAGGGCGGCGAATGCGCCTAGCAACTGGGCGATATCGCGCCAGCGACGGTTCTCGCCTTGAGCGTATTCGAACATCAGGCATTGTACGGCGATCAGTGCCGGGTAGGGGCTCAGCGCCTGATGCAAGGGCAGGGCCCAGGCGCGCAGACTCAACTCCAGACAGGTGGTCAGCGCTGCGGCCAGCAGCACGCTGGCGAGCATTCTGCCGCGGGCCGCGAGCCAGCGGTGCAAAGGCCCCATTGCCAAGTGATGCAGGGTAATCAGTAACACACTGAAACCGGCGATGGCGCACGCGTCAAGCAGCGTCTGGGTGATACCCAGCAACGGGGCCAGGCTCACGGCGGCCAGCCATTGCCTACTCATCATTGGCTGCCTCAAGTAAGTGCTGACGATGTTCGTCGAAGTAGCGCAGGGCGTCATGCACAGCATGGATCACTGCACGCGAAGTCACCGTGGCGCCTGCCAGTTGATCAAACTGACCGCTGTCACGCTTGAGAGCCCAGGCGGCATCGGGTGTGGTTTGCCGGCTGGTACCGATGAAGCTTTGTAGCCACTGGTTACCCGGTTCTACCAGCTTGGCCCCCAGACCAGGCGTTTCCTGTTGGCGTAGTACCTTGCTGGCGATCAAGTGGCCTTGCGTGTCGATAGCGATCAGCAGCTCGATCTGGCCTGCGTAACCCTGGGCCTGACTGTGCAGCACTACCGCGCTGGGGCGACCGGCAAGGGTGGCACGATAGCCTGCCAGCAGCCGGCTGTGGGCGAGGGTGGGGGCGGGTAACACCAGGGGTGTCTGCAATGGCTGGTTGTCATAGGTCTTTTCTGGCAGGACGCTGAGCCAGGTCTGCGCCTTGAGATTCTGCTCGGCCAAGGCGATATCCTGGGCACTGAAGTGCTGCCAGATCATGCTGCTGCCCAGGCTCAACAAGGCAATGAGCAACAGCAGCATGGCGCTGCGTATCGACGAGCGGTTCATGATGACACCGCTTGACGACGTTCGGCCCAGCGCTCCAGCGCCGGTACACACAGGTTCATCAGCAGCACCGCAAAAGCGGTGCCATCGGGGTAGCTGCCCCAAGTGCGGATCAGATAGATCAACAAGCCCATGCCTATGCCAAACAGCAAGCGGGCCTGTGGTGACCTGGGGCCGGAAACCGGTTCTGTGGCAATAAAGAATGCGGCCAGCATGGTCGAGCCGCTGAACAGATGCAGTAACGGTGAACCATTGGAATCCGAGCCGGATCCATTCCAGAACAACAGGCTGATCACGAACAGACTCGCCAGCAAGCCGACGGGGGCATGCCAGCTGAAGACCTTGCGTTGCAACAGCAGCAAGCCGCCCAGCAGGAAGGCCAGGTTTACCAATTCGCTGCCTGCGCCGCCGAAATGACCAAAGCCTGGATGCGTGCTGAACAACTCATCGAGAGTCAGGCTGCGGTTGTTGCGCAGGCCATCCAGAAGAGTTGCCTGGGCCCAGGCATCGGGTTGCTCGCCGGTATTGATAGCAAACACATGCTGCAGGCTGCTCCCCAGATCCAGCAGTTGCGCGCCGGGCCACTGGGTCATGTGCAGCGGGAAGGCCAGCAAGACCACGGCATAGCCGAGCATGGCCGGGTTGAACGGGTTCTTGCCGACACCGCCATACAGTTGCTTGCCAAGGGCGATGGCACTGACCGTGGCGATAACCGGTACCCACCAGGGGGCGTAGGCAGGCAAGGCAGCGGCAAGCAGGGTGGCGCTGACCAGGGCGCTGCCATCATTGAGTGAAGGCAGGGCCGGGCGTTGCTGCAGCTTGAGCAGCAGCGCTTCGCTCGCCAGGGCTGAGCCTGCGCACAACAACAGATTGAAGACCATTCCCCAGCCATGCTGCCAGAGCAGCGTCAGCACCCCAGGCAGGCACGCCAGCAGCACCAGCAGCATGGTGCTGCGCAGGCGCTCGCTGTTATCAACGGCCGGCATGGGCGGTGGCCGGTTGCAAGGCCAGCAGTTGCGCCTGGGCCTGTTCGGCCTCTTGCTCCAGTTCGGCCAACTGCGCCAGCTGAGCTTCGTTCGGACTCTCACCGAAGGCGCTTCTGGCTTTGTTCAGCTGTGCCCGGCTCATGGCGGCGGCAATCTTGGCTTTTTTCAGCGCGGCATCGGCCGCGGCGGCTTTCTGTGCCTTGACCCGCTCGATGGCGGCTTTGATCGGGTCATCGCTGGTTACGGCCTGCTCCGGGGTGTTGCTGGCGGCGCTGCGTTGACTGCGGGCGGCACGTTCGGCTTGCTTGCGCGCTTCTTCGCGCTGCAGGCGGCTGTTGCGCAATTCAAAGCGACGGCGGGCATGATTGCGTTTGGCGCTGCGGGCGGCCAGGGCCTCGGCGTCCTGGGCCATGCCACCGACAATCGGGATGATGTTGCTGGTTGCGCTCAGTGGCAGCAGGTCAATGCAATCCACCGGGCAGGGCGCCACGCACAGGTCGCAGCCAGTGCACTCAGCACTGATCACGGTGTGCATCAATTTGGCGGCACCGACAATGGCATCCACCGGGCAGGCCTGGATGCATTTGGTACAGCCAATGCATTCGGCTTCGCGGATAAAGGCGACCTGGGGCGGCGCGCTACCGCGCTCAGGATCCAGGGCTATGATCGGCACCTGCAGCAGGCTGGCCAGGGCGGCGATGGTTTCGTTGCCGCCTGGCGGGCATTTATTGATCGCTTCGCCCTTGGCCAGGCCCTCTGCATAGGGCTTGCAACCAGGGTGACCACATTTGCCGCATTGGGTCTGCGGCAGCAGGGCGTCGATGCGTTGAATCAGACTCATGATGTAAATAATCCGTTGAAGCCGAGAAACGCCAAGGCCATCACGCCCGCGCCGATCAACTCTGCAGGCAGACCGCGAAAGCTCTCGGGCATCGCCTCGTTGTCACTGCGTTGACGCAGATCGGCGAACAGGCTCAAAGCCAGCCAGAATCCCAGACCACCGCCCAGGCTCCAGGCCAGGGTCTGCAGTGCACCGTAGGCGCCTTCAATGACCTGCAGGCTCAAGCCTAGCAGTGCCACATTGCCCAGCAGTAACGGCATCAGCCCGTCGAAGGGCAGGCTTGGCAACGCTCGAGACAACAGGCCGAGCAGCGGCTCGATCAGCAGTACGCACAGGGGTAGCAGGACGAAAAGGCGTAGATAGCCAAGCTGCAAGGGTTGCAGGAGGTAGTGATACAGCAGTTGCCCCAGCGTGACGGCGAGCACCAGTAACGTCAGCGTTGCCAGCCCCAGGGCGTGCAGGCGACGGCGATCTTGGCCAGCAGAAGGGTGCAAGGCCGGGTCGATGGCCAGCCCTTGATGCAGGACCAGGTTGTTGACCAGCGCGGCGCTGATCAGGGCCAGGATGAATTCGCTCATGGGGGTGCACATTGCCAGGGCTGTTCGCCATTATCCGGCAATGACGCGAGGATGAGAACGCCCCGGACGCAATCGTCCGGGGCGTGAGGCCTTACTTGATGCGCTGACCGGGCTTGGCGCCGCTGTCAGGGCTGAGCAGGTAGATTTCTTCACCGCCGGGGCCGGCAGCCATGACCATGCCTTCGGAGATGCCAAAGCGCATTTTGCGCGGCTTGAGGTTGGCGATCATCATGGTCAGGCGACCTTCGAGCTTGGCCGGGTCCGGGTACGCCGACTTGATGCCGGAAAACACGTTGCGCTGCTCGTCACCGATGTCGAGGGTCAGGCGCAGCAGCTTGTCGGCACCTTCCACGGCTTCGGCCTTGAGAATCAGGGCCACGCGCAGGTCGACGGCAGCAAAGGTGTCGAAGTCGATTTCGGCCGACAGCGGGTCTTTGCTCAGTTCGCCATTGCCGGTAACCACGGAAGTCTGGCTGGCGGCCAGGTCTTCCTTGCTGGCGGCAGTCATGGCCTCGACCTTGGCCGGGTCGATGCGGCTCATCAGCGCCTTGAACGGGTTCAGCTGGTGATTGCTCAGGCGGGTCTGATGGTCGTCCCAGGTCAGTGGGGCAACGTTGAGGAACGCCTCGGCGTCGGCAGCCAGCAAAGGCAGTACCGGCTTGAGGAAGATCACCAACTGGCGGAACAGGTTGATGCCTTGGGCGCAGATCGCCTGGACTTCGTCCTGTTTACCTTCCTGCTTGGCCAGGGACCATGGTGCCTTGTCGGCGATCCAGGCGTTGGCGCGGTCGGCCAGGGCCATGATTTCACGCATGGCGCGGGCGAAGTCGCGCGCTTCATAGGCCTCGGCGATGCTTGGTGCAGCGGCCAGGAACGCTTCGGTCAGCTCTGGCGCGGCGTCGCCGGCAACCATCACACCGTCGTTGCCCTTTTGAATGAATCCGGCGCAGCGGCTGGCAATGTTGACCACCTTGCCGACCAGGTCGGAGTTGACCTTCTGCACGAAGTCTTCCAGGTTCAGGTCGAGGTCATCGACGCCACGGCTGAGCTTGGAGGCGTAGTAGTAGCGCAGGTATTCCGGCGCCAGGTGATCCAGGTAGGTACGGGCCTTGATAAAGGTGCCGCGCGACTTGGACATCTTCGAGCCGTTGACGGTCAGGTAACCGTGTACGTTGATGCCGGTCGGCTTGCGGTAGCCCGCGCCTTCGAGCATGGCCGGCCAGAACAGGGCGTGGAAGTTGACGATGTCCTTGCCGATGAAGTGGTACAGCTCGGCCTTGGAGTCCTTGTTCCAGAACGCGTCGAAGTCCAGCTCGGGACGACGGGCGCAGAGGTTCTTGAAGCTGGCCATGTAGCCGATCGGCGCGTCCAGCCAGACATAGAAGTACTTGCCGGGCTCGTCTGGGATTTCGAAACCGAAATACGGCGCGTCACGGGAGATGTCCCATTCCTGCAGGCCGGCATCCAGCCACTCGGCGATCTTGTTGGCTACGGCGTCCTGCAGGGTGCCGCTACGGGTCCACTGCTGGAGCATGGCCTGGAAGTCGGGCAGCTTGAAGAAGAAATGCTGGGAGTCCTTGAGCACCGGCGTGGCGCCGGAAATCGCCGACTTGGGGTTCTTCAGTTCGGTCGGGGCATAGGTGGCGCCGCATTTTTCACAGTTGTCGCCGTACTGGTCTTCGGCGGCACACTTGGGGCAGGTGCCCTTGATGAAACGGTCGGCCAGGAACATTTTCTTGTCCGGGTCGAAGTACTGGGTGATCGAACGGGTGGCAATGTGCCCGGCATCACGCAGCTTGAGGTAGATCTGGCTCGACAGCTCGCGGTTTTCTTCGGCGTGGGTCGAGTGGAAGTTGTCGAAGTCCACCAGGAAGTCGGCGAAGTCGCCACTGTGCTCGGCCTGGACGGCGGCAATCAGTTGCTCGGGGGTGATGCCTTCTTTTTCGGCGCGCAGCATGATGGCCGAACCGTGGGCGTCGTCCGCGCAGACATACACGCATTGATTGCCGCGATGTTTCTGGAAGCGCACCCACATGTCTGTCTGGATGTACTCGAGCATATGGCCAAGGTGAATGGAACCATTGGCATAGGGCAGGGCGCTGGTGACGAGAATCTGACGTGGCTCGGACATGGGGGCTCGGCTACTTTTTTCGGCTACTTGAGATGAAACGATGATCGGCCACTATAAAACGCCGGGAAATTTATTTCACCCCATGGACGTCTGTGGATGTTTCGCGGGTTAGCATAGTGGTCTGTTTTACTCAGTCTTTTTAACGGGAGTCTCCATGAGTGCCGTCACTCGCGCAGCCGTCGAAGCCGTTCTTCGCCAGTACACCGACCCTTACCTGAACCAGGACCCGGTCAGCGCCGGCTGTGTCCAGGCCATCGATATCCAGGGCGAGCGGGTCAATGTCCAGCTGCAACTGGGTTACGCTGCCGGTCTGTTCAAGAATGGCTGGGCGCAAGTCCTGAAAACCGCCATTGAAGGCATCGACGGGGTCGTCTCGGCACAGGTCGACATCACCTGCGTGATCGCCGCACACAAAGGCCAAGCGCAGATCCCGGGCCTGGCCAACGTCAAGAACATCATTGCTGTTGCCTCGGGCAAGGGCGGGGTGGGCAAGTCCACGACCGCCGCCAACCTAGCCCTGGCCCTGGCCCGCGAAGGTGCGCGAGTGGGGATTCTCGATGCTGACATCTACGGTCCGAGCCAGGGCATGATGTTTGGCATCCCTGAGCGCACCCGCCCCCAGATTCGCGAGCAAAAGTGGTTCGTGCCGCTCAAGGCCCATGGTGTCGAAGTGATGTCCATGGCTTTTCTGACTGACGACAACACACCGATGGTCTGGCGCGGGCCAATGGTTTCCGGGGCCTTGCTGCAGCTGGTGACCCAGACCGCTTGGGACAATCTCGACTACCTGGTGATCGACATGCCGCCAGGCACCGGCGATATTCAGCTGACCCTGGCGCAGAAAGTCCCGGTGGCAGGTTCGGTGATCGTCACCACGCCGCAAGACCTGGCCCTGATCGACGCCAAGAAAGGCGTGGAAATGTTCCGCAAGGTCAATATCCCGGTGTTGGGCGTGGTCGAGAACATGGCTGTGCATATCTGCTCGAACTGTGGCCACGCCGAGCATCTGTTTGGTGAAGGCGGCGGTGAGAAGCTCGCCAGCCAGTATGGCGTGGAACTGCTGGCCTCGCTGCCGCTGTCGATGCTGATTCGCGAGCAGGCCGACAGTGGCAAGCCGACGGCGATTGCCGAACCTGAGAGCCAGATTGCCATGGTCTACCAGGAGCTGGCCCGTCAGGTGGGTGCGCGGATCGTGTTGCAGGAGGCAGCGGCGCCTGCGATGCCGAATATCACCATCAGCGAAGACTGAGTTTAACTGATCGCGGGGCAAGCCCGCTCCCACAGAGGATTGTGGGAGCGGGCTTGCCCCGCGATAGGCTCAAAATCAGGGTAAAAAAAAGCCCCGCCTGTTAAGGGCGGGGCTTTTTTCAAGCTGTAAAGCGGAAGTTAGATAACTTCTACTTCTTCAGCCTGCATGCCTTTCTGACCGCGGGTAGCGATGAAAGAGACCGCTTGGCCTTCTTTCAGGCTCTTGAAGCCGTCAGCCTTGATGGCTTTGAAGTGTACGAACAGGTCGTCACCGGATTGTGGGGTGATGAAGCCGAAGCCTTTTTCATCGTTGAACCACTTAACGGTACCGGTTTGGCGATTGGACATGGTCTGTCTCCTTGGACAAAGTTAACTACGACTCAGGAAACGCCCTGGCCGAGACTGAGTGCAAAGAGGCAGAAAATTCATGAAGATGGGTTGATCGAAATCTTGCATCAGGTAGATATTCTCAGTGACACGTGCAGCACAGTGGCGTCACCATAACCCTTTTTCCAGAACGTGCCAATGGTCTTGTTCAGCTTTCGCGCAAATCATGACTGACGGTCCTGCAAGCCTGCCTGAAGGCCCCGCTACACGGGGATTCGACGCTTGGCGGTGGATGAAACTTTGAACCGGGCGCCGGGCCCGGTAAGATGCGCCACAGAATTTCTTCACCTCGTTACTTCAGGACACCCGCCATGAGCATCAAATCGGACAAGTGGATTCGCCGCATGGCGCAGGAACACGGCATGATCGAGCCGTTCGTCGAGCGCCAGGTGCGCGGTGAGAGCGACAACCGGCTGATCTCTTTCGGTGTCTCCAGCTACGGCTACGACGTACGCTGCGCCGACGAGTTCAAGGTGTTTACCAACATCAATTCGGCGACCGTCGATCCGAAAAACTTCGATGCCGGCAGCTTTGTCGACGTCAAGAGCGACGTTTGCATCATCCCGCCGAACTCCTTCGCCCTGGCCCGTACCGTGGAGTACTTCCGGATTCCGCGTAACGTGCTGACCATCTGCCTGGGTAAAAGCACCTACGCCCGTTGCGGCATCATCGTCAACGTCACCCCGCTGGAACCTGAGTGGGAAGGCCACGTGACCCTGGAGTTTTCCAACACCACCACCTTGCCGGCGAAAATCTACGCCAATGAAGGCGTGGCGCAGATGCTCTTCCTGGAGTCCGATGAAGAGTGCGAAGTGTCCTACAAGGACCGTGGTGGTAAATACCAGGGCCAGCGCGGCGTCACCCTGCCACGCACCTGATCCGAAAAAACGCGGGAATTCCCGGCGGCTGGCAGACTCTAATGAGATGAACCGTTTCGCCAGGCAACAGGCCTGGCGGACTTCGCCGAGGAGCCGCTCATGAAACTCGATCCGGCCATCAGTGCCAAGCTGGCTGTGTTACAGCCTAATCAGGTCGGAGTGATGGCCTGGTCACTGCTGGCCCATCCGCATCCGCATTTCGCTCATGCAGGCGGTGTACCCGGTCAGCCCGACCCGGACACCCCCGACCAGCCGTCACCCGATGAAAATCATCCGATGGAACCGGGTGAGCCGACCTTGCCTGACGAACCACCACCCGCGCCCGTCGCCTGAGGCTTACTTCAGGTTACCGCTCAAGAACTGACGCAGGCGTTCGCTTTTCGGATTTCCGAGTACCTCGGCGGGCGGCCCCTGCTCTTCGACCAGGCCCTGATGCAGGAACATCACCTGGGTCGCCACTTTGCGCGCAAAGGCCATCTCGTGAGTCACCATGATCATGGTCCGGCCTTCTTCGGCCAGGCCCTGGATCACCCGCAACACTTCGCCGACCAGTTCCGGGTCCAGCGCCGAGGTTGGCTCATCGAACAGCATGACCTCCGGCTCCATGGCCAGTGCCCGGGCAATCGCCACGCGCTGTTGCTGCCCCCCGGACAGAAACGCCGGGTACTGCTCGGCCACGCGGGCGGCCAGGCCGACCTTATCCAGGTATCGCCGGGCGCGGGCTTCGGCTTCCTGCTTGCTGACGCCCAGAACCCGTCTTGGCGCCAGACTGATGTTGTCCAGCACGCTCAGGTGGCTCCACAGGTTGAAGTGCTGGAAGACCATGGCCAGGCGCGTGCGCAGGCGCTGCAGCTCGTCCGGATCGCTGACCCGCAAACCGAGGTGGTCATGGCTCATGTGCACCGGTTTGCCATCGAGGGTCATACTGCCCTCGTTGGGTTGCTCGAGAAAGTTGATACAGCGCAGGAAGGTGCTCTTGCCCGAGCCGCTGGCGCCGATCAGGCAGATCACGTCACCGGTCTTCGCCTTCAGCGAGACACCCTTGAGCACATGGTGTTCGCCGTAGCGCTTGTGCAGATCTTCGATGGTCAGTTTGTACATGCGCAGGCTCTCAAAGGTGACTATGGCTCAAGGCGATAACAGGTAACCGCTGCGGTAGGGCTGGCGGCCGGCCACATGCGCAATGACCATGCCGGCGGTAGCCATGCGCCGTAGCGAGCGGGCATACATGAGTCCGGGCTGGACGTTGCGTACCGCGGTCACCCGGTCGCTGAGCGGGTCGATGACTTCGGCGATCAACTGGTCGGTCTCCAGGTACTGGCCCGGCTTGGCGTGGAATACCAGCAAGCCGCCCAGCGGCGTGGCCACCGGTTCCACACCCGCCAACGGGGTTGCCGGGTACGACAGTGGCGGAAGGGTGCTCGCTTGGCCTTCGATGGCGCCATATTGCGTCAGATAATCGAGAATCGCCGCGCAATCCTGTTCCGCCAGCGGGTGGCTGACATCGCCTTGGCCGCGCAATTCGACGGTGACCGAAAAGCTGCCTTGCGGGATCGGGAACTGTTTGCCGAAACGCTGCTGCAGCTGCCACCAGACCAGGGTGAAGCACTCATCGAAGGACTGCCCGCCCGAATCGGTGGCGAGCAGGCTGGCCTGGGCGCCGAGGTAGCGCGACAGAGGCTCGACTTGCGGCCAGGCCTCAGGTGTCGTGTACAAGTGGGCGACGGCTTCGAAGTCACAATGCAGGTCCAGCACCATCTCGGCATCGCAGGCCAGTCGCTGCAGGGTCAGGCGTTGCGACTGCAGCGGTGTGTGGACCGGGTGGGTATCCAGGGCACGGCGCAGGCATTCGCGGATCAGGGCAATGTTGTGGTCCTGATCCTGGCTCAGGTGCGCTTCGATCTGATCGCCGATCTTGTCGCTCAGGTCGACGAAGTTGCGATTGAAATTCTCGCCACTCTGCAGCTCGAAGCGGCCCAGCGGCATATCCATCAGCACTTGTTCCAGGCCGACCGGGTTGGCGATCGGCACCAGTACGATTTCGCGGCGCAGCAAGCCCTGGGCTTCGAGCTCGCCCAGGCGTTGCTTGAGGTGCCAGGCCACCAGCATGCCGGGCAGTTCGTCGGCGTGCAGCGAGGCCTGGATGTAGATCTTTCCGGCGCCCCGCGGGCCGAAATGGAAGCTGTGGATCTGGCGGGCGATCCCTGGAACCGGTGCCAGAATATCGTGGGTCGAGTGATGCATATCAGTCCTAGTGAGTCGGTCCTAGAAAAGCCAGCCAGCGCCGTTCGGCGAGGCGGAACAGGCCAACCAGAGCGAAGGTCACGCACAGGTAGATCAGTGCGGCGATACCGAACGACTGGAAGGTCAGAAACGTGGCCGAGTTGGCGTCGCGGGCGACCTTGAGCACATCCGGCACGGTCGCGGTGAAGGCAACTGTGGTGGAGTGCAGCATCAGGATCACTTCGTTGCTGTAGTAGGGCAACGAGCGGCGTAGCGCCGACGGCATGATGATATAAGCATAAAGTTTCCAGCCGCGCAGGCCATAAGCCTTGGCCGCCTCCACCTCGCCATGGTTCATGCTGCGGATCGCGCCAGCGAAGATCTCGGTGGTGTAGGCGCAGGTGTTGAGGGCGAAGGCGAGGATGGTGCAGTTCATCGCGTCACGAAAGAAGCTGTCGAGCAGCGGTTGCGCGCGCACGGCGGCCAGGCTGTAGATCCCGGTGTAGCAGATCAACAGCTGGATATACAGTGGTGTGCCACGGAACAGGTAGGTGTAGAACTGCACTGGCCAGCGGATCCAGAAACGCGGCGAGACGCGGGCGATGGACAACGGTATCGAGACCACGAAGCCGATTGCCAGTGCGGCGGTCAGCAGCCACATGGTCATGGCCAGGCCGGTGATGTGCGTGCCATCGGTATAAAGAAAATCGCGCCAGTATTGCTGCAGCAATTCGATCATCGGATGGCCTCCCGGGTGCCGACGTTGTAGCGGCGTTCCAGCCAGCGCAGAACGATGTTCGAGGCGCTGGTGATAAGCAGATAAATAAAGGCTGCGACCATCAGGAAGTAGAACAGCTGGTAGCTGCTCTTGCCGGCATCCTGGGCGGCCTTGACCAGATCAGCCAGGCCGATGATCGAGACCAGGGCGGTGGCCTTGAGCATGACCATCCAGTTGTTGCCGATGCCGGGCAGGGCGAAGCGCATCATTTGCGGGAAAACCACGAAGCGAAAGCGCTGCATACGCTTGAGGCCATAGGCGGTGGCGGCCTCGACCTGGCCGCGGGGCACGGCAAGGATCGCACCGCGGAAGGTCTCGGTGAAGTAGGCACCGTAGATGAAACCCAGGGTGATCACGCCCGCCGCGAACGGGTCGATTTCAATGTATTCCCATTCCATGTAGTCGGTGAGCGTCGTCAGCCAGGTTTGCAGGCTGTAGAAAATCAGCAGCATCAGCACCAGGTCGGGGACCCCGCGGATCAGCGTGGTGTAGGCCTGGGCGATCAGGCGCAGCGGGCGCACTGGCGAGAGCTTGGCGCTGGCGCCGAGCAGGCCCAGGCCAACGCTGACCAATAGCGACATGAAGGATAATTTGATGGTCATCCAGGTGCCCTGCAGCAGCAAAGGGCCGAAGCCCTTCAGGCTGAAGGCCGAGAGTCCCAGAAACTGCAACAGGTCTTCGAACATGTAAGCAACCTATGCCAATGGCTGTGGGAGCGGGCTTGCCCCGCGATGAGGGCGGAACTTCCTCGCGGGGGCAAACCCGCTCCTACTGTTATTTGCCGCTGTAGAGGTTCAGATCACCGAAGTGTTTTTTCTGGATCTCGGCATAGGTACCGTCATCGTGTAACGCTTTGATACCTTTGTTGATCAGGTCCTGGAGCTCTTTGTTACCTTTTTTGATACCCACCGCGGTCTTCGACGGTAGCAATTCGCTTTCTACCGGTGCGCTGACTTCATAGCCTGCACCCTGGGGCGACTTGAGAAAGCCCAGTTCAGCCTGGAGCATGTCCTGAATGGAAGCATCCAGACGGCCGGAGGTCAGGTCGGCATAGACCTGGTCCTGGTTCTGGTAGGCCTGGGTCTTGACCCCGGCTTTGTCCAGCACGGCCTTGGCGTAGGCCTCCTGGATGGTGCCTTGCTCATAGCCGACTGTCTTGCCTTTGAGCGAAGCCGGATCGGCGCTCAGTCCGGAACCTTTTTTGTACACCAGCGAAGTCGGGCCGGAGAACAGTTCATTGGAGAAGTCGATGACTTTTTCCCGCGCCGGGGTGACGGTCATGGACGAGATCACCCCGTCGAATTTGTTGGCCTTGAGGCCCGGAATCATGCCGTCGAAATCGCTCTCGACCCACTTGCATTTGACCTTGAGCTCGGTGCAGATGGCGTTGCCCAGATCAATGTCGAAGCCCACCAGGCTGCCGTCGGCGGCCTTGGATTCAAACGGGGCATACGACGGATCGACGCCGAAGCGCAGCTCCTTGTATTCCTTGGCCAGGGCATTGCCCGCAGCCAGACACAGTGCAAGTGCAGAAAACGTCAGCCATGCTTTTTTCATTGTGTGTCCCTGGATTTGTAACCTAGTGGGGTGGCACTGGGCCGTTACCGGCCAGTGCCTGACATCACAATGACAGCAATTTTCACACCATATTCTCGCAGTGTAGGAGCGGATTCATCCGCGAAGGACTGCATAGCAGCCCCTTGTCTGGGGCAGCGACCCATTCGCGGATGAATCCGCTCCTACAGAGGCAAGCCTTTAGTAGCGCGCATCCATCGGCTTGCCGCCGTTGGGCCAGTCCTTGACCTTGTCCGGGAAGTCCGGTCGCGGCTGCTGCGAGAACCAGGCGGCAACGTCCACCGCTTCCTGGTCGCTCAGGCCACCCTGGCCCAGGGGAAAGCGCTCATGAAAGCCGATCGGCATGTTGCGTTTGACGAATGCGGCAGCCGTGTAGGTGCGCGCCATACCGGCGCCGATGTTGAAGGACTGCTCGCCCCACAGTGGCGGGAACACCAGGCTGCCATCCGCGCGGGCCAGACCCTGGCCATCGGCGCCGTGACACACCGCACATTGTTTGACGTAGACCTGTTGGCCGTTATCGAGGTCGGGCTTGATCGCTGGATCGATCTTGCCAACACCACGTCCAGCCACTTTGTCGCCGGGCTGGGTGTTGTTTTTCATCCACTCGAAGTAGGCGACCATGGCCTGCATGTCAGCGGACTGTGGCGGAATCGGCTTGCCGTTCATGGAGCGGCGGAAGCAGCCGTTGATGCGCTCTTCCAGGGTAATCACCTTACCGGCGCGCGGCGCGTATCCGGGGAAAAACGCCGACACGCCAACAAAGGGCGAACCATCGGCCACGGTACCGGCGTTGAGGTGACAGCTTGTGCAATTGAGCGCATTGCCGACGTTGTCCGGCAGCAGTTCCTTAGTCTGCAGGTGCAGGCGCATGCCGCGGATCACCTGGTCGGCATTGGCGGCGGCGAGCAGGTCGGCCAGGCGCGGGGTCTCGAAGGCAGTCGAATCGGTGGTTTGCGGGTTGAGCTGACCGCGCAGTTTTTTCACCTGTTCCGGAGTGACCGCTGAACTGTTGTTGCCCCAGCGGCTGCGCACGAAACTGAGGATTTCGGCGATTTCCTGATCCGATAAACGCGCGAAACCGGGCATGGTGTAGGTCCGCGAGTGGGTGGCGGTCTGCGCGGTTTCCCAGCCAGTCAGGGTGATGTGCAGCAGCGAGGTCGGGTCGCTGGAGGCGATGCTCGGATTACCGGCCAGTGGCGGGAACATGCCGGGTACGCCCGCGCCGTCGGTGCGGTGGCAGTCGCTGCAGAACTGGGTGTAACCCAGGCCACCCCGGCTGCTGAACAGATCGGCCGGTGGCGCGGCCGGCGTCAGTGCCACGGCAGGCATGGGCAGGTCGTTTTCGCCCGGCGGCAGGGATTTGAGGTAGCTGGCGATGGCGGTCAGATCGGTATTACTGAAATGCTGGGTGCTGTGGTGAATCACGTCGGCCATGTTTCCGGAGACCGTGGCGAAGCGGTTCTGTCCGGTTTTGAGCAATTGTACGGTGTCTGGCACCGTCCACAGATTGCGCAGGCTCAGGGCGCGCCAGTGCTCGACGGTTTCCCCGGCGAGGAAGTGCTTGCCACTGCTGTCGGTGTCACTCATGGCCTTTTCCTGGAAGGCGATGCCGCGCGGGGTATGGCAGGCGCCACAATGGCCCAGGCCCTGCACCAGATAGGCGCCGCGATTGATCAGCGGATCGCGGTCCGGGTCGGGTTCGAACGGTTGATTATCGACAAACGCCCAGTTCCAGAATGCCAGCCCCCAGCGCATGTTGAACGGCCAGCTCATGTCCGCGGCCTGGTTGGACTGGCTGATCGGCTCCACCGCTTGCATCAGGTAGGCGTACAGCGCCTGCATGTCCTCCTCGCTGATTTTGGCGTAGGACGGGTAGGGCATGGCGGGATACAGATGGGTGCCGTCGGCGCTCACCCCTTCGCGCATGGCCTTGTCGAACTGCTCGAAGCTGTAACGCCCGATACCGGTTTCCGGGTCCGGGGTGATGTTGCTTGAGTAGATCGTGCCCATGGGCGTCTTCAGTTGCAGCCCACCGGCCATCAACGGACCTTGCGGGGCGGTGTGGCAAGCGATGCAGTCACCGAGCTGGGCAACATAGCGGCCACGTTCGAGCAGTGACTTGTCGGTGGTTTCAGCCGCTGCCATGTCTGGCTCACTGGCGTGAAGGGCGGGTATCAGCAGCAACGTCGTGGCGCACAGGGCCAGGCGTGAAAGTACGGAAGCCATTGCATATTCCTTTAGTCACCCGGCCTGGGTGGTCCCTTGGGCGCAGGTGTGCAATCGTTTTTATGATTCATCAGGCAGCACTGGGAACGAGGCTCGTCCCAGTGTTGTTGTAGAGGATTTGCAGGCGGGTACAGTTGATGTGGATCAGCGCAGCCGGCATTGCACCGGCTGCGGGGTGCGAGAGGATTACTTGCCCGGCACCAGGGTCAGACGCTTGCTGCCATAGGCGCGGTCGAAGTTTTGCGGTTGCAGCGGCAAACTCATGTAACGGCCCTTGAACCAGGCGTCCAGGCCATCGGCAAAGTGCGGGCTGGCCGGGTTGCCGGACTGGCCGCTGCTGCTCTGCAGTTGCAGTGGTTCGATCTGGCCGAAGTCCACCACCATGCGCAGCGACGGCGCCAGCTGGGCGTTGAAATCCTTGCCCCAGGCATAGGGCGCAAGGTTCAGGGTGCTGTGGTCGCCGCCGCTGGCCTGCGGGCCACGGCTGACGGCATCACCCAGGCCATGGAAGGTCGCTGCCGGCCAGCGGTACTGGTGCAGCTTGCCCCATTGCCAGGCGCGACGGTCATTGCCCAGTTGCGCTTCACCGGCAGTGACTGCTGCAGCCAGGCTGCGGGCGAGGATCGCTGGTTTGTCTTCTTGCTGCGCGGTGCGCTGGTCGTTCCAGAACGGGCTGTCTTCACGGCCGAGCAAATGATCGGCCTGTGCCGAGTAGGACAACCGCGCATTACCGACGAAGGCCTGCCAGGTCGCCGAAGATTCCGGGCCGAGCTCATCGAGGAAGGTCAGTTTCGCGCTTTCCTGCAGGAACAGTTCATACAGGGTGGCGTCGGCCGAGGTGGTACTCAGGCGGCCATCGAAGGCCATCAGCCGCGTATAGGCTTCACGGGCCTTGCTGCGCTGATCGCCGGGCAACGCGTCGATCGCCTGTTTCAGCGGCTGAGCCATGCCGGGTGCTTCGAACATCTGCTTGAGTTTGGCGGCGAACAGGGTGGTCTGGTCGTTTTGCATGGTGATCAGGCTGCGGCTGTCATGCTTGCCGTTAGCGGCCAGCTGCCCCAGGCGCTCGGCGCGCTCGGGGTAGTACCAGCTATTGGACAACTGCATGCCGTACCCTTTGGGCACGCTGCGCTGGTTGGCATTGCCAAGCCAGCCCTGCGGCGGGTCCTGATCGTAAGGGTGGAGCATCGGGTCGGCGTAGCCATCCCAGTCGTAGCGCCCGTCCCAGCCCGGCGAAGGCAGCAGCCCCTGGCCTTCACGACGGTTGGGGAAGCGGCCGCTGACCTGCCAGCCGATGTTGCTGGCGTCGGCGAAGACGAAGTTCAGCGCTGCGGCGCCGATTTCGCGGGTGTTGTCGAAGGCACGCTCGACGTTCTGCGCCCGTGACAGGTTGAAAAATGCATCCAGGCTCTGGTCGCCCTTGAGCTGTGGCAGTTGCAGGGCCAGGCCCAGGCCCAGGCTGGCGTTCTGCGTCTGGCCGAGCAGCGTGCCATGACGGGTGTCGTACAGGGTTTCGCGCTGTGGGCGCTGGCCCTTGACGAAGAAGGTTTCGTTGCGCGCCAGGGCTGGCAGCCATTTGCCGTCGGCCTGGTACATCAGGCGGCTGCCTTCGCGTTTAAGGCGTTCCAGGTACAGGTCCTGGTTATCGGCCATGACCGCGCTGGCACTCCAGGCCAGTTTGCCGTTGTAGCCGGAAAGCAGCAGTGGCAGGCCGGCAATGGTGACACCCGCGGCCTGGTATTTAGGTGCGCGGATCTGCACCGGCGTCATTGCCCAGGCCCCGAGGGTGTCGCTGGCCAGCAGGCTCTTGCCGCTACGGCTGCGTTGCGGGGCAATCGCCCAGTTGCTGGAACCGGCTGTGCCCAACAGGTTGAGGGCAGCCAACTGTTCGCTGGCGGCGCTCAGCGGTGCCAGCCCGGTCAGCGCGTTGCCCAGGCTCAGGCCTTTGAGCTTGTCGGCTTCAGCTGTCGGCAGGGGTTCGTCAGGGTAGCTGGGCAATAACCACGGCAGATTGTCGCTGCCGACTTTCTGCGCCAGGGTCAACGCAGCAAGTTCTTCCTGCAGGTTGACCGACTGGCTGAAGTTGTACAGGCAGAAGATCAGTGCCGAGTCTTCAGGCTTCCAGTATTCCGGGCGGTAGCCGCTTTGCGCCAACGGCGCCGGGAGCCGGTCGCGGTAGCGGAACAGGTAGGCGTTGACGCCACGGGCATAGACTTCAAAGAAGCGCTTGAGGCGTGGCGAGGCATCGGCGTAAAGCTGGTTGGCGGTCTGTTTCAGGTTGGCGCCACGCATCAGCCGGTCGACTTCCAGCACATCCGGGCCGGCAATCTCGGCCAGGCGACCCTGGGCCAACAAGCGCATGCCGACCATTTGCCCGATGCGGTCACCGGCATGCACATAGCCCAGTGCGAACAGGGCGTCGTGGAAGTTGCTGCTTTCGATCAACGGCATGCCCATGGCATTGCGTCGTACCGAGACGTTCTGCGCCAGGCCTTTAAGGGGTTGTACGCCGCTGGCCGGTGGCACGCTGTCGCGGTAGCCGCCCATCTGGCAGCCGCTCAGGGCAAGCACGCCGAACACCGCTGCGGCTACGCCGAACCGGGGGAGGAAAGGGGGGAAGGCTGGCGCGGCCATGGTCGGGCTCCTGCAGGGCGTGGCGTCTAAAAGGCGCTACGTTAGTGAGCCCGACCACGCCATGCAAGCGGGGCACAGCCTTTATTTTTCAGGCTGTTCAAAGGCCACTATCAGGCCCCGTGGCACTTTTTGAACTTCTTGTTGCTGCCGCATGGGCACGGGTCGTTGCGGCCGACGTCCTTCAGGGCGTTGCGCACCGGCTCCTGGTGACCGTGGTTGCAGTGCGGACCGTGAACATGGCCGTGGTCATGGTCGTGATGATCATGATCGTGGTTGCAGTCAGGGCCATGGACATGGGGTTGTTGAGTCATTGCGGGTTACTCCGGTAAAAGATCGCCGGGAATTATCTCACCACTGCGCGACAAGTGCAGTTCGCGGGCGAAGAATAATCCGCTGTTGAGCTCACCATCGAGGCGGTAGCGCAAGGGAAGGTCAGTGTTTTTGAGCATTTTCGCCAACGGTTTGACCTGCTTCCAGAGGTTGGTGCGCACGGGGATCTTGAAGGTCCGCCGGGCATGTCCACCGACACTTCTCCACAGGCTTTCCTCCCCCTCGACCAGTAACAGATCGTTCAGGTGCACGGTGTAACTCAGGTAGCGGATGAACAGGCGTCCGTCGTTGGGGTTGTCGACGCGTACATGAAGGACGAATTCTTGCTCCAGCAGGTGCATCTTGACCGCTTCGACCTTGACCAGGCGAACCTCGGGATCGCGGTAGTCACTGTCCAGCCAACTGGCACACCCGGTCAGTTGCAGTATCAGAAAGCTGAGTAGCAACAGACGGGTCATTGGCGTTAGCTCCCCAGGTAACTGGCGCAGCACTTCTTGATGTTATGCAACAAAACACTACTAGCATGCAGTTCCATTCTCGAACTCTCCTGTGCAGACACTGTTGAGGGTAGGGCGGTACAGCTAGAGGAGTCTAGTATCGGCTGAAACTCAGCCGGCTGGCTGCCCGAAGTACTCCCTGATCTTCTCTAGCACAGATTCAGGAGCTACAAAGCTGATTTTCCCCTCCACAAGCTTGACCTCAGTCTGAGCAAGCTCTGTTTCGTCAAGGAAGCCTGCAAGCTTCTCTTGCGTGAGCCGCACGACTCCAGCATTAAGGTCAAAATTTCCACTTCGACGGATAGGCATTGTCGCTGTACTCCCCGATGGATGAGCCTTCAATGTAACAGTATTTGCTATGCCATTCTGGCACTGATGGCGGTTTGCAATGCTTGCGGATAACCTCGGTGAACTACAGATGGACGATAGCCGTTAAGGGGGCGTTATGAGACAAAGCGAAGGGAATTGGAACGAACAAGTTGCAGGTGCAGTGAACTCCTTGGCGGAAGAAATCAACGAGATCAAGAAGTTTCAGCAGGACTGTGAGCGGGACAAAGACATCGCCATGATGATGCAGATGGCTGAAAAGCAGATGACGCAGGCCACCAGCTACACGAACCTGGTCTTAGTGGCTGGGTACGCCGGATACTTCGCGTTCTGGTCAACACTGGTGACCAAGCTTCCAAGTTGGCTGTACGCTCTCAGCGGCCTGCTTGCTCTTCTATCCCTACTGCTTTTCATCTCATGGGAAGTGATCAAAATGACGTGGGGCACAGTGCACCTTAACCGCATCAACAAAATGATTCTCAAGACAGTGCGTGGGCCGAATGTTCTGAAGATCATCGATGCTGCTTCATCCTCGCACAATGTCAGGATCAACAGGCTGTGGCTGTGGTTCTTAGTGCCGACTCTCACATTTGGGATAGGTGCCGGATTGCTGTTGTTGGGGTACTTCGCTGTCGAGGTTTGGAAAACCGTTTTCTGACTCGAACCCCAGACCCCGCGCCGCGAAAGGTGGGCACATTAAGCTCGTTTTGCATTTCAGGCTGGCAAAAATACAAGGGAGCAGACTATGCCGACTATCTTCAATGAAATCATTCGCAATCGAGCCCAGAAGCTGGCTAAGGCTCACATTAAGCGGGCTTTGGACGACTTGAAGGGCGGCGGCCAGTTCAATTTCGAGGAGTGCCAACGAGAAATCCGTAACAGCTACTGGCAGCGGAAAAGCGTTAATTTCACATTCGATAACGCGTATGACGGCCCTTGGTCAGTGCTTGGAAGTGAGGATGCCATCAAGGGGTGGAGGAGGTTTGACATTCCGGCTTACCTGCAAGGCTGGCGAAACCAGATTGTGGCTCTGGCTTTCAATGGGTGGGTGAACCCGCGAGTGATTCAGCAGTACGGCTGGATTGATGAAGTGATGGGCCAGCAGTACATAAATGCCAAACACCAGCTTGACCAGTTGGATTGGGGGGGGCGCCCCCTATGACAAGAAAAGCCGGGTTGGATAACCGTGCCTCTTGCTTGGCAGGGGTAGGAAAACGGCAGCTTGTGGGCGTGACTCGGGCAAGCCTTTTTCTGGACAGACTCCAAATTCCCGCCGTGCAAAACGTCCTCATCCCTATGAAGCTTGATTTCTCTGGCCGAAATATAAGCTGGGGCGATTGGCGTTTGAAAAGTGGGTTTTGTGCGAGAGGTGTTCAACGCTTTACGACTGGCCTAAGTAGATGCTGCCGAAATCTGAAAGTAATCTGGTGCCCGTCTGTAGTATGTGCTTGCTCCGTCAGCCTATAACGGCTGGAGGCCACGGAGTAAAAGGGCTAGAGGCGAATCCATTCCGGTAGAATGTCTACTTCTGGCCGTATTAGAACGATACGCTGAGAGCCAGCATCAGGCGACGTACAGCAGTGGCGTTGAACTCGCTTCCCCTTGGGGTACGCAAGCCCTTCCTGTTCAGGCATTCAGCTACAGATTGAAGCGTGTTCACCTTGTCGTGCAGGCAGGATTTCAAGTGCGGCTCAATGTTCATTTGGTAGGTGTTGATCTTGCTCATGCGAATGTTGTTGGCTGCTGTAATGTCAGCCACTGCACGGCCTTTGGCTTGGGCTTCTGCACGATTAGCAACCTTTTGTTGTGCCACAACATCACCGGCATCTGCACGCCTCTGAAGTGATGCCAGAGCTTCCTTGGTACGGGTGGCAATGAACTCTCGTTCCTGCTGGGCGAGAGCAGCGAACAGGTGGAGTTGGAACTTATCTGCCTGTGGCATCGTGGCCACTTTGAAATCTACCTGTTCCATCAGTTGGGCAATGTGCAGCACGGAGCGGGAAAGACGATCCAGCTTGGCTACCAGCAACTGGGCGTTGTGCTGTTTACACATTGCCAGAGCTTTTGCACCTTCTGGACGATCTTCAGGGGCGAGCTTGCCCGATACCACGTCCACGAATTCACCAATGACATTCCAGTCGTTCGCTTGGGCTGCACGTAGGATGTAGTCACGCTGTGCTTCCAGACCCAGACCAGAGTCACCTTGGCTCTTGGTAGATACCCGAATGTAAGCAACAACGTTTGTCATGATGATGGCCCGTCTGTGTGTGAGGGCACTTTATCAACTGTCATCAAGAATTGTCAATTGGGAAGACGTTCGTCAGTGCAAATGATATTTTCAAGTTATCCCAAATGACAAATGGACTACTGGGGATTTGCACCAAGGAGTATTCATTCGTTTGAAATCATCGTGCAGAAATAGCTGACAGAATGTCTAGCATCTGGTGGGCGAGCAATCTGGCACGCCTGTTTGAAAGCTTTCGCTCAATTTTCAAATTCCGCGACGGAGCGAGAGAAAGCGTCTCGCTAAGCAATAACGGGTTTTCCCGGCTTGGCGTACTCAGCCTAATAGGCTGGAGGCTAATGAAATCAAGGGTTGGAGGATTTTTGGATGGAGTTGGCTGGTGACACACCTACACTAATAACCTATGTTTAGTATGGGTATATTGATGGTTTTAGAGTGGTTAATCTAGGTCTGCTCGGTGGCGTAATCCCGGTATGTTCCGGTAGCTGTATCCGGTGCTTTGCATTTCCGTCGCATTTTTATAGAGAGCGTAGAGATTCGATCCCAGACGAGATTGCTTCGGCATTGGTGTCGAGAGTCGTGAGGGTGGCCAGCACGTTGTCATGTACGGTGGTTGACCCTCGCTGACTGATCCAAAGGGAGAGTTCTTCAAGTCCTGCCCTTAGGGCGTGTTGGTTGAGTAGCAGCAGTTCCAGCGTATCGGCTGTGACCAAGCGCTTATCTTCCATGTGGGCTTCCTGATCGGTTGAGATTACGGCATCTGCATGGGCGTCAGAGCAGGTTAGAGCTCCAGTATGCCTTTCTCAAGTTCTTGCACTAGTTCGATAAGGCTGATTCCCAGAACCTTACATAGGTCGCGGAGCTGCACAATATCCAATCGACGTGTCCCGTTCTCAACGTCACTCATGAATGACTGGGGTCGACTCAGTGCCTTGGAGCAATCGACTTGGGTCAAGCCCGCCGCCTTTCTGTGCTTTCGTAGCAGATTCAGTAGGACTGTGTGTTCAGATCGATAGATCGTCTTCGGCATGGCTGGCTGGCTACAGATGGGTAGCCTCTCAACCTATATCCGGTTTTCAGATATCTGAATTTCGGATATTCTGATTTACCTAGGTATGCCATCCACGAACCACGGATAGACCATGAACGATCAGCTCTACTACCTGACCAGCCAGAAGAAGACAACGAACCACATCTTGCACCTGCTGATGTGCATCCCTACCTGTGGGTTATGGCTGTTCGTCTGGGGCATGAATATGCGTGCGAATGACTGGCACAATCGTAAGATCGACAAACAGATCAAGCAGATTCTGCAACGCAAGGCGTAGATTGATAGCCTATTAGGGAGGAAGGTCCAATCTTGCTACCCTTGCTTTCTATAGTCCCGGACTATCTCGATCACCCGTGTAAGGTCTCGTCTATTTAGTCCCGGACTGCGGATTCCACGGTCATCTGGCCACCCATTCCATGAGCATCTGACCACCGATTCCACGCTGATCCGGCCACCCATTCCACGCGCATCCGGCCACTGATTCCACGGCCATCCGGCCACTCAACCGGGCAGGCAGCTACGCAGGATTTCTTCACTACCATCGACCTCTTTTTCGAAGCAGAGAGGTCGTCGTGGAGCGTTTATCCATGCGTAAGATTCGCGAAGTACTACGTCTCAAGTTCGAGGTCGGACTATCAGCTCGCCAGATTGCGGTCAGCGTGCAGGTCGGTCGTGTCACCGTCGGCGACTACCTCAATCGTTTTGCCGCCAGTGGTCTCAGTTGGCCCTGTTCGTTGTCCGATGCCGAGTTGGAGCAGCAACTGTTCCCGCCGGCCCCGGCGGTTGCCAGCGAGAAGCGGCCTTTACCCGATTGGGCATGGGTGCATGCCGAACTGCGCCGCCCCGGGGTGACCCTGGCGCTGCTCTGGCAGGAGTACCGCCTGAGCCAGCCGCAGGGCTTTCAGTACAGCTGGTTCTGTGAGCACTACCGGGCCTGGCAGGGCAAGCTGGACGTGGTGATGCGTCAGGAGCACCGCGTCGGCGAGAAGCTGTTCGTCGACTATGCCGGCCAGACGGTGCCGGTTATCGACCGCCACAGCGGCGAGATCCGCCAGGCGCAGGTGTTCGTCGCGGTGCTCGGCGCGTCCAGCTACACCTTCGCCGAAGCCACCTGGTCGCAGCAGCTGCCGGACTGGCTAGGCTCGCATACCCGTTGCTTCGCCTTCCTCGGCGGCGTGCCGGAGATCGTGGTGCCGGACAACCTGCGCAGCGCGGTGAGCAAGGCCCATCGTTACGAGCCGGACATCAACCCCAGCTACCGCGACCTTGCCGAGCACTACGGAGTGGCGGTGGTGCCGGCGCGGGCACGCAAACCGCGCGACAAGGCCAAGGCCGAAGTCGGCGTGCAGGTGGTCGAGCGTTGGATCCTCGCGGCCCTGCGCAACCGTCAGTTCTTCTCCTTGGACGAACTCAACAGCGCCATCTCCGTGTTGCTGGAGCGGCTCAACCAACGCCCGTTCAAGAAGCTGCCGGGCTCGCGCCAGACGGCCTTCGACAGCCTGGATCGTCCGGCGCTGCGCCCCCTGCCGGAGCAACCCTACGTCTACGCCGAGTGGAAGAAAGCGCGGGTGCACATCGACTACCACGTCGAGGTCGATGGGCATTACTACTCGGTGCCGTATCAACTGGTGAAGAAGCAGCTGGAGGTGCGCCTGACGGCGCGCACCGTCGAGTGTTTCCACGCCAACCAGCGAGTGGCCAGCCACCTGCGCTCAATGCACAAGGGCCGGCACAGCACGCAGGCCGAGCACATGCCCAAGAGCCATCGCGAGCATGCCGAGTGGACGCCACAACGGCTGATCCGCTGGGCCGAGCAGACCGGGCCGAACACCGCCGGCGTGATCCGGCACATCCTCGAACGGCGCATCCATCCGCAGCAGGGCTACCGGGCCTGCCTGGGCATCCTGCGCCTGGGCAAAACCCACGGCGAAGTGCGCCTGGAGTTGGCCTGCCGTCGCGCCATCAGCCTCGGCACGTGCAGCTACAAGAGCCTCGAATCGATCCTGCGCCAGGGGCTGGAGAACCTGCCGCTGGCCCAGCAGCACCTGCCCCTGCTGCCGGACGACCACGCCAACCTGCGCGGCCCCGGCTACTACCACTGAACACAAGGAATCCCACCATGCTGCCCCATCCGACCCTGGACAAGCTGCAAACCCTGCGCCTGCACGGCATGCTCAAGGCGCTGAACGAACAACTGAAAACCCCGGACATCGACAGCCTGAGCTTCGAGGAACGCCTCGGCCTGCTGGTCGACCGCGAGCTGACTGAACGCGACGACAAGCGCCTGAGCAGCCGCCTGCGCCAGGCCCGGCTCAAGCACAACGCCTGCCTCGAAGACATCGACTACCGCAGCCCGCGCGGGCTGGATAAGGCGCTGATCCTGCAACTGAGCGGCGGCCAGTGGCTACGCGACGGCCTCAACCTGATCATCGGCGGCCCCACCGGTGTCGGTAAAACCTGGCTGGCCTGCGCCCTGGCCCACCAGGCCTGCCGAGAAGGCTACAGCGTGCGTTACCTGCGCTTGCCGCGTTTGCTGGAAGAACTGGGTCTGGCCCATGGCGACGGGCGCTTCGCCAAGCTGATGAGCAGCTACGCCAAGACCGACCTGCTGATCCTCGATGACTGGGGCTTGGCCCCGTTCACCGCCGAACAGCGGCGCGACATGCTGGAGCTACTGGACGACCGCTACGGCCAGCGCTCGACCATCGTTACCAGCCAGATGCCGGTGGACAACTGGCACGAACTGATCGGCGATCCGACCCTGGCCGACGCTATCCTCGACCGCCTGGTGCACAACGCTTACCGGATCAATCTGAAGGGTGAATCAATGCGCAAACGGACGCAGAAATTGACGACGCCAGCCAACCCGGACTAACAATGCCACCCCTGCGTCGCTGCGCTCCGACTGCCCGGCCGGATGGCCGTGGAACAGGTGGCCAGATGGCCCTGGAATGCCTGGCCAGATGAGAGCGGACTGGGTGGCCGGATGGCGTGGAATCCGCAGTCCCGGACTATTTCCCCTCGAATCCGTTAGGTGATCAAGCAGCGTTAGCCTGTCGGAGCAATGTGTAAGCACTGGTGCAATCATCGATGCAATCGAGCTCGGCTTGCAGTACGTCCCGAACCTGTGGGTTGTGCTCCAGGTACATCATCATTCCGTCCAGAGCATGTCGAGCACACTGGGCGATCAGTGAACCTTGAGACTTTCCAAGTCCTGTGGCGTTTCTTACAGCTGCGGTGCTGATATCTGGCATCTTCACAGCCGCGTACACGTGCTGAGGGCTAACGTTCAGCTTCCCTTTGCTCGCTTTGGCTACGGTGTAGCAGGCGGCCATCACGTAATCCTCAACCCAATTTTGAGCGCGCAGATCATATAGATCGTGCTCAGGATGCACGTCAGCTAGTGCAATCAGGCGGTGGAGCGGGTTGTGCATGACAGTAAAAGGACGGGTCACGCTCTTCATCGTCGCAATTTTCTTCTGCGGCTCAGGTGGTGCATTCTGCGAATCGTTCGCTGCGGACAGCAATCGCAGTGCATCTTGGGATTGCTTAGAGCTCAAACAGGATTTTGAACCGCTGCTTACGGCCTCTGATTTGGGCTCTTGGATCGGGTCTGTAGGGGGCGTGAATGCATAGGAAACGTATTGCCCAATGATTTCTCCAGTATCTGTGCTGATGCAGTAATCATCGGTGCGGTGGGTGCTGATGTTGAAGTTCTGAGCGGGATTGAAAGCCATGGGAATCCTCCTTGGGGTAAGTTCATTTCATGGGCGGTTGCCTCGGTATGTGGTTGGGCCGCAAGCGAGTACCAGCGGCCGTGTTCAGTGAAACTTTTAAGTTGAGAATCCAGTGGTTTCCCTACCTGCTGCTGCGTCAGCCCGAAGTCTGTCGGCGTAGTGGATCAGCGCTCGCACAACTTCTATGTGCACCACTCGTTCCTTCATGTACCGCTGTAGGGCGTCATCGATCACATCTGCCTTCTTCTCCTGCCAAGCTTTGTGAGCTGATAAGGGGCAGGCAAAGCTGCCGAGGCGAATTTGCTTGCCATCAGCTCTGCAAAACGCCTGATACCCAACCCCTCGTACATGCTTAGTTACCCCTAGCGGCCACTTGCCACGGGTGGCTGCGGAGTCGGTTACGATGAGGTTGAGATACGGGGGCACGTATCGACAGTGCTCCGGTCCATACACCTTGTTGCCGGGGCAAATCAGGTCTTTATCTAGGCACCAGCCTTCAACGTGGTTTTGATCGAACCACGCTTTAAACCCAGAGAAGCGGAGCCAATCAGGGTGTACTGAGCAACCGATATAAGTGGGGCAGCGAGCATGGGTTTTCTTGCCATAGCCGCGATTTATCATAGCGTTCCACGCTGAATACTCTGGCTGTAGCCGTAGCTTACCGGTCTTGGGGTCACGGTAGGACGAGTGTCCGGGGAGGTCGTTAATCCCAACTCCACACACAAGCTTTCCGCTAACACTATCGTTGGCAGAGTCTGGGGTGGGGGTGGTGGGTTCAGACGGTTTGGCTTGGAAGGCCGGGGAAGTCAAATTCAAGTCGAGCGGGTATGGCATGGATGTTCTCCTGTGTCAGTTCATTTCAATAGGCAATTCCTCTCGGTAGATGCCGGTGTAGTTTGGTGAATCTCAGGCAGCACGATACCGACATCAATCGCTCAATAAGCGATGGGTGTTTTAGGCGTGTCTGGCTGAGTCGGAAATCTTACCTGAAGTTCAATTAGTTGTCAAGGCTTAATTGATGTGAAAGATTGAATTTGATCCATGTTAATAGTTGGCCGATTGCGAGCTTTCTGATTATGAATGTTGGTTGTGGGTGATGTGCACATCGTGAATGATGAAGTCGTCAAGGTGAATTTGTCGAGAATTTTTAGGCACGTAGAATCCATGCTTTTTCATATGGTCCATTACGGACTTTCCTGCGCTGTCGCAGTGTTTGAAGATGCTGTTGATTATGCTTCCAGTTTTGTCAGATGATCCGTATAGAAGTTTTATGTGTTCGGGTAGTAGATGGTTTTTGAAATAGCTTTCTTCTCGGTTGTTGAAAGCTGGGATTTTGCCCAGATCATGATCAACAATTATGCCAAGTCTTTTGCCTTTCAATAGGTTGTGGTTAAGAGAGGTTATAGCTAAATGCCAGCCAATCGGTTCAAATACACTGTTATCAGATTTCGTAGCAATCAAGAATGCTTTGTGAGGCTCTACAGAAAAAGGCATCTCCAATTCGCTTAGTTTCTTCTTTATTATGTATGAAGAGCAGACTCCAATGGCGTAGCCGTTATGTCTCTCTCGAAAGCCAGGGTCGCCGTAATAATTGGTGTCCACCGCCATTAAGTGATCAAAGTTTTTGACGAGCTGTGGCCACATGTCATCTAGATAAAACTCATTGCCTCCAATTGGGAAGGAGGAGACAACCTTGTCTTCCTTGGTGTCTCGCGGATGCGTAACCTTGTTGTAAACAGAGGTGGGGTCTAATTGGGGGATGGAGAAAAGTCCTGTCGCCGGATCAAATCTGATTGTCAACTCCGAAACTACATCCTTTGTTGTGCCGTATACCCATTCCGTACGTGGCTTTGGTGGAGTTCCTTTGTTCTTAGCCATGCTTTAAGTCCTTCTCTAATATTCCTAGGTGGTAGGGTTACAGGCTATTCTTTAACGGTTCCGTGACGTGCTTTCCACATCGCCAGAAGCTCTGACGGTAGCTCATCCCAAGATTCAGTTTTGGCAAAGGTGGCTTCCACCTCGTTCAGGTCGCCTTGGATCACCTGAAGGTCGACATGCTCGTCGTGCATTGCTTCAAAACGGATGTTGCCGCCTTGGTGCATCAGGTAGAAGAGCAAGTTTGGTGATTCGGCACTGAACAGAGTGGGGATGGCGTTGTTCTTAGTGACCCAATACGTCTCGTCTGTTCTGCCGTTCTTGTTGACGAAGATGTAGAGGCCAAGCCTCTTGATGAGATTGTTAGCAGCTACCCGGCCTTCAAACGAAACGAGGTCCAGCTTCTTAAAGAAGTCGTCTTTGTTCATCACCCTGTCAGATGCCAACTGCTCACTGATGGCTGCACACTCCGATTCAAGAGCACCAATCTCGGCTTCCAGTTCGTGTAGTAGCTTCGCAGTGATGCGGGATGGGAACTCAGCGTGTGACGCTTCTGCATCGTCCTGACGCACTTTAAGAGATGCGATGCGGCCTTCTACAATATGCAAAGACTTCTGCAATCTGCCCGAGCTGTCCTGCACCAGCGACAGGCTGTCTACCTTAGGCAGCATCTCTTTAAATACTTCCTCGGTGCGTGGGGCGCTGATGATCCCGGCGTCACACAGTCCCCTAGTAACCTTGGAGCATTTGTAATACTTACGGCCACGTTGGCCTTGGAGGTGCATGGCGGCCCCGCATTTGTAGCAATTGAGGATACCTGCCAGCACGTTGAAATTGGTGGTGGTCTTGGTGACGGTGTGAGTTTTGCGAGACGATCTAGCAGCGTGGGCCAGGTAGTATTCATCCTCAGTCACTACGGAAGGGAAGTAGCCCTTGATCGGCTCTCCGTCGGGAGTTCTCTTGCCGTCTATGAAGATGTGAGGCTGGTACTCCCCGATGGTCGTCCGGCTGTCGAGGATATGTCGCACGGTCGAGAAGCCCCACAGGCCGGAGAAATTCTTTCTTCCTGCACTGAAAGCGGGTATGCCCTCCTGATTCAATGTGGCTGCAATGATGCGGGAGCCGTGGCCCTTTGTGGATAGGTCGAAGATGCGGCGAACAACGGCAGCCTTGTCAGGGTTGAGCACATAGCTATCTGGTGTCACATCGAGCCACAGCGGACGGAGTTTGCCCAAGGGCTTGCCAGTGGTGCGAGCCTCTTTCTGTTTCGCACGCCATGCAGAGGATACCCGGCCACCCTTGGTTGCCGATTCCTCATGTGCACGTGACATTGAGATGATCGAGATGATCAGATCGAGTTCGTTGTATTCCTTGGTATACAGACGTTTGTCCACGCTTGTGTAGACGTTGATGCCCTTGGCCAGCAGGTCGAGGAATCTTGGAAGGGCGTCACGCACTCGTTCACGTGAAAGACGATCCAGCGATTCCACTACTAGATAGCTGCCGGGTGGGATTGTCCCGTCTTCCACATAGCTCAGGAATCGGGCTAGCTCGCCAGTGTCGTCAAGGTGCTTGCCTTTGAAGGCCGAACGCCCTGCATCAAAGAATAGGTATTCTCTCGGGTCCGCCAGCTCTAAGCCGTTCTCATCGCAAAAGGCTTTGGCTGCCTTTACCTGTCTGGTGTAGCTGTCGCCTGCTGACTGCTTTGCACTACTGAATCTGATGTAGCTGAAAACCTTGCTCACGAGACAAACGCTCAAATTGCTATGGTAGGTAATTGTGGCAACACTTCTTGAATTTCTGCCCGCTGGCGCATGGGCAGGCGTCGTTGCGTCCGGCTTTCAGGCCGACCGTCGGGTCGATGAAATACCAGTGCCCGTCATTCTGCACAAAGGCCGAACGCTCGCGATGGCTATGTTCGCCGTCATTATCGTGCCAGCGGGCAGTGAAGGTGACGAAGGCATGTTCAGGCTTGCCGCCAAATACCTCGGCGCTTTCCACTTCAAGGCCCAACCAGGTGCTTTGCGCGCTCCAGGCGGCAATCGCGGCGCGGTCAAGGCCGGCCTGCTGCACAGGCAGGGTGGTGTTCACCAGGTAATCGATCAGCCCCAGCACATAGGCGCTGTAGCGCGAACGCATCAGCGTCTGTGCATCGGGGGCCGGATGCCCGGCGTGATAGTGTCCGCAACAGGCGTCGAGCAGATTACCGCTGCCGCAGGGACAAACCGAGACACTCATTGTTTCACCACCAGTACTTGCCAAAATTTTGCGGATTGGCCCAGAACTGAGAGGGGCATGGTGGCAGGCCAAGCGTAGCGGGCTTCATAGAGGACCTCAATGGTTTCTGGTAACGCGATGGTGACAGTGTTGGTGACAGATGGCGAGCACGCAAGGCGTCTCGGTGTCCAATTCCCCCGGTCCAATCTGAAACATGAGTAATCAGGGCCACATGGGTGGCACTTGGGTCGGGGCAGATTGAAATCAGATGGGGTGTATCGTAGCCTTGGTAGCGATTCGCGCAGTCACACCCGAATTCATATGGATATTGGACGTTAGGCGATGAGTTACAGCAGTCTCGCGCAATTCTCAGAAGACATTTTTTCAAGTGATCCCAAAGAGCTAATAACTCGCTGGATCAATACTGAACAACCTCACGCTTTCGCATCCAATGAGGCATATAATGGATTTCGAGAAAAAATAGAGAGGGACTGGCCGCAGAGTGAAATGATTGCGGTTGCCGGTAGCGGAAACTGGCGATACAGCCTTAATCCAAAAAAGAATTTTGGTGAGTTTCATAAAGGTAGCGATATTGATGTTGTAGTGATAAGTCGAGAGTATTTCGAGCGTACCTGGCAAGAATTACGCACCATTCATAAGAAGCTCTGGATTCGGTGGACTTCTGATGAGCGTGCTGCTGTGATGCGCACGGGGCAGAATGTCTACTGTGGGTTTGCCTCTCCGAAATACATTCCCGAGCCCAGAAACTCTTATAGATTTGATTTTCTTAAGAAGTGCAATTCCTACTCCACTGGAGCTGTTGAGCACAGGGAAGTAAATCTAATGTTTTTCAAGTCTACTGAAGATGCAGTCGACTACTACTTGCGTGGCGTTCGTCTCGCGAAAGGAAAGCTCTAATGGAATATGAAGTTAGCTTGCAAACTATTGCGTGGATAAACTCGCAGAGGAACGAAGAGAAGCTTGAGATTAGTGCTGCCTTCCAGCGGCGTGCTGTATGGCTTGAGCGTGAGCGGGCTGAGCTTATTGCGACTATTCTCGACGGCCTACCGTTTCCAGAGATCTATATTCATGTCGTCACTGATGCAGACAGTGGGAAACAAACCCATATTGTTGTAGATGGACAGCAGCGAACTACTTCGATTTTGATGTTCATTGATAATGAGTTTTCCCTTCCGTCAGGACGTACAGGGTCAGCAGCCTACTTTCGCGATCTTAGTGCCGAAACGAAAGAGAGGTTTTGGGACTATAAGGTCGTAGTTCGTAGCCTCAGGAAGACAAATGATGCTGAGATTCGTGACATTTTTGCACGTCTCAATACCAATAATATAACGCTAAATGACCAAGAGCTTCGGAATGCGAAGTATGTTGGTAAGTTTAAGCAGGCCGCTGAACGCTTGGCAGATAACCCTCTCTTCGAAGACATGGGGCTTTTCACTGCTCGGGATATGCGAAGGATGCTTGACGTAGAGTTTGTGTCTGAGCTCCTGCTTCGGCTTACTATTGGTATTGTAAATAAGAAGGATTTGCTGGAAGAAACCTATGCCGCTTATGAGGAGGAGTTTCCAGGGGAGGCGCAGTATGAAACGGAGTTTACAACGGCAATGTCTTTGATTTGGAGTGTATATGACGACTCCATAAAGGCGTCTTACAAATCAAGGGGTAACTTCTCGAGTATATTTGGTTGCTTTGTTGAGTATTACAGAGTTACTGGTCGAAGAGCATTTCTTCAGCCGCAGCTCGTTAAGGAGGTATTCAGCAGTTTCTTGAACGCGGTACGCAATAGAGAGTTTTCGGATGAAGCAGCGAACATTGAGATTTATCACGATGCTGTGTCTCGTGCGTCCTCTGACCGGTCACGTCGTGCACGTCGAGAGAACATTCTGAGCGAGCTCCTCGTTCAGGCAGGGGAGCTCAAACAGCCATTCAACCTCTGATCAACATTCGGCTTGTGCTTTGTTTAGGCGAGCCATCATGTTGATGGCAGGCGGGCCAGCAGGTCATGCAAGGGGCATAGGCACCTTGACCACATCAGCAATGATGTCCAAAAGGTATGCTTGGCACTACGGATGACGGTAGCTATCCCAGGACAGCAATGGTGGTCCTTATTGCCCGCCCGTGAGGTTCCCTATGGCGCCTGCGCGAGGGCCTACGGGGTAACCTGCGCGGGAATGATTGATTAGATGATCATTCAGAAATTTTCTGTATTTTCTCAACGGGGCTTATGCCACAGCCAGCAGGCCAGATGGACAGCCACACAGACCACGTAGGCAGCCTGTAGTCCATGGGGTTCTCCTTGAGTTGTTGGTTCAGTAGTCCGGGGATGACGACTTGAGGTTCTCCTTGAGTCGCGCCTTGGCATCCCGCTGGGCTTTGTCCTTACGGGCTTTCACTTCGACCACTCGAAGGTTCACCGCTTCGGCGTTCTTACGGAGCCAATCCAGACCACGAGGCTTTACCCGCCATCCTTCACGGTTACCGAAGTCCGATGAGACCTTCACAAAGGCGCCCACCACGAAGCCCTGAGGTTTTGGTCGAGGCGAACCCTCACGGGTCCCGAAGTCGTCCACGGGATACACAAAGTTGCCCATGGTGACCAGAGCGTCCTGAGCGAGTCGAGGTTGTTGAATACCAGCCACACGGCAAGCCTCGGTCCATGTAAGACCAGCACCTCGGGCTTTCATGTCGAGGGTCGAAGCCTTGGGCATGTTGGCGTCTAAGAGGGCATCCTTACGGCGAAGCTCACGGACTGCACTGTTACGCATGGCGACGAAGGCGTCCACGACCATCACATAGAAGTCCAGAGAGCAAGCCATGGCATAGGCGATGGTCGCCCTCTCAGTTGCGTAAGAGCCACCACTATCACCGTGAACGGTATGCAGATTTGCACATCGGTCGAAGTAGTCCCGATCACGACCACGCCATTGAGCAGGTGGTTTTGTCAGGTCGGGTAAAGCCTTGTTGATTTCCGTGAGACTCCACAGGCCCTCAGCGTTTGGCTTGAAGGTGTGCCCTTCGATAACGATAGGCAGCAGGTCGGTTTGGTTGTTGGTCAGCATAGGGTCGATTTCCTTTTGTTCGCCCTCTGAGTCGCACCCACGGACCAGCCCACAGACCCCGACAAGGGTGCTGGCGTGGCCTCAAAGGGCGAACAGAAGAACTGTGGATTGAATGCCCGTGCGTGGGCGAGATGGAGAGTTCGACTTTTCGGGGCTCTCGCAGGTGAAGCGGGTGGAGCCCCTGCCGCTCCCTCTCAGGTCGGTCTTACGGCGCACTAAGGGATTTCCTTAGGTCAGCTCAGGGTAATGCGGGTGATCATCGGGAAGGCCACAGCCTCGGTCTGGAGACCATCTAACTTGAAGTAGTAGCGCATAGGGCCTCCTTAGAGATGGACTGAGAGAATAGGTATTATCATGGTCGCCAGACCAATCCATAACTTAGAGGTGTGCTTAAGAAAAACTTAAATATTAAGGATAATGATTTAATTAAAGATAATAGTTATAGAGTTACTCATTGAGCAATCTCTAAGATCTTTAAGGTAAAGGCCCCCGTGCAACTTGAGCAATACACGGTGGCCCCAATTCCGTGCAAGGTCTCTCTGCGGTGTCTACATGGACATCGAGTAACGAGTGACAATATCAAGCTGCGCTCCCTCCTACTGGAGCCAGACGCTGAAGGTCTGCTTACCGGGGAACGGTTGAGCGCTTGGCGTGCCTCCCCGTGATGGGTGGTCGCACTGGTCGTCTCGGTCGTCTCGGTCGCCCGTGTAGGTGGGCGGTAGGGGGCCTTAGAGATTGCCTCTGTAGCCATAGTGAGGGTTTCTGACCCCGCAGAGATAGCACCTCAACCAAAGCCAAGGTTGTCTCTCTCAATAGTGAGGGTTAAATAACCTCTTGTTGACATCCTTACGGATTTTAGGAGGGGAATAATTCAGTAAGGCGCGGGTGGACCGTATCTACCACGCTCCTACGCTCCCGGAGCAAGGCCAGGACCCAGCGAGTCGATTAGATTTCACGTAGGGGCACAGAATCGCTCAGGTCTCACAGCGGTCAGACTGACGCCTGTAGCAATGAGACCCAACGATGGGGAGTTACTCGTATTCAGACAAACAGTTAGCACACAGATCATGGCCTCCGACATCGGCAACTACAGGCCCGTTACCGCACTGGTCGCACTCATTGCCAAGGTCGTCGTCGTTGTCTTTCTCATCGTCAAGATCAAACTCGTTCATATGGTCTCCTCAAAGTAAACGGAAAGGTTAACTCGCAGCGCTGTGTTGGCCTACCGGCAAGGGGTAGTCCCCAAATCGCGTTTCTACCTTCTGGCTTTGTTCTCTTTATTGGAAGCGTAGGCACCTATACCTCCTGAAACGACAATCAGGACTGCGTTTGCCCAAAGAGGAATATCTGCAAACTGGTCACCAGAGTTAATCAACGGACCATTGTGGAAAAAGCCCCCTACAAAAATCCCAATTAATAGGTAGGCCATTCCACTGAACACGACCCATTGGAAAAAATTAGCCCGTATTCCCTGTATGAATCTCATGACATTCCTTGAAAATAGAGTGAGGTAGCTTTTTCAGTGAGCCATCATATAACCACGCATTTCGCACGACCAGATAACTCCCTGCTCAGTGCTCCCTCCTACGCCCCAAAGGACAACACTTTGCCCCAGCAAGTCCCGTAGATTCCGCGTAGGAGCGCGATACGGTAGTGGTCAAAGTGGGGGAATCTACCCACAACGGCAGACCTTTGGTTAACCCTTGAACGCCTTCACGAGCGCCTCATGGACCACCTTAACGGGCAACCGCTGGGTTCTCGCATAGAGGTCATTGGTGATGTTCCCTGCGCTATGCCCAGTGACAGCCTGCATGATGGCGTTTGGAATCACAGCGGCCTTCATGAGCCCCGAAATGGAGTGTCTCAGTGAGTGGAATGACAAGTCACCACCAGCCTTCAGCCCCAGAGGTTCCCTGAGTGCATCATTGAGCGGCCTATTGAAGTAGTGTTCCTTCTGCTTGAACAGCCGACCTCCATTTGCATCGACCCACTCAAGGAAGGCCTCAAGGGAGAACCCATAGGCCCCATCGACCAGCGGAACGAGCCTCACAGAGAAGTCGTTCTTCAGGGTCTTGCCGCCGTTCTCATCCTTGTTGATGTCGATGACGGTGATGCCATCCACCTGCCTCACGTCCTCCTGGGTGAGCTGGTAAAGCTCCCCAATGCGAAGCCCTGTGAGGACTCCCAACGATATTGCCCAGCGCTTCCAATCGTCCACAGGTAGGCCATTGGCATGGGCCATGACAGTTGCAATCTGGTCCCGCGAGAACGGCTTACGGGTGCTCTCAGCGCCTCGTTCAATCTTCAGGCGATTGGCAAGCGAATACGGGATATAGGCATTGTCCTTGGCCCAATCCATCACCGTCATGAGTTGGCCCAGCAGCTTGTTGCTCGTCAGCGGCTTTCGGCCTTCAATCACCTTCGCCTTGAGGGTTGTCATGTCCTCTCTTGTATGGGTCCTGATGTCCAAGTCCCCGAGGAGGGCCGAGAGGGTCCGGCAGTTGGACGTCACGGAATTGAAAGTGGAAGCGGTTACGTTGCCTTTGCGTTCAGCCAAAAAGAGCCCTGAGAGGGCCTCGAAGGTCATGGGCTCTTGAGCAACCGCAGGCGGTAATACAGATAGGGACGGGAAAGGGGCTACAGGCGTGCCACAAGATAGCTCCCCAATGATGTCCGTGAGTCCCTGAGGGCGACCATCCAGACGATCCTGAGCTGCCTTGAGCACTCGTTGACCCGTACCTATGGCCCGTTGCTGGCTCACATTGAACTGACCAAGCGAGGCAGCCTCAGCGAGATGGTTGCTCATCTGGTCGTAGAGTTCCATGTAGAGGCCCCGTGAGTCCTCGCTATGGCCCTGTAGGGCGTCCTCAGCGATCTCCTTGAGGCGCTCCTTGAGGTCCTCCCACGAAGCCTCAGGCTGGTCGAGGTGAAAGACAGCCAGTGTCTTGAGGATGTCCTTGGAGAACTGCATAGCGGTTGGCCTATCGGTGGAACGGAGAGAGATGGTGAGACTACGGGCAGAGCAGCCCCGAGGGCGAACCCTGAGGTAGTAGATGCCTGAGCGTCTGTAGTGCCAGACAGAGAGCGCCTGAAAGGGTCGCTGGTGACAAGGCTGGTGACAGGGTGGTGACACTTGGCCTTGCTCTGGCATAGCTTGGATAGCGTTCATGGTTACGTAAGCCCTTGATATTCATGGGTTTACCACCAGTACTTCCCAAACATTTCCGGGTTGGCCCAGAACTTGGCATTGAGCCAGTCCGGGACCTGCTTGTATTCACGTAGATCATAGGTGAACAGGCTCAGGACCTGATCATCGCGCTGAAATTTTTCGTTGGCTTGCAGGGCCAGGGCGAAGAAATCGGTGTCTTGCCAGCCGCAGGCGCTCAGGTCGGCCAGCACTGCCACGCGGCTGGCATTGAGGTTGCGGATGCCGCCGAGCAACTGCAGACCATCGCGCTTGGGCAGGTGCTCCAGGCAATCGACCAGCAAGGCTAGATCAAAGCGCTGAGCGGCCAAGTCCGTAGGTAAAGGTCCCGGCTTGGTCTGGGCAATCTCCACGTGCGGGTGTGCCTGGACAAAGACGTCCAAAGCCGGAAAACGCGTGCCGACCAGTAATAAACGTTGCGGTAGATGGTGTTCAAGCAGCGCCGCCAGGGCTTGCTGCGGGGTTCGTTGGGAAAATCCGTCAATCATCGGGAATCCTCGGTCAGATGCGTCAAGACTAACGATCTCGGGCCGTCAGGCATAGAGGCTGACAGCCGCATCATGGCTTATTGCTGGCGGAGTCGGTTTGTGCGGTCTTTACTCCCATAGCATCGGTTTTAAACCGATTCCCCCAAGGAGACGCAACAAAATGAGCATAGTACGCACAGCATTACCTCTGGTTCTGCTAACCAGCGTCTTAACTGGTTGCGCAGGTTTGCAAAAAACTGACTGGCCGATATGTGCTGCCGTCGGGGGTGTAGGCGGCGCGGGATTGGGCGCTATAGAAAGTTCAAGCTGGGCTGGCTGGGGTGCATTGCTTGGCGCTGGCTTGGCGGCAGGCTATTGCTGGGCCCACGGCGATGGTGATGAAGATGGTGACGGCGTACCGGACAGCCGTGACAAGTGCCCGGGTACCCCGCGTGGCGTTCAGGTCGATGCCAATGGCTGCCCACCAGCGCCTGTGGTCGAAGAAGCGGTCGTGGTCAAGGAAGAGGTCATCGTCATTCGCGACGTTCACTTCGAGTTCGATTCTGCCCGGTTGACGCCAGCCGACAAGGAACGCCTGAATACCATTGCGACCCGCCTGAAAAACGAGGCGCCGACGGCCAGACTGAGTGTCACCGGTCACACCGACAGCGTCGGTCGCGATGCCTATAATCAGAAACTCTCGGAGCAACGTGCCCAATCGGTCACCGACTACCTGGTCAGCAGCGGAGTGCCGCAAGCCAGCTTTGTTTCGGTGCAGGGTGCAGGCGAGTCGCGGCCGGAAGCCGACAATGCGACCGCTGAAGGGCGGGCCATGAACCGCCGTGTGGAGATTCGTATCCAGCGCTGAAGCGCAACTGGCCTGCGGCTTGAGAAGTGCCGCAGGCCAGTCTTTACTCCTGTGTGACCGGTAGACGCCGGTGACACAGGAGCAATTCCCATGAGTGTTTTCTCCAAGGCCGCAGTACCGGTGCTGGTGACTGCAAGCCTGATCTCCGGCTGCGCCACCCACAGCGATGGCAGCGCCCCACTCAATCAAAGGACCTGGCCAGTCTGCAGCCTGCTTGGCGGTTTGTTAGGTGGCGGGCTGGGGGCTATCGAAAGTTCTGCCTGGGCAGCCGGTGGCGGTGTTGCCGGGGCCATTGCCGGCGGCCTGATCTGCTATGCCCAGGACGGTGACGAGGACGAAGATGGTGTATTCGACCGCCGCGATCGTTGCCCTGATACGCCGGCCAACACGCCGGTCAGCCACACAGGTTGCCCACTCCCGCAATATCCGGTCGCCGACAAGGCAGCGCCCGAGCCTGAAATCATCACCCTCAATGACCAGGGCTCGGTGATGTTTGCCTACGATTCCGCCGAACTGACCAGTAGCGCCCATAGCCAGTTGCAGGGGTTGATGAGCAAGCTCAATGCGCCCGGTGTGACCAGCGTCAAGGTGATCGGTCATACCGATAGCCAAGGTTCGGATGCCTATAACCAGACGCTTTCCGAGCGGCGCGCCAGCAGCGTCGCCGAGTACCTGATCAGCCAGGGCCTGGCACCCTCGAAAGTGACCAGCCAGGGCCGCGGTGAAAGTGAACCGATTGCCGACAATGAGACTGACGCCGGGCGCGCGCAGAACCGCAGGGTAGAACTGCACCTCAATTGAACCTGCCTCTGGTGCGCGGCAGTGCCAGCCGTTACTGTTGCAGGCGATGCCAGGGCTTCTGGCATCGCCTAAAAAAATAACAGCAGGGGGCGCGTATGAAGGGCTTACTGGGGCTGGGCAAAGCCCTGACGGTAGTGTTCTGGTGGGTGGTGCTGGTGAATCTGCTGATTCCCCAGGAATTCCCCTTCAATCGATTGATCGCTCTGGCCGGCGCTGCATTGTTCGGGCTGCACCTGCTGGAAGTGCTGTTTTTCAATGGCCGCCTGCGTGGGCGCAGCCATCGCTGGTTTGACCGCTTGCAAATCCTGCTGGTCGGTATCTTTCATGTCCTTTCGATTCCCGCGCCCCGTCAGGAGACTAAACATGCGTAAGTTGGTCTTGCTGGCTGCATTGTTCAGCCCCCTGGTGCTGGCGGAGTCGATCAGTGTCGCGCCGCACTCGATGCTGCGTTTGCCGAATAAATCCAGTGTCGTGCACCTGCAGCGTCTGCACGTGGCCGATGCCGCAACGCTGCTGTTGCCGGCCAGTCTGGTCGAACTGAAAGTGGACGAGCTGCAGCTGGGGCAGGAGGCACGCATTGCCATTGCCCCGGCCGAGAGCACATTACGCGTTGAAGTGGCGCGGGCACAGCTGGGCGAGGGCAGCCAGATCGCTGCGCGTGGCGCTCCGGGTACTTATGAGCGGGCGGCGCTGGCCGGGCGCAACCTTGAACTGCAATTGCGTGCCGTGCAGGCGCCGTTGCTGGCGATTGATGCCCGCGGAGGTGCTGGGGCGCCGGGATACGTCGGGCTTGACGGGGCCAATGGCAAGGCTGGTGGATGCACATGGGGCCAGGCAAGCCGTGGTGCCAATGGTGATAACGGTGGCGATGGCCATGATGGCGCGGCGGGCGGTCGGGTACGACTGGCGCTGCCGGCGGACTTTCCCGCAGAACGGATCAAGGTCCAGCTCGACGGCGGGGCGCCAGGCGTAGCGGGTGCTGCGGGCAAGCCGGGAGCAGGGGGCGCGAGCAAGGGTTGCCTGGTCTACCGGACGGCTGCGGGCGCACCCGGTAAGCCAGGCGTTGCCGGTCAGCCAGGATTGGCGGGCAATGCCGGCGAGCTGATCCTGCAGCGCTTGTAGGTGTAATTGTCGGTGGGAGCGGGCTTGCCCCGCGATTGCGCTCTGTCAGCCACACGCATCGCGGGTCAAGCCCGCTCCCACTGGTTGTGCGTTACACCAGCAGGCGCGTAGTTGCCACTAGCACCACGGCAATCCCGAGCAACAGGTTGATCCCCACCAAGCGACGAATCTTGCCCAGCACCACCGCGCCCGTCGGCCAGTCTTGCGCCTGCACCGCTTTGCGCAACTCCGGCAGCAGCAACGACTGGACACGAATGAACAGCGCGATCATCGCAATAGCGCCGCCAATCATCACCTGTACATAGCGCGGTGCCGCGTCCAGGCCGGCAAAACGCAGGTGCAGCATGCCTATGCCGCTGATCGCCAGGACCGCGATGGCTACCCAGACCCACACGAAAAAACGCTGAAACACTTCTATCCAGAGGCGCAGACGCTCAGGCCCTTGAAGGGCTGCAACCGCCGCAGGCCGCAGGATCAGCCAGGCGAAGAACATCCCGCCGACCCATACCAGGGCGGCCAGGACGTGCAGGCTATAAGGAAGGGTAAAGGCGCTCATCGGGATCTCCATTCGGCGCAAAGGGCAATAGCGGGGTATGATAGCGACCCAATCGAAACACTGAAAATTTATCCAGCCCTTCGGGCGCCCCGACACCATGATCAGCAACGAACTCAAAACCACGATTCAGGGCGCCTATTCGCGTTTTCTCGAAGCCAAGAGCCTCAAGCCTCGCTACGGCCAGCGTCTGATGATCGCCGAAGTGGCCAAGGTGCTTGGCGATATCGCCTGTGACGATGAAGGTCGGCGCGCCGGCGATCCCGCCGTGGTGGCGGTCGAGGCCGGTACCGGTACCGGCAAGACGGTTGCCTATAGCCTGGCCTCGATTCCCGCTGCCAAGGCCGCCGGCAAGCGTCTGGTGATCGCCACCGCGACGGTAGCCCTGCAGGAGCAGATCGTCTTCAAAGACCTGCCCGACCTGATGCGCAACAGCGGCCTGAACTTCACCTTCGCCCTGGCCAAGGGGCGTGGTCGCTATCTGTGCCTGTCCAAGCTCGACCTGTTGCTGCAGGAGGGCCATGCACAATCGGCCACTGCGCAGCTGTTCGAGGAAGAGGGCTTCAAGATCGAGGTCGACGAAGCCAGCCAGAAGCTGTTCACCAGCATGATCGAGAAGCTTGCCGGCAACCGCTGGGACGGCGACCGTGACAGCTGGCCGCAAGCCCTGGAAGACCAGGACTGGGCACGCCTGACCACCGACCACAGCCAATGCACCGGCCGCCATTGCCCGAACTTTGGCCAGTGCACCTTCTACAAGGCCCGTGAGGGCATGGGTAAGGTCGATGTCATCGTCACCAACCACGACATGGTCCTGGCCGACCTGGCCCTGGGCGGTGGCGCGGTGTTGCCTGATCCGCGCGACACCATCTATGTGTTCGACGAAGGCCATCACCTGCCGGACAAGGCCATTGGCCATTTCGCCCACTACACCCGTCTGCGTTCCACCGCCGACTGGCTCGAGCAAACCGCCAAGAACCTGACGAAGCTGCTGGCCCAGCACCCTTTGCCGGGCGACCTGGGCAAGCTGATCGAGCAGGTGCCGGAACTGGCGCGGGAGATCAAGGCCCAGCAACAGTTCATGTTCAGCGCCTGTGAGCAGGTGGCCGATTTCCGTCCCGGCGAAGATATGGAGGGCCGCGAGCGGCCGCGTCACCGCTTCGAGGGCGGTGTGGTGCCCGAGCACATGCGCGAGATGGGGATCGAGCTGAAGAAGGGCTTCTCACGCCTGACCGATCTGTTCACCCGTCTGACCGAATTGCTTAAAGAAGGTATGGATGCCGAGGTCAATATCGGTATTGCCAGCCATCAGGCCGAAGAGTGGTACCCGTTGTTCGGCAGCCTGTTGATGCGTGCCCAGGGCAACTGGGAGTTGTGGACCGCCTTCACCGCAGAAGACCCGGAAGACAGCCCGCCCATGGCCCGCTGGTTGACCCTGGCCGAGAGCGGGGCGCTGTTCGACATCGAGGTCAATGCCAGCCCGATCCTCGCGGCTGAAATGCTGCGGCGCAATCTGTGGAACGTTGCCCATGGTGCGCTGGTTACCTCGGCAACCCTGACCGCACTGGGCAAGTTCGATCGCTTCCGCATGCGCGCCGGTCTGCCCAAGGATGCGGTCACCAGCGTTGTGCCCAGCCCTTTCCATCATGTCGATGCCGGTGTGTTGCGGGTGCCGGACTTGCGTGCCGACCCTCGGGACGCGGCGGCACACACCGCGGCGATCATTCGTGATCTGCCGGAGCTGGTTGAAGGTTCGCGTGGTTCGCTGGTGCTGTTCTCTTCGCGCAAGCAGATGCAGGACGTGTTCGATGGCCTGGATCGCGACTGGCGCAAGCAGGTGTTCATCCAGGGCAACCTGTCCAAGCAGGAAACCCTGAACAAACACAAGGCGCGTGTCGATGGCGGCGATTCCAGCGTCCTGTTCGGCCTGGCAAGCTTTGCCGAAGGCGTCGACTTGCCGGGCGCCTACTGTGAGCACGTGGTTATTGCCAAGATCCCCTTCGCGGTACCGGATGATCCGGTCGAGGCGGCCCTGGCCGAGTGGATCGAAGCGCGTGGCGGCAACCCGTTCATGGAAATCGCCGTACCAGACGCTTCGCTGCGCCTGATCCAGGCCTGCGGCCGCCTGCTGCGTACCGAAGAGGACCGCGGCACTATCACCCTGCTGGACCGACGTGTGGTCACCCAGCGCTACGGTAAGGCTATTCTCAATGCCTTGCCGCCGTTTCGACGGGAAATTTCCTGACCCCCGGGGATCATTGCTCCGGGGCGTTGTCTATGTCTCAGTTCAAGGCCCGCAAGGGCCCTCAAGGAGAGCTCCAGCCCTATGATTCGCCGTACCTTGCCTGCTGTCTTCGCACTGTTGTTCAGCACACCGCTGCTGGCCGGGCAACAGACGCTGTTCAGCTTTGTGCGCCCGGCCGCCGTGGTCAACGTGGTGACCGAAGATGCCAGCTTGCCGCAATACAACGCAGAGCAGACGGCCGAGGGTGAGGTATTGCGGCGTGTGGTGTTCAACCCGGTGCAGCGCCCCAGCCTGCGGCTGAGCCCGCAAACCGGTGTCTGGGACTGGTCGGCGGCCACAGCCCTGACCTTGCGCCTGCAAAGTGGCATGGACTGGCCGTTGACCGTGGATGTCACGGTGTTGAGTGGTGACGGCAAGACCCTCACCAGTCGTATCGACCTGCCCGCCGGGCCGGCACAGACGGTATGGGTGCCACTGACGGCCAGCTCGCCACTGAGCCAGGGCATGCGTGCCGGACCACCGATGCCCTGGGTGCATGAAGGCCAGCGCTGGGTGCTGACCGGTAGCAGCGGCGCGCTGGACTTGAAGCAAGTGGTGTCGGTGACCTTGTCGATGAACAAGCCCAATGTCGCTCAGAGCCTTTTGATTGAACGCGTTGGCATTCAGGACGACGACCAGCTGCAAAAGGCTGCGTATACCGGTTTGATTGATGGCTATGGCCAATCAACCCGCGGCCGCTGGCCGGAAAAAATCGTCAGCGATGACCAGCTCAAAGCCGCCGCGACCCGTGAACAGCAGCAACTCAAGGGCTGGCTGGCTGAACGCACTCAGTTGCCGCGCGACAAGTTTGGCGGCGTGACAACAGGACCTGGCTTCGATGTCAAGGGCTTCTTCCGTACCGAAAAACGTGATGGACGCTGGTATCTGGTCACCCCTGAAGGCCATCCGTTCTACTCGCTGGGCGTCAACACCGTGGCAGCCGACGGCGGCCGCACCTACGTAGCCGGACGCGAGTCGATGTTTACCGCCTTGCCGCAAGCGGGTGAGCCACTGGCGCAGTTCTATGGCGAAGGTAACAACAACGACGGCAACGGCTCGGCTAGCGGGCGCAACTTCAATCAGGGGCGCTGGTTCGACTTCTATGCCGCCAACCTTGAGCGTAGCCATGGCAAACCCTGCACGCCGGTCGCGGCGACTGCCACCACGGCAGCAGTGGACTGCCCAGTGCCGGCGCTGGACCTCAAGCGCTGGCAGGGACATACCCTCGACCGTCTGCAGGCCTGGGGCTTCAATACCCTGGGTAACTGGAGCGAGCCGGCCTTGGGGCAGGCCAACCGTCTGCCTTATACCTTGCCGTTGTCGATCGTCGGCGATTACACCAGCATCAGCACCGGGATGGACTGGTGGGGGCGTATGCCCGATCCGTTCGACCCGCGCTTTGCCATGGCCACCGAGCGTGCCGTGGCCATCGCTGCCCGTGACCACCGTGACGATCCTTGGCTGATCGGCTATTTCGCCGACAACGAACTGGCCTGGGCAGCTCCTGGGGATGACCCCAAGGCCCGTTACGCCCTGGCTTATGGCACCTTGCGCCTGACCACCGACGTGCCGGCAAAACGGGCGTTCCTCAAGCAGTTGCGCGACAAATACCGTAACCAGGCCGGGCTGTCCAAAGCCTGGGGGATTGATCTGCCAGCGTGGGAGTTGATGGAAGACCCTGGTTTCGAGCCGCCGCTGCCGAGCGCGGAACACCCCGAGATCGAAGCCGACTTCAAGTACTTCCAGAAGGTTTTTGCCGAAACCTACTTCAAAACCATCGCGGACTCGCTCAAGTGGCATGCGCCCAATCACTTGCTGCTGGGCGGCCGATACGCGGTCAGCACACCTGAGGCGGTGGCGGCCTGTGCCGAGTTCTGTGACGTTCTGAGTTTCAACTTCTATACGCCCAAACCCCAGGACGGCTACGACTTCAGCCAGCTCAATGCCCTGGACAAGCCGGTGCTGGTGTCGGAGTTCCAGTTCGGCTCACGTGACCGCGGGCCGTTCTGGCCAGGGCCTATGGAAGTGGCCAAGGAAGAAGGGCGCGGTCCGGCCTATGTGGCGTTCGTCAAGGCAGCCCTGGCCGAACCGTCGATTGTCGGCGTGCACTGGTTCCAGTACCTGGATCAGCCTGCCAGCGGGCGCTTGCTCGATGGCGAGAACGGTCACTTCGGGCTGGTGGGTATCACCGACCTGCCATTCCAGGGTTTTGTCGACAGTGTGCGTAAGAGCAATCTGCAAGCACAGGAGCAGATCGGCAAGGCAGGCGTCAGCGAAAACACCTCAAAAGCCCCGTAGCAAAGGCGTGGCGGCCTGAGGCAAGCGAATTGCCTCGGGCCCGCAGGACGACGCTCTGTCCAGTGTCTGTTCCCAAAACCGCCGCAGGCTGAAACAATGCACGCCATTTTCGATAGCAGTATGCGCGGGGAGCGGCTGGGTGCAGATTCAGGGTCATTACGAGCTTAAGTTCGAAGCCGTGCGCGAGGCCTTTGCGGCGCTGTTCGACGATCCTCAGGAGCGTGGCGCGGCGCTGTGTATCCAGATTGGCGGGGAAACCGTCGTTGACCTCTGGTCCGGTACCGCCGACAAGGACGGCGCCGAGGCCTGGCACAGCGACACCATCGCCAACCTGTTTTCCTGTACCAAGATGTTTACCGCGGTGACGGCGTTGCAACTGGTGGGTGAGGGCAAGTTGGCCCTGGATGTTCCGGTTGCGCGTTACTGGCCGGAGTTTGCCCAGGCTGACAAGCAGGCGATTACCCTGCGCCAGTTGCTCAGCCACCGGGCCGGGGTACCCGCACTTCGCGAGCTGATGCCTGCAGAGGCATTTTACGACTGGCAAACCATGGTTCAGGCGCTGGCTGCCGAGGCGCCCTGGTGGACGCCTGGCACTGCTCATGGCTATGCGGCTATCACTTATGGATGGCTGATCGGTGAGTTGATTCGACGCGCCGACGGTCGCAGCCCTGGCGAGTCGATCGTAGCCCGTACTGCGCGCCCGCTGGGCCTGGATTTTCACATCGGCCTGGCTGACGAGCAGTTCCACCGGGTCGCGCATATTGCCCGAGGCAAAGGCAACATGGGCGATGAGGCGGCCCAGCGCCTGCTTCAGGTGACCATGCGTGAGCCTCAGGCGCTGTCCACTCGCGCGTTTACCAACCCGCCCGGCATGCTCACCAGTACCAACAAGCCGGAATGGCGGCGGATGCAGCAGCCGGCGGCCAACGGCCATGGCAATGCCCGCAGCCTCGCCGGTTTTTATGCCGGTGTGCTCGATGGCAGCCTGCTGGAATCGGAGCTGCTCGACGAACTGACCCGTGAGCACAGCCTGGGCCAGGACAAGACGTTGCTGACCCAGACCCGGTTCGGTCTGGGTTGCATGCTCGACCAACCGACCGTGGCCAACGCCACCTTTGGTCTGGGCAGTAAGGCCTTTGGTCACCCGGGCGCCGGCGGCTCTGTTGGTTTTGCCGATCCGGAGTACGATGTGGCCTTTGGTTTTGTCACCAATACCCTGGGCCCTTATGTATTGATGGACCCGCGTGCCCAGAAGCTGGTGCGTGTCCTGGCAACCTGCCTTTGATCGGTTAGCCCCAATGTTACCTGAACCCTTTGTCTATTCTGGCTTCCAAGGATTAGCGCAAATGGGCGGAATTTCTTTCATTTTCATGGTGTATCACTGATGTCTTCACATAAAACCTTAGCTATCGCCCTGTGCCTGGCCATGACCGGCTGTGCTCAGCACTCCCCGAAAGGTGCGGCCGACAGTGGCATCGACTGGTGGCCCTTCGGCTCGGCCAAGGTTGCCAACCAGGAAGTGAAGGAAGTGGTTGTCGAGAAAGTCGCCAAGGCCGATGCCAAGTCCGAGAGCAGCAGCCGCTGGTGGTGGCCGTTCGGTGACAGCGACAAGGCCAAGGTTGCGGCCGTGCCGAAGATTGACCACAAGGCCACCCAGGCCTGGCTGGACAGCTACGAACCGCGCCTGCGTGAAGCAATCAAGGACAGCAAGTTTGAACTTGAGCGCCGTGAAGACGTGCTGGTCGTCACCGTACCAGTAGACAGCTCCTACAACCCGGATCGTCCGGCCATGCTTCTGCCGGTCACCCTCGGCCCCATCACCCGTGTAGCCAAAGCGATCGAAACCGATAAGCAGACCGCCGTACTGGTGCTCGGCCATGCTGACACCAGCGGTGCCACCGCCGGCAATCAGAAACTCAGCCAGGAGCGCGCCCAGTCGGTAGCAGCTATCTTCCGCCTCAGTGGTCTGGAGCGTGATCGCCTGATGTTGCGCGGCATGGGTTCGGAAATGCCACGTGCGGCCAACGACAGTCTGCAGGGCCGTGCTCTGAACCGTCGGGTAGAACTGGTGCTGACCCCGCAAAACACCATGGTCGCGTTGCTGGCCAAGTACAAGCAGCCGACGCCGAGCCCGGCCGAGCTGGTCGCGGTGCAGGATGCCAAGGCCCCGGTCAAGGCCGCGGTGAAGCCTGCCGCCAAGGCTCCGGTGAAGAAAGCCAGCACCAGCAAAAAAGCCGCCCCGGCCAAAGCCACGACCGCCAAGAAGAAAGCCCCGGCAGCCAAACCCGCAGCTAAGAAGCCTGCGCCTGCTGCCAAGAAAGTGGCCGCCAACACCAGCCCTGCGAAGACCAACTGATCGTCAAGGAACGCAGCAATGACCAAGACCCTGGCCGATATGCGCCGCGATTACACCCGTGATGGCCTGGCGGAAGCCCAGGCCCCGGACCAGCCTTTCGCATTGTTTCGCCAATGGTTCGACGACGCGGTTAAGACCGAACAGCCGCCGGTGGAAGCCAATGCCATGACGTTGGCAACGGTAGACGCCGATGGCCGTCCGCATTGCCGGATCCTGTTGCTCAAGGGCCTGGATGATCAGGGTTTTACCTTCTTCACCAACTACGACAGCGCCAAGGGCCAGCAACTGCAGGCCAATCCGTATGCGGCCATGACGTTCTTCTGGCCGGCCCTGGAGCGTCAGGTGCGGATCGAAGGCAAGGTGGTCAAGGTCACGCCCGAAGAGTCGGACGAGTATTACCAGGTGCGCCCGTTGGGTAGTCGCCTGGGGGCTTGGGCCTCACCGCAAAGCCAGGTGATTGCTGATCGCGCCGAGCTGGAAGGGTTGGTCAAGGCCACCGAACAGCGTTTCAGCGATACCCAGCCGCATTGCCCCGAGCACTGGGGTGGTTACCGTTTGCTGCCTGAACGAATCGAGTTCTGGCAAGGGCGTGCCAGCCGCCTGCACGACCGTCTCAACTACCGCCTGCAACAAGGCAACTGGCTGCGTGAGCGTCTGGCGCCCTAATCGGCCCGGTAAGCGGCGGCCTCGCGTTCCAGCCAGGTCGCCAGCTCGGCGCGTTTGATCTTCTGTGCCTTGGCATTGTCCAGACATTCAAGCATGTAGGCTTTCTTGACTTCGTCCGTACCGGCCATGGACAGCGCCAGGTCGCGGTCCATCCAGCGGCGGATGCGCACATACAACCACCAGTGAAAATACAGACCAGCCAGAGTCGTGATGACGACGATGAAGTAATCCATGTCTATCCTTGCGCTAAAGGTTTTCAGGCTGCATCGGTGACACAGGCTGTATGGAAGCTGAATGGAATCAATTTTACCCCGCATCGGTCGTGACAGTCGTCAATGCGCGGAGTCTAATGAACACCTGTCTTATGGAGGTCATCCTATGCGTAAATCTGTTTTGCTGGTTGCCAGCTTCACCACCATGTCGCTGCTGCTCACCGGTTGTGCCTCGAGCCTGACCGGTGATTCCTACTCGCGTGACGAAGCTCGCCGCGTGCAAACCGTGCGCATGGGAACCATCGAAGCGCTGCGGCCAGTGAAAATCGAAGGCACCAAAACGCCTATCGGTGGTGGTGCTGGTGCCGTTGTCGGTGGTGTAGCGGGTAGTGCTATCGGCGGTGGCCGCGGCAGTATCGTTGCCGCGGTGATTGGTGCCGTGGCCGGTGGCCTGGCAGGCTCTGCCGCTGAAGAAGGTCTGACCCGTACCCAGGGCGTTGAGATTACCGTACGTGAAGACGACGGCAGCATGCGTGCCTATGTACAGGCGGTCCAGGAAAACGAGATTTTCCGCGTTGGCGAGCGTGTCCGGATCATGACCGTAGACGGTACCAGCCGGGTCAGCCACTGATAATTAAGCTGCAAAAAGAAAACCCCGACTCGGCAGTGCCGGTCGGGGTTTTTTATTGCCTGGGACGGATCAGGCGGCGGCTGCCTTGCGGCTCGCCAGTGCGGTGACGCCGTAGCCGATCAGGGCGGCGAGGATAGACCCGGTAAGAATGCCCATGCGGTCCATGCCGGCGTACTCGCTGCTGCCCGGAACAAAGGCCAGCGAGCCAACGAACAGGCTCATGGTAAAGCCGATGCCGCAAAGGATAGCCACGCCCAGCACCTGGCCCCAATTGGCCCCTCCAGGCAAGGCGGCCAAGCCCAGCTTGACCGCGATCCAGGTAAGACCGAACACCCCTACGGTCTTGCCCAGCAACAGGCCGATGGCAATACCCATTGGTACGTAGTGGGTGAAGCTTTCCAGGGTTACCCCGGCCAGCGATACCCCGGCGTTGGCGAACGCGAACAGCGGCAGGATGCCGTAAGCCACCCAGGGGTGCAGGGCATGTTCCAGCGTCAGCAGCGGCGAAGGTTCGGCGTTGCGTGTACGCAATGGAATGCACAGAGCGAGGGTGACCCCGGCGAGGGTGGCGTGGACACCGCTTTTGAGTACACAGACCCAGAGGATCAGGCCGATCACCATGTACGGGCCGAGTTTGACCACCCCGAGCCGGTTCATCGCGATCAGCGCCAGCAAGCAGGCGCCGGCCAGCATCAGCGACAGGCTCGATAGTTCACCGGAGTAGAACAGCGCAATGACAACGATTGCGCCCAGGTCATCGATAATTGCCAGGGTCATCAGGAACAACTTGAGCGACACCGGCACGCGCTTGCCCAGCAGCGCCAATACGCCCAGGGCAAAGGCGATGTCGGTGGCCATGGGAATGGCCCAACCGGCAACGGCGGCCGGGTTGTCCTTGTTCAGGAACCAGTAGATCAGCGCCGGTACCACCATGCCGCCAATGGCGGCAGCACCCGGCAGGACGATCTGCGAAGGCTTGGACAGGTGACCGTCGATTATCTCGCGCTTGACCTCAAGGCCGATCAGCAGGAAGAACAGGGCCATCAGGCCGTCGTTGATCCACAGCAGCAAGGGTTTGGCGATTTTCAGTGCGCCGATCTGGGCGACCACAGGTACATCCAGCAAGCCGTTGTACAGGTATGACAAGGGCGAGTTGTTGATGATCAGGGCCAAGGCGGCAGCAGCAATCAGCAATAGACCGCTGGCCGCTTCCAACTGAAAGAAACGTGTGAAGGTGCTTCGCAGCAAGGGCGCTCTCCATCCTGAGGATTCCGATAGGGGGACACCCTACCTTGTGAGGATATGCATTAAAACAAAAACTATATTCTTTTTTATTATAAGCTGTAACTAACCTGGCCAAGGCAGCCTAGCAGTTGGGCGGGAATATTTTGCCTGGCTGTATCTGTTGGAGATGTAGGGACTTTCTTAACATGCTCCCTTATAAATTGATCTTTTTCGGGACTGGACCATGAACGATCACCGCCAGTGGGCACGTGAAGCAATCCGTATCATCGAGGCTGACTTCCAGCGCAGTGCCGACACACACCTGATCCCGCTGCCCTTGCCGGGTTTTCCCGAGGTCGAGCTGTACTTCAAGGACGAATCCAGCCACCCCACCGGCAGCCTCAAGCATCGCCTGGCGCGGTCGCTGTTTCTCTATGCCCTGTGCAATGGCTGGCTACGTCCGGGGGCGCCGGTGATCGAAGCCTCCAGTGGCTCGACGGCAATCTCCGAAGCCTACTTCGCGCGCCTGCTCGGTCTACCCTTTATCGCCGTGGTGCCCGCCAGTACCTCTCAGGAAAAGATTGCCCAGATTGCGTTCTACGGTGGTCAGAGCCATCTGGTGAATGACCCTACGCAGCTCTACGCAGAATCCGAACGTCTGGCGCGGGAAACCGGTGGTCACTTCATGGACCAGTTCACCTACGCCGAGCGCGCCACCGACTGGCGTGCCAACAACAATATTGCCGAATCGATCTTTACCCAGATGCGTTTCGAACGGCATCCCGAGCCTGCCTGGCTGATTTCGAGCCCGGGCACCGGCGGCACTACCGCGACCCTCGGGCGCTATGTGCGCTATCGCCAGCATGCCACCCGGGTGCTGTGTGCCGATGCCGAGCGCTCGGTATTTTTCGACAGCTATACCAGTGGCGACCGCTCGTTGTTGCTCGATTGTGGATCACGAATCGAGGGCATTGGCCGGCCACGGGTAGAAGCCTCGTTTCTGCCTCAGGTGATCGACGCCATGATCAAAGTGCCTGATGCACTGTCACTGGCGGCCATGCATTACCTGGCTGAACGCCTGGGGCGTCGGGTGGGCGGTTCGAGCGGTACCAACCTGATCGGTGCGCTGATGGCGGCACGGCAGATGCAAGCGGCGGGGGAGGCGGGATCAATCGTGGCGATTCTGTGTGATGGCGGCGATCGATATGCGACCACCTATTACGACCAGGACTGGCTGGTAGCGCAGGGGTATCAGTTGCAGGGATTGGTCGATGCGGTTACAGCCTGTGTGGAACGGGGCGAGGCTTTGCCTGAGACGGTATTGCGCGCGGGGATTTGAAGTGCATCGCGGGGCAAGCCCGCTCCCACAGGTTTGGAATACTCCTGTGGGAGCGGGCTTGCCCCGCGATTGCTCTATCAGCCTTCCAGGCCCAGCATACTGCGAGCCACCGCCTCGGCAATGCGAATCCCGTCGACACCCGCCGACAGAATGCCACCGGCATAACCTGCACCTTCACCTGCCGGGAACAGGCCCTTGAGGTTCAGGCTCTGCAGGCTGGCATCACGGGTGATACGCAGCGGCGATGAGGTACGGGTTTCGATACCGGTCAACACCGCGTCATGCAGGTTGTAGCCCTTGATCTGCCGATCGAAGGCCGGCAAGGCTTCACGGATGGCTTCGATGGCGAAGTCCGGCAGGCTCGGGGCCAGGTCGCCAAGATTGACGCCGGGCTTGTACGACGGCTCGACACTGCCCAGGGCGGTGGATGGCCTGCCGGCGACAAAGTCACCGACCAGCTGTGCCGGCGCCTGGTAATTGCTGCCGCCCAGTACATAGGCATGGGCTTCAAGCTGTTCCTGCAACTCGATGCCTGCCAGCGGACCGCCTGGATAATCCTGCTCCGGGGTGATACCGACGACGATGCCAGAGTTGGCATTGCGCTCGTTGCGCGAGTACTGGCTCATGCCATTGGTGACTACCCGGCCCGGCTCGCTGGTGGCCGCGACCACGGTGCCGCCCGGGCACATGCAGAAACTGTAGACCGAACGGCCGTTCTTGGCGTGGTGCACCAGTTTGTAATCCGCCGCGCCCAGTTTCGGGTGCCCGGCGTATTTGCCCAGGCGAGCCTGGTCAATCAGCGATTGCGGGTGTTCGATGCGGAAACCGATGGAGAACGGTTTGGCTTCCATGAACACGCCGCGCGCATGCAGCATGCGGAAAGTGTCACGGGCGCTGTGGCCCAGTGCCAGGACCACATGGCGCGAGTGCAGTTGTTCACCGCTCTGCAACACCACGCCGTTGAGCTGGCCATCGTCCATCAGCAAATCGGTAACTTTCTCTTCGAAGCGTACTTCGCCGCCCAGCGCCTGGATCTCGTGGCGCATGTTCTCGACCATGCCGGTCAGGCGGAAGGTGCCGATGTGCGGCTTGTTGACGTAGAGGATCTCTTCCGGCGCGCCGGCTTTGACGAACTCGTGCAACACCTTGCGGCCGTGGTGCTGCGGGTCCTTGATCTGGCTGTAGAGTTTGCCGTCGGAGAAGGTACCGGCGCCACCTTCACCGAACTGTACGTTCGACTCGGGGTTGAGCACGCTTTTGCGCCACAGGCCCCAGGTATCCTTGGTGCGCTGACGCACTTCCTTGCCGCGCTCGAGGATGATCGGCTTGAAGCCCATTTGCGCCAGCAGCAGGCCGGCGAAAATCCCGCACGGACCGAAGCCGACCACGATGGGGCGCTCTTGCAGGTCGGCAGGGGCCTGGCCGACCACCTTGTAGCTGACATCCGGCGCGACATTGACGTTGTGATCGTCGGCGAACTTGTGCAGCAGCTCGGCTTCGTTGCTGACGTTCAGGTCGATGGTGTAGATGAACAGCATTTCGCTGTTCTTCTTGCGCGCATCATAGCTGCGCTTGAACAAGGTGAAGTCCAGCAACTGGTCGTCGCTGATCCCCAGGCGTTGCACGATGGCCTCGCGCAGGGCTTCATCAGGATGATCCAGCGGCAGCTTCAGTTCGGTGATTCGTAACATGGCAGGGTCCAGTATCCCGGCCATGAACGGCCGGCGGCTTTACACAAACCGCCAAGTATAAGCTGTTCGCCGCCTTTGCAGGCAGGATTAACGCGGGCGCCGATGATCAGTCGTTGCGTGAGCCGCCGTAGTAGGCGCAACCGCGCAGGGTCTGGCCGTTCACTCGCAGCTCGGCGCTCAGGTGGCTGACTGCACCACTCATGGTGTCGACGCAGCGTTGCGGAGCGACCCAGAGATCGACACGCTGACCGTTGGCTTCGGTGCTGAGGCTGAAGCGTCCATCAGGCAATTGTTCTTCCAGGAACGGCACGGCCAGTTCCGGCACGCCCGGGCGCGTCAGGACCATGCCCTTACCGCTGGCCTTGAGGTCCCAGTCCGGCTCGTTGCCGTGTGCACGCACGGTCAGGCGCTTGAAGTTGGGATCACTGCAGGCGCTGCTGGAGTTCTCGACCCGATACAGGCGCTGGACATTCAATTGCCCGTCGCTGCCGGCTTTCTGGCCGGCGGAAAGGTTACCGCTGATGTCCGCGAACAGCGTGCCCGGTTCGCCAGCCAGGGCGGCGGCTTCCTGCAACACACCGGTATTGCCGCTATCGAAGACGGCAAAATGGCGATTTTCTGTACATGGCTTGAACAACAGCTGGCCGCCCTTGGCAGTCAATTCGCCCTGCATCCGGGTCATGCCTGCGGTAGAGGCTGCCTGCGGTTTTTCCGCCAGCATCTGGCAGCCGGCGAACAGCGGCAACAGGGCGACAAGCAACAACGAAGGGGCGGCACGCATCAAGCAAACTCCAGGGTCTCTACCGAAAGGTGCCGCCACGTTACGCAGGCTGGACGCCGATCACAAGGCCTCAGCCGACATGATAGGTCTGGCCGGTTTGCAGGCCCTCGACGCTCTTGGCATAGGCCAGCGCCACATCCGCCGCCGGTACCGGTTTGAACCCGCGGAAATACGGGGCGTAGGCCGGCATGGCTTCGACCAGTACGTTGGGGCTGATCGAGTTGACCCGCAGGCCACGGGGTAACTCGATGGCTGCCGCTTTGACGAAGGCATCAATGGCGCCGTTGACCAGGCTGGCCGAGGCGCCGGTACGGATCGGGTCGTGGCTGGTGATGCCAGTGGTGAAGGTGAACGAGCCACCGTCGTTGATGAACTCGCGACCGATCAGCAGCAGGTTGACCTGGCCCATGAGCTTGTCGTTCAGGCCCAGGGCAAAGTGTTCTGCAGTCATCTCGTCCAGCGGCGCGAAGGTGACATTACCGGCTGCGCAGACCAGGGCATCGAAACGCCCGGTTTTTTCGAACAGGCGGCGAATCGAGGCGCTGTCGCTGATATCCACTTGATAGTCGCCGCTGCTGCGGCCGATGCGCACCACTTCATGACGTTGCTCCAGCTCTTTGGCTACCGCCGAACCGATGGTGCCGTTGGCGCCGATCAACAGGATTTTCATTGAACCGTTCCTCACAGGTTGTTGGGGACAAGGCTCAAGTCTAGGGTGGATTTTTTTGCGGATAAGCGTGCTAATAGGCAACCTTTGGTTTTCATCTGGAAACAATCAATGAGCGACCTGGATGATCTGGCGGCCTTCGCCGTGTTGATGGATGTCGGCAGCTTCACCCAGGCCGCGCAACAACTGGGGTGGAGCAAGGGGCAGCTGTCCAAGCGCATCAGTGCTTTGGAGGCCAGTCATTCGGTAAAGCTGCTGCACCGCACCACGCGGCGTCTGAGTTTGACCGCAGCGGGTGCCATGTTGCTGCCCCAGGCCCAGGCATTGGTGCGGCAAATGGAGGGGGCGCGTCAGACTTTGGCCATGCTCAAGGACGAACTGGCTGGCCCGGTGCGCATCACCGTACCGGTGTCGCTAGGCGAGACCTTCTTCGAAGGCTTGCTGCTGGAGTTCGCCGTCGACTATCCGGATCTGCAGGTGGAACTGGAGCTGAACAATGGCTACCGGGATCTGTTGGCGGAGGGCTTCGATCTGGCGATTCGCACCGAGGTCCAGGACGATGCACGATTGGTTGCGCGCCCGCTGTTGGCCATGCAGGAACTGACCTGCGCCAGCCCTGCCTATCTGCAGCGCCAGGGCGAACCGCACATGCCAGCTGAATTGAGCGCTCATCGCTGTTTGCTCAACAGCCACTACAGTGGGCGGGAAGAATGGTTGTATCACCACCAGCATGAGCTGCTGCGGGTGCAGGTCGCCGGCAGCTTTGCCAGCAATCACTACAGCCTGCTGAAGAAAGCTGCATTGCTCGGCACCGGCATCGCCAGGCTACCTTCCTACATGGTGCATGCGGAGCTTGCCGACGGCCGCTTGCAGTGGTTGCTGCGTGACTACCAGACCCGCAGTGTGCCGTTGTTTCTGGTGCATCCGTATCAGGGCCGGATGCCCAGAAGAGTCCAGGTACTGGCCGACTACCTGCTGCGCTGGTTCAAGCGCAGCAGCCAGGCGTTGCAGACGCTGTAGGGATTACATCTTGTTGTCGTGCTTTTCACCTTTCATCATTTTGTCGTCTTTGCCCATCATGTTTTTGTCCATCTTGTCTTTGCTCATGTCCATCTTGTCGTCGGCCATGTGCTTATCCATTTTCATGTCCTTTTCCATGCTGGCTTCCTTGTCCATTTTCATGTCTTGGGCGGCATGCACGGTCGGCAGGAAGGCCAGGCTCGAACCGAGGCTGAGGATGAGGGCGGCGGCGCCGATGGTTTTGTTCATGGTGGGACTCCAGTAGGTTAGAAGGGCGAGTGCCACTGGCTGTGGCTCACCTGCAGCACTAGAGTCCGCTGCCCGGGAGGCGTTACAGCGGGCAAGAAAAAAGGCCCGTAGGCCTTTTTTCGATTGCGCTGCAGAAGGTCAACCGCCCAGGTAGGCGTCGCGGACCTTGGGATCGGTCAGCAGTGCTTCCCCGGTGCCCTGCATCACCACCCGGCCGTTTTCCAGCACATAGGCACGGTCGGCGACTTTCAGGGCCTGGTTGGCGTTCTGCTCGACCAGGAACACCGTCACGCCATCACGCCGCAGTTGCTCGATGATGTCGAAGATCTGCTGGATGATGATCGGTGCCAGGCCCAGCGACGGCTCGTCCAGCAACAGTAGCTTGGGCTTGCTCATCAGCGCCCGGCCAATCGCGAGCATTTGCTGCTCGCCACCGGACATGGTGCCGCCACGCTGGCTAAAGCGCTCTTTCAAGCGTGGGAACAGTTGCAGGACTTTGTCCATCTGCTCCTGATAGTCGCCCTTGTTGGTGAAGAAGCCGCCCATGGCCAGGTTCTCTTCCACGGTCAGGCGGGCGAACACCCGGCGACCTTCAGGAACCACGGCAATGCTCTTGCGCATGATGTGCGAGGAGGGCTGGCCGACCAGCTCTTCACCCAGGTACTTGATGCTGCCGCTGTGAGCCTGGGGCGAACCGCACAGGGTCATCAGCAGGGTCGACTTGCCGGCGCCGTTGGCGCCGATCAGGGTGACGATCTCGCCCTGGCGGATCTCGACGTTGACGCTGTGCAGCGCCTGGATCTTGCCGTAGAACGTGGAAACGTTTTCGAACTGCAGCATTTACGCTTCCCCCAGGTAAGCTTTGATCACATCAGGGTTGTCGCGGATCTGCTCCGGCGTACCGTCGGCCAGGGGAGTGCCCTGGTTGATCACGACGATATGGTCGGAGATGCTCATGACCAGCTTCATGTCGTGCTCGATCAGCAGCACCGTGACGTTGTGCTCTTCGCGCAACAGGCTGATCAGCGCCTTGAGGTCTTCGGTCTCTTTCGGGTTCAGGCCGGCCGCCGGTTCGTCGAGCATGATGATCCGTGGGCGGGTCATCATGCAGCGGGCGATTTCCAGGCGACGTTGCTGGCCGTAGGCAAGCGTGCCGGCTGGACGGTTGGCGAACTCGAGCAGGTTGACCTTCTCCAGCCAGTACCGTGCGTACTCTTTCGCTTCGTGTTCACTGCGGCGGAAGGACGGGGTCTTGAGCAGGCCGGCGAGGAAGTTGGTATTCAGGTGCCGGTGCTGGGCGATCAGCAGGTTCTCCAGCGCGGTCATTTCCTTGAACAGGCGCACGTTCTGGAAGGTCCGCACCACGCCCTTGCGGGCGATCTCGTGACCGGCCAGGCCCTGGATCGGTTGACCATCGAGCAAGATAGTGCCGTCACTGGGCTTGTAGAAGCCGGTCAGGCAGTTGAACACCGTAGTCTTGCCGGCACCGTTGGGGCCGATCAACGCCACGACCTGTTTTTCCTTGACGGTCAGGGCCACGCCGTTGACCGCCAACAAGCCGCCGAAGCGCATGCTCAGGCCGCTGACTTGCAGAATTTCGCGGCTCATCGACGCAGCTCCATATGAGGACGTTGCATAGGCAGCAGGCCTTGCGGACGCCAGATCATCATCAACACCATCAGCGCACCGAACATCAACATGCGGTATTCGCTGAATTCGCGCATCAGTTCAGGCAGCAGGATCATCACGATGGCCGCAAGAATCACGCCCAGCTGCGAACCCATACCGCCCAGTACTACGATGGCGAGGATGATGGCCGACTCGATGAAGGTGAACGACTCCGGCGTTACCAGGCCCTGGCGTGCGGCGAAGAAGCTACCGGCGAAACCGGCGAAGCAGGCACCGAGGGTGAAGGCTGACAGCTTGATCACCGTCGGGTTCAGGCCCAGGGCACGGCAGGCGATCTCGTCTTCACGCAGCGCTTCCCAGGCACGCCCGATCGGCATGCGCAGCAGACGGTTGATCACGAACAGCGCCAGCAGGGCCAGCAGCAGGGCGACCAGGTAGAGGAAAATCACCTTGTTGATCGAGTTGTACTGCAGGCCGAAGAACTCGTGGAAGGTCTGCAGGCCTTCAGCAGCCTTGCGTTCGAAGGTCAGGCCGAAGAAGGTCGGTTTCTCGATGTTGCTGATCCCGTTCGGACCGCCGGTCAGCCCGGTGAGGTTGCGCAGGAACAGACGGATGATCTCACCGAAGCCCAGGGTCACGATGGCCAGGTAGTCACCGCGCAAACGCAATACCGGGAAGCCGAGCAGGAAGCCGAAGGTCGCCGCCATCAGGCCGGCAAGCGGCAGGCAGATCCAGAAGCTCAGGCCGAAGTAGTGCGATAGCAGGGCATAGGTGTAGGCGCCGACGGCGTAGAAGCCGACATAACCCAGGTCGAGCAGGCCGGCCAGACCGACCACGATGTTCAGGCCAAGCCCGAGCAGTACGTAGATCAGGATCAGGGTGGCGATATCGACTGCGCCGCGCGAACCGAAGAACGGCCAGACCAGGGCAACCACGATCAGGCCCATGATCACCCAGCGCTGGGTCTTGGGCAGGGTCAGGAAGTTGCTCATGGCCGGCGAGATCAGCTTGCGGTCCGAGCGTCGGCGGGTGAGCGCACCCCATTGCTTGTCGAACAGTACGCGCAGGAACATCAGCACCGAGCACACGGCAATGACCGTGATGGTGAAGGAGCCCTGGCTATGGACGATCAGGCGGATGCCATCGATGCTGAGCTTCAGGCCCAGTACCGGGAAGGCCACGGCCCAGACCAGCAAGGCGCTGAAGAACGCCTGTTTGAGATTTTTGTTCATACTTTTTCAACCTCCGGACGGCCGAGGATGCCGGTCGGACGGAACAACAGCACCAGAACCAAAAGACCGAAGGCCACCACGTCCTTGTACTGGTCGCCGAAGATGTCGGCGCCAAAGGCTTCAGCCACCCCCAGCACCAGCCCGCCGAGCATCGCGCCCGGAATACTGCCGATGCCGCCCAGCACCGCCGCGGTGAAGGCTTTCAGGCCTACCAGGAATCCGGCGTTGGGGTTGATCACGCCGTACTGCATGCTCAGCAGTACCGCCGCCACAGCCGCCAGAGCGGCACCGATGACGAAGGTCAGGGCGATGATGTTGTTGGTGTTGATACCCAGCAGGTTGGCCATCTTGATGTCTTCGGCGCAGGCGCGGCAGGCGCGGCCCAGGCGGGAACGGGAGATGAACAGGGTCAAACCGGTCATGGCCACTAGCGTGACGACGAAAACCAGGATCTGCATGTAAGAGATCAGCACTTCCTCTGCGCCGCCTGGGCCGAAGGAGATACTCCCCGGGATCAGGTTGGGGATGGACTTGTCCTTGGAGTCCTGGGATAGCAATACGGTGTTCTGCAGGAAAATCGACATACCGATGGCAGAAATCAGCGGGATCAACCGGTTGCTGTTACGCAAGGGGCGGTAGGCGACCCGTTCGATACTGTAGCCATAGGCACTGGTTACGAAGATCGTGGCGACGAAGGCGACGGTCATCAATATCGGCAGTGAATCGATACCCATCATGGCCAGCCCGGCAAGGGCAATGAAGGCCACGTAGGAACCGATCATGTAAACCTCGCCATGGGCGAAGTTGATCATTCCAATGATGCCGTAAACCATTGTGTAGCCAATGGCTATCAAGGCATAGGTGCTGCCAATGGTCAGACCATTAACCAGCTGTTGGAAGAAGTGATAGATCTCAGGCATTACAGCGCTCCTAAAAACCTGATACGCATTTCACTGGTGGGGCTGCCCCCGGCCTGGCCTTGTGGTCTTGAGCCACTTCGACACCGGCAACTGCCAGCGAACCGCTGGTGACGGTTTTAAGATTTTCAGGTGAACCTGCTCCCGGATCGCGGGAATCAGGCCCATGAACCTCGTAAAACAAAGCCCACTGCTCGCACAGTGGGCTTGTAGTCATGTAGTCAGACGGGATTACTGAGGGGAAACTTCGGTTTTAGGTTTGCCGAAATGCCATTCGTAGACCACGAATTTGAAGTCTTTCAGGTCGCCCTTGTCGTCGTACGACAGGTCGCCAGTCGGGGTCTTGAAGGTACCGGCGTGAATGGCTGAAGCCACTTTGTCGGTGTCTTCGGATTTGGCAGACTTGATGCCCTCGGCGATCAGCTGGACAGCGGAGTAGGCCGGGAACACGAACGGGCCGCTCGGGTCCTTGCCATCGGCCTTGATGGCGTCAACGATTGCCTTGTTCGCAGGATCGGCGTCGAACGACTTCGGCAGGGTTACCAGCAGGCCTTCGGAGGCGTTCTGGGCGATTTGCGAGATCGAGTCGTTACCGACACCTTCTGGGCCCATGAACTTGGCTTTCAGGCCTTTTTCCTGGGCTTGGCGCAGGATCAGGCCCAGCTCTGGGTGGTAGCCGCCGTAGTAGACGAAGTCGACGTTGGCTTGCTTGAGCTTCTGGATGATCGAGGAGAAGTCTTTGTCACCGGCGTTCAGGCCTTCGAAGACGGCAACCTTGGTGCCTTTGCCTTCCAGGGTCTGCTTGACCGCGGTGGCGATGCCTTCACCGTATTGCTGCTTGTCGTGCAGGACGGCAACCACTTTCGGTTTGACGTGGTCGGCGATGTAGTTACCGGCGGCTGGACCCTGGGCGCTGTCCAGGCCAATGGTGCGGAAGACCAGTTTGTAACCGCGGCTGGTGATTTCCGGGCTGGTGGCAGCCGGGGTGATCATGATCACGCCTTCGTCTTCATAAATGTCGGAGGCGGGCTGGGTGGAGCTGGAGCACAGGTGGCCGACTACGTATTTGACGCCGTCGTTGACCACTTTGTTGGCTACGGCTACGGCCTGTTTAGGGTCGCAGGCATCGTCGTATTCTTTGGCTTCAAGCATCTTGCCGTCAACGCCGCCCTTGGCGTTGATGTCTTTGATCGCCTGCTTTGCACCGACGAACTGCATGTCGCCGTACTGAGTAACCGGACCGGTTTTCGGGCCGGCGATGCCGATCTTGATGGTATCGGCTGCAAACGAATGGCTGGCAACCCCGGCCAGTACCATTGCGGCAAACAGCTTGGAAATCTGCTTAGTAGCCTTACTCATAGTGCTCCACTCATTCTGTTGTAATTTTTATAGTCCTGCGGCCAGAGCTTGAGGACCGGAGTGCTCCGATTTTGCCCTGGCAACTGTACCGGTACAGTGTAGAGCGCTGCTTCGTCGCTTGAAAAGCAGGCCCGCTGGGGCAAATTCGGCGCGTGTCGCTTAATTGACAGAAACTTACAAGAAAGCGGCTTGGTCTTGCCCTGATTCCCGTGGCAATCCTTCGCTTTCAAGTCCTTTTCGATCAATTACTTATTTGAAACCGGGTTTTTCTGCAAAAATACCGACCTCTTACAGTAGTCGAATTATTTCTGGCAGGAACCCATGACTGATCAACCAAGCACCCTCTATGCCAAACTGCTCGGCGAGACCGCAGTAATCGAGTGGAAAGCCCTGGAGCGTTTTTGGGCCAAAGGTGACCTGATTTGGGTCAGCGAGCACCTGGACCTGATCGAAGTTGCACAGGCAATGGCCGAGAACCGCAGCGAAACCTTCGCTGCATGGCGCAATGCTGGCACTGTTGGCCCGCTGTCTGCCGAGCAAGCGCTAGACCTTCAGAGCCGCGATCCAGAGATCTGGGCGGTGGTGGTTTCGCCGTTTATTGTGATTCAGGAAAAGAAAAAAGCCTGAGCGCGCCCCAGATTGGTGCGTGAAAACAAGCAGCGAGGAGATTTTGGTGCGCGGGACTGTTCAGCGAGGGTGGCTGTTGGTAACAGTTGAGTGTGCTTAACGTTAACGGTAACAGATCGCGGGGCAAGCCCGCTCCCACAGGATTACCTGTAGGAGCGGGCTTGCCCCGCGATGCTTCTGATCAGTAATCCACTTTTCCAGTATGACTGTTCAGCGAAATCACCCGGGTCTTGCCGATCCGGTGACGGAAGATTTCGCGCAGGTACTTCACTGCCTTCTTCACGCATTCGCGCGACAGTCGAATGTCATTGATCGAGACGAACTTGCTCTTGTCGTTGATCAGCTCGCGGTACTTCTTCTCGTACATCGGCTTTATCGCGTACCAGTTGGTATCGAGGATTTTCGCCGGGTTTTCGAATTCATTGAGCAGATCATCGATGCGTTCTTCATCGAAGGTATCGCTGGTGATGAACTCCAGGATGGCGTTGTCCAGGGTGTCGTCGAAACGGTACGGGTTACGCGCAAAGCAGCGCTTGATGAAGGCCACGATCAAGGTCAGGAAGTCGTCCGACAGGCATGGGCTCTTGGCGATCAAGGTAGTCAGCGACAGGTTCGCCGAAGCGCCGATCACCAGGGCATAGCGCTTGAGGGTGGTGTTGGGGAACAGGCTGTTGAGGTGGGTCTTGAGCCGGTTCAGGTCCATGTACGAGAGTTTGTAGTCCTTGGGCAGGGAGACGATCGACACCACCGACGAACAGTTCTTGAAGAAGTGCAGGTCGTGCAGGGCCGCCGCGTCATAACCGGAGGCCTTGTACTGTTCCAGCGCTGCGCGATAGCGCTTGGACTCGATCGGCAACAGGCTGATGCCTTCGATCGCCTGGGTCACCTTGTTGAAGTGCGGCAGGTCGATGGAGCGGAAGAACAGGTCGTCGATGTTCAGACGCGGCTGGTCCTTCTCGAACACTTTGAATTTATCCGAATTCGGTGACGGCTGTTCCGGTACTACGGACTCCGCGTAGGCAATGGCTACGGGGCCGGCCAGGCTCATGAACAGGTCGTTGGCATCCAGGCGAATGGTTTCGCCGATGTCGATGCCGGCACGACGGAAGTAGTTCTGGTCGTAGTCGGTAGTCACCGCCTGGGCGGTCAGGATGTTGAAGATCTGCTGGGAGATGTACTGGTTGGCGTGCTTTTCCATGGCATTGACATCAATGTTCTGGATGTTGCCGTCATCATTCTCTTCGGCGTAACGCATGATGTCGTTGGAAATCAGCATCATCGCGTTCCACGGGCGGATGCGCCCCATGACGCTGGCTTCGCTGCTGTCTTCATTGTCGAAGTTATAGGAGAAGTCCCATTCTTCGGACAGGTACTTGCACAACAGGCGTCCGGCGTTGATGTGCAAAGCCTCGGACATTTCGCTGCGGTGATCGGAAATGTTCGGCAGTACGCAGATGCCGCTGGTGAAGATCGGTTCGAAGACGAACGAGTGTCCGCTCTTGCCGTCGTTTTCGTCGGCCGGCTTGGTGTCGAAGGTCTTGTTCATGTACGAGTACTGCTGGGCCAGGCCGAACTCCGAGGCCATGCCCGAACCGGTACCACCACCGGCGCTGAAAATGTAGAAGTACAACCGCGACTGGTTGGCCTTGATCCCGCAGGAGTCGATCAGATACGAGTGGATCAGTTTCCAGTCGGCGCTGGAAAAACGATGGGTTTCCTTGTTGAGGATGATCTTGGCCAGGTACTGGCCGAGGATCGGCGCGTTACCGGCGCCCCCGGCATGGACTTCCGAGAGGTCCATGATCTTCATCTTGCTGTAGTCGCGGATGAAGCCGCTTTTTTCACCCTTGCGCGAGAAGCGGATACGACCGGCAATGTCTTTGTCCAGGTCGCCCAGCATTACCAGCGGCTCAACCAGGAACACCGGCTTGCTGCCCTTGTTCTGTACCAGGCGCAGATTGTTGCGGATCCAGCGTGCGGGGCTGTAGGTGGGCTCGCTGCCGGTGCGGTCTTCGTTGTTGAATTCGTTGAGATAGAAGGTGCGGGCGTTGTATACAAGTTCGGCGACATCGAGGGCGATGTTCGAGCCGCAACGGCCCAGGCCGATCAGGCAGACCGACGGGAACTGCTGATCCAGGCGTAGCTGGCTATCGTCTTCGACGTGGACACTGGGCGGAAACACCAGATCACGCAGGCCGTCGAGGTTGTCGAGGATGCGCTGGATATCGGGCTCGGTGAAATACAGGTACTGCTGCGGGTTAAGCGTTCGCGGGCTGTAGAATTCTCTGGGCCCTGGAGCGCTGAACGCGGGAGTGGGTGAAGTCAGCTCGGAAACCGCGTTGGCAGAAGTAGTCTTGGAGGTCATTTTGCGCCATTTGCCTGGGGGTGGGTGGCTGTTCTAGTAGATATCATAGAGCCATCACTGGATAAGTTTCGCGACTGTATCAGTGCGCATTTGGCGTGAGCGATAGGGGTCTGCCCTAGTGCTATAGGAGTTTTCCTTGCCACGCCTGCAAACTGAATCGTCCAATCTTTCAACTTCTTTAATCTGCCTGGAGCTGTTCATGAGCACTGCACGTCCTTCACTGGGGTTTGCCGGAATCGGTCTGATGGGATTGCCGATGTGTCGGCGCTTGTTGGCGGCGGGGTATCCGTTGACCGTCTGGAACCGTTCGCCGGACAAGTGTGCAGCGCTGGTCGAGGCGGGCGCGCGGCAGGTGGAGACCCCGGCCGAGCTGTGTCAGGCGGCTGATCTGGTGCTCTTGTGCCTGGCCGATACGGCGGTGGTGCGTGAGGTGGTGTTCGGTCCCGAAGGTGTGGCCAAGGGGGCCAAGGCCGGGCAGTTACTGGTGGATTTCTCCAGCCTGGAGCCGACCGCGACCCGGGAGATGGCCGCGGAACTGGCTGCGCTCAGTGGCATGAGCTGGCTCGATGCGCCGGTCTCAGGTGGCACGCCAGGGGCCGAGGCGGGCAGTCTGGCGATCATGGTCGGCGGAGATGCGCCAGACCTTGAACGCGTGCGCCCGGTGCTGTTGACCCTCGGCCAACGGGTTACCCATATGGGCCCGGTCGGGGCAGGGCAGGTAACCAAGGCCTGCAACCAGATGATCGTGGCCTGCAACGCTTTGGTGATTGCCGAGGTGGTGGCGCTCGCCGAGCAATCCGGCGTCGATGCCAGCCTTATTGCTGAAGCCCTGGCTGGTGGCTTTGCCGATTCCAGGCCGTTGCAGATTCTGGCACCGCAAATGGCGCAGAGCTGCTTCGAACCGGTCAAATGGCATGTACGTACCTTGCTCAAGGATCTGGATACAGCAGTGAAATTCTCGCGCGAACAGGGTTCGGCAACGCCGCTCAGTGGCCTGGCCGCGCAGCTGATGCGCCTGCACGGAAGTCAGGGCTATCTGCAAAAAGATCCGGCGACATTGATCGATCTGTACCGGCGTAAGGATTGAAGCTGACCAGCGACGACTCATCGCGTTGATCAAGCTGACTGAGGATGGCGCGTAGCTCACCCAAGGGTACCGGGTGGCTGAGCAGATAGCCCTGGGCAAAGTCGCAGCCCTGCTGGGCGAGGAACTGATACTGCTCGATGGATTCCACACCTTCGGTGATCACCTGCAGGTGCAGGGTATGGGCCATGACGATGATTGCCTGGACAATCTCCATATCCTGTCGGCAGCGTGGCACATCCTGAATGAAGGAGCGATCAATCTTCAGGGTGTCCAGAGGCAGGCGCTTGAGATAGGCCAGCGATGAGTAGCCAGTGCCAAAGTCATCGATCGACAGCGAGACACCGAGGGCGCGAATGTCCTTGAGCAGGGCGATGGTGCTGTGAATGTTGCCCATCAGCGCGTTTTCGGTGACTTCCAGTTCCAGCTGACCGGCTGAAAGCCCGGCCTGCTGCAGGGCGTCCTCAACCTCTCTGACCAGTGTTTCACGACCGAGGGTCAACGCCGAGCAATTGACCGTGACCTTCAATTGGCCATAACCATGACGATTAAGTTGCGCCAGGTCTTCACAAGCATGGCGTAGCACCCACAGATCAAGGTCGGCGATCAGGCCGTTGGCTTCGGCAATGCCAATGAAACGCTCCGGGCTGAGCAAACCGTGCTGCGGATGTTGCCAGCGCACCAGGGCTTCAAGTTTGGCCACCTGACCGGTGTGCAGGTCGAAAATCGGCTGGTAGTGAATACGCAGGCCCCGCTCTTCGAGCAGGGCAATGCGCAGCTCTTCTTCCAGTTGCAGCTCCAGCGTGGCGCGGGTCTTGAGGCTGCTATTGAAGAAATTCAGGCTGTTACGTCCGCAGCCTTTGGACTGATACAGCGCCAGATCGGCATTCTTGAGCAGTTCATCACAGCTGCGGCCGTCGTCGGGGAAGACGCTGATACCAATGCTGGTGGTCATGACCATGCGCCGTCCGGCCAGGTCGATCGGCTCTTTCATTTTTTGCATGATGCGTTGGGCAAGGTGCCGGGCTTCTTCGCGGCTGCTCAAGGCAGTCAGGATGCAGAACTCGTCACCACCAAAGCGGGCCACTACGTCCTGGCTACGGGTCGCCGCCTTGATGTAGCCGGCAATGACTTTGAGCAGCTCATCGCCGGCATCGTGACCAAGGCTGTCATTGATTCGTTTGAAATGGTCGATATCGAGGAACATCACCGCCAGCATGCCTTCATTGGTGGTCTGTTCGACCAGGCGCTCGGCAAACACCTGATTGAAGCCGCGCCGGTTGATCAGGTTGGTCAGGGCGTCGTAATGAGCGGCCTGCTGCAGCGACACCCGCGCCTGATCCAGCTGGCTGAGCAGGACATTGACCCGGCGCAGGTCGTGCTCCTTGCTTTGCAGTTTCTGGTCGGAGAGGGCGGCACTGATACTGCTGGCGCTGACCAGCAGGGTGATGAAGGCAATGGTCAGGCCCAGTTGCAGGTTGTTGTCGGCACCTGGCAGGACCACCACCGCGTCGTTGGGGATAATCAGGGTCATGCCCGCCATACCGGTGAAGTGGGTGGCGAATATGCCGCCGGCCATCAGCAGGCTGGCCGCGTATTTGAGCAACAGATGAAGGGTGCCGCTGCCATAGCGAAAGTAGCGAGCCAGCAACAGGGCCAGCAGGCTGGTGATGATGGCAACTGCAATCGAGGCGGCGAACATGTCCGGACGATAGAATTGTTCGGCGTTGGAGCGCATCGCGGACATGCCGATGTAATGCATCGCAGCGATACCCAGGCCGATGCAGGTGGCGGCCTGGAGGAAATGGCGGACACGCAGGTCATTGCGGCCCAGGGTGTTCATCGCCAGCCAGCCGGCGAACAGCATGACGATCAACGACAAGCCTGTCAGGGCGAAGTCGTAGTGGAGCTCAATGGGCGCCTGGAAGGCCAGCATGCTGATGAAATGCAGGGCCCAGACACCACCGGCCAGGCAGCAGGCGCCGAGCAGACGCCATTGGCGCTGGGCCACGGGCTGCTCTACATGATTCAGGCGTTCAGCCATGCTCAAGGTGGCGAAGCTGCCTGCGCCAGCGACCAGAAAGGCAAGTACGACCAGGTAAGGGTTGTACTGGCACTCTAGAATGATCTGTCCGTTTGCCGGAAGATCGACGAGCATCTGTAGCCCCAGCCACTCCATAGCCTGCCTCTTTGTCGAGTTTTCACTCGTCCCCCAAAAGCCTGTCTGGAGACTGTTCTGCAGGAGTATAGGAAGAGGGCACTAACCCATGCGGATTAATGGCACTTTGACTTCTACGATTTGGGTATTGGGGTAATAGCGGGGGGTTCTAAAGCATCGCGGGGCAAGCCCGCTCCCACCAGGATTACATCAATCATGGTGGGAGCGGGCTTGCCCCGCGATGAGATCGACTGGATTTACCCGGCGACCAACACCCGGATCGCTTCCAGGCGCAGCGCAGCTTTATCCAGCATCGCCAGGCCTTGTTCACGTTGCTTGCGCACCGCGTCGATCTCGCTGTCGCGCACGCTCGGGTTGACCGCTTGCAATGCGGTCAGGCGTGCCAGCTCTTCGTCGGTTTCCGCCGCCAGGCGACGCTGCGCTTCGGCAACACGTTCGGCGTGGCGCGGCATGATCTTGGCTTCACCACTGTTGATCCGTGGCGTCAGCACATCGCGCTGGGCCTGGATGAACTTGTTGGCGCTGGCCTTCGGCACGCTCTCGAGCTGGTCGTTGAGGGTTTCGAACGATACGCGCGAGGCCAGGTCGTTGCCGTTCGTGTCGAGCAGGCAGCGCAGTGCCGCCGGTGGCAGGTAACGGCCCAGTTGCAGGGCACGCGGAGCGACCACTTCGCTGACGTACAGCAGTTCGAGCAGCACGGTGCCGGGTTTGAGTGCCTTGTTCTTGATCAGCGCCACCGCGGTGTTGCCCATCGAACCGGACAGCACCAGGTCCATGCCGCCCTGGACCATCGGGTGCTCCCAGGTAATGAACTGCATGTCTTCGCGAGACAGCGCCTGGTTGCGGTCGTAGGTGATGGTGACACCTTCGTCGTCGCCCAGCGGGAAGCTGGCGTCGAGCATTTTTTCGCTCGGCTTGAGGATCAGGGCGTTTTCCGAGTGGTCTTCGCTGTCGATGCCGAAGGCGTCAAACAGGGTTTCCATGTAGATCGGCAGAGCGAACTGATCGTCTTGCTCAAGGATCGCCTCGACCAGGGCCTGACCTTCGCCAGCGCCACCGGAGTTGAGCTCCAGCAGGCGGTCGCGACCGCTATGCAGCTCGGCTTCCAGGCGCTCACGCTCGGCGCGGGCCTCATCGACCAGAACTTGCCATTCACCGTCGTCACCACTTTCGAGCAGTGGCAGCAGGCGTGGGCCGAACTGATGTTGCAGGGCGTTGCCGGTCGGGCAGGTGGCGAGGAAGGCGTTCAGTGCCTGGTCGTACCATTGGAACAGGCGCTCTTGCGGGCTGTTCTGCAGGTACGGTACATGCAGTTCGATGGTGTGCTTCTGGCCGATACGGTCGAGACGACCGATACGCTGCTCGAGCAGGTCAGGGTGGGCAGGCAGGTCGAACAGCACCAGGTGATGGGCGAACTGGAAGTTGCGGCCTTCACTGCCGATTTCCGAGCAGATCAGCACTTGCGCGCCGAATTCTTCGTCAGCGAAGTAGGCGGCGGCACGGTCACGTTCGAGGATGCTCATGCCTTCATGGAACACCGTGGCCGGAATCCCGGAACGTACGCGCAGGGCGTCTTCCAGGTCCATGGCGGTTTCGGCGTGGGCGCAGATCACCAGAACCTTGACCCGCTTGAGCATCTTCAGGGTGTCGATCAGCCAGTCGACCCGAGGGTCGAAGCGCCACCAGCGTTCTTCTTCGTCAGTGTCGCCCTGAGACTGGAACGCCACCTCAGGGTACAGTTCGGCGTGTTCGCCAACCGGCAGCTCCATGTATTGATCGGGGCTTGGCAGCGGATAAGGGTGCAGATTGCGTTCCGGAAAGCCCTGAACGGCGGCACGGGTGTTGCGGAACAGTACGCGGCCGGTACCGTGGCGATCGAGCAGCTCGCGAATCAAGCGCGCGCTGGCCTGGGTGTCGCCGTCGTTGACCGCGGCGAGCAGGGCTTCGCCTTCGGCACCGAGGAAGCCTTCGATGGTGGCGTGGGCTTTGGCCGACAGGCGACCTTCGTCCAGCAGCTCCTGTACCGCTTCGGCGACCGGGCGATAGTGCTCGCTTTCGGCACGGAAGGCCGCCAGGTCATGGAAACGGTTCGGATCGAGCAGGCGCAGGCGCGCGAAGTGGCTGTCCTGGCCCAGTTGCTCAGGGGTTGCGGTCAGCAGCAGGACACCAGGAATGACCTGGGCCAGTTGCTCGACCAGACCATACTCAGGGCTGACCTGCTCTTCATGCCAGACCAGGTGATGGGCTTCGTCGACTACCAGCAAGTCCCAGCCGGCGGCGAACAGTGCGTCCTGGGCTTTTTCGTCTTCGGTCAGCCATTCCAGGGCGACCAGCGCCAACTGGGCATCTTCAAACGGGTTGCTGGCGTCGCTTTCGATAAAGCGCTCGGCGTCGAACAGCGCTACCTGCAGGTTGAAGCGGCGGCGCATCTCTACCAGCCACTGGTGCTGCAGGTTCTCCGGCACCAGGATCAGCACACGGCTGGCACGGCCCGAGAGCAACTGGCGGTGGATCACCAGGCCGGCCTCGATGGTCTTGCCCAGGCCCACTTCATCGGCCAGCAGCACCCGTGGGGCAATACGGTCGGCGACTTCGCGGGCGATATGCAGCTGGTGGGCGATAGGTTGGGCGCGGGTGCCGCCCAGGCCCCACAGCGCGGATTGCAACTGGCGGCTGGTGTGTTCCAGGGTGTTGTAGCGCAGCGAGAACCACGGCAACGGGTCGATCTGTCCGGCGAACAGGCGGTCGCTGGCCAAGCGGAACTGGATGAAGTTCGACAGTTGGGTTTCCGGCAGCGTGCAGGCCTGGTTCTGCCCGTCGAGCCCGTGGTAAACCAGCAGGCCGTCGACGTCATCGACCTCGCGAACGGTCAGTTTCCAGCCTTCGAAGTGGGTGATCTGGTCACCGGGCGAGAAGCGCACCCGGGTCAGGGGCGCATTGCGCAGGGAGTACTGGCGGGTGTCGCCAGTGGCCGGGTAGAGCACGGTCAACAAGCGGCCGTCCTGTGCCAGAACGGTCCCCAGACCTAGCTCGGCTTCGCTGTCGCTGATCCAGCGTTGCCCCGGTTGATACTGCTGCGCCATACTGCCTGACTCCCGCTTTGAAAAGCCGACTATCTTAACGGATAGGACTGTGCAGACCAAAGAGTCTAGCAATATCAGCGACAAAAACCGCTGCAGCTATACTTCGAGCCAGTGCTTGCTGTAATCAGCCCCTCATATTCTTGCTTGTTGGCTCAAGGCCTCTGTTGGCTAGCCGACACAGTGGCGACAGGAGATCTGCCCATGCTGCCGCCCATCATTCCGCTTAGTGCTGCACCCGTGACATCGCAACTGGACCCGGTCAAGCCGACCCCCGACATCAAGCCGGTGGTGCCTGCGCAGCCAACGTCCAGTGAAGGGGCGATCGACCTGAAACACCGCGACCCGGAAAAGTCGGCGCTGTTGCTGCGTGAAGAGCAGCGACGCCACCAGGGCCGACGCCAGTCGGCCAGAGACGACGAGCTCTACCAGCCGTTGCCGGGAGATGAAGTCAACGCTGACAACACCGTGCCCGTTGCGCCACTGATGGGTGAACAGTCGCGTCAGGGGCTGTTGGTGGATATCGAAGTCTGAGCGTGCAGTGCTGTCACTGGTCAGCGCAGGCAACAGCCTTCATTATGAACGGATCGCAGTCCGCTTCCTGAGTCAGACCATGAGCCAAGATGACAACCTGATCGACCTCGGTGCCGAACGCGCCCGGCGGGTCCACGACCTCAATGAAAAACGCCTGAACGAAGTACGCCAGGCGTTTGAACAGGCCATGCCGCTGGGCAAGGCCAAGAAAAAGCCCAAGGGCAAACCCAAGAAGCGTTGAAAACTTGATGCAGGTCAAGCCTGCACCCGCCTTGCGCGCCCGGTTCCGGGCGCTATTGACCTCGGTCAATTTCCTTTCGCCATCCATTGGTTACCTTGAGCCCATCAGACAGGTGCAGGCAAATGGAGGCCGACATGTTCTTCGATAATGTGGTTATCGCTGGAGTCATTACAGTCGGCCTGATGCTGCTGTTCTTTGTCGGATTCGGAATTTTCATCTGGAAGGACTCGAACAAGCGCAAACAGCGCTGATTCTTCCGGTACACGAGCACGCAAGGCATTTAGGGCGACTTCGGTCGCCCCTTTTTTTGTCCGCAAGAAACCTTTCCGCTGCACTGGACTTTTATTAGTTAGCTAGCTAATAATCTGTTCCTGATTCTTTCACCTCATCCTGTCTATCGTTACAACACAGTCAGCCAAGGTTCGTCCCGTGCCCATCACTTTGCAGGCCCTGTTGGCGCCGAACAAACTCGCCGTGCAATTTGCCATCAAGACTTTGCTGGGCGGTGGCCTGGCCTTGTGGCTGGCACTGCGCTGGGGGCTGGAGCAACCGGCCTGGGCACTGATGACGGCCTTTATCGTTGCCCAGCCCTTGTCGGGCATGGTTTTGCAAAAAGGCCTGGCGCGGCTGTTCGGGACCCTGGTCGGCACGGCCATGTCAGTGCTGTTCATGGGGCTGTTTGCACAGACGCCCTGGTTGTTCCTGTTGGCTTTGGCGCTGTGGCTGGCCTTGTGCACCGCTGGCTCGACCATGCTGCGCAGCGCCTGGGCTTATTCGTTCGTGTTGGCCGGTTACACCGTAGCGATCATCGCCTTGCCGGCGATCAATCATCCGCTGGCGGTGTTCGACCAGGCCGTGGCGCGCTGTACCGAGATCTGCCTGGGGATTATCTGCGCCACGGTGACCAGCGCCTTGCTCTGGCCCATGCGCGTTGAACAACAGCTAGGGGGGCAGGCGCGCCAGGCATGGCTCAGTGGTTTACAGGCGGCCAGCGCGACCCTGACCGGTGAAGCTCAGGCGCGCAAGGGCTTGCTGGAAATTCTCGGGCGCATCGTTGCCGTCGACGCCCAGCGTGAACATGCCTGGTTCGAAGGGCGTCTTGGCCGAGAGCGTGCCAGGGCAATCCGCGGATTGAGTCAGAAATTGCTGATTCTCCTGCGCATCGCCCGCTCGGTGCGGCGGCAGTGGCAACAGCTGGATGAAGCCCAGGCGCTACATCTGCAACCTTGGCTTGATGAGGTGCATGATGCCCTGGCCGCACCCGATCAGGCCGGCCTGTCACGCCTGCGTCAACGGGTCTGGGATGCGGCGCACGATGACAGTATCAGCTCGGCCGAACATTATTGTCTGGCACGCCTGACCTTGCTGCTGGACAACGCCATGGCCGCGACCCTGGCTCTACGCGCGGTGGAGGAGGGCAAGGCACCCGCGGATGTCCCCGACAGCCTGGCCGCGCATCGTGATCTGCCGCTGGCACTGTTGTTCGGTTCGCGCAGTGCCCTGGCTTTTTTGGCCATGGCCGGTTTCTGGCTGGCCACCGCCTGGACCGCGGCTCCTGGCGGCCTGGTGCTGACCTGTGTGGTCTGCAGCCTGTTTGCCAGCCGTGAGAACGGCGCGCAGATCGGTATGAGCTTTCTGCGTGGGATTCTGCTGGCCATGCCCGTGGCGTTTGTGGTCGGGCAGATCCTGCTGCCGCAGTGGAGCGGCTTTCCCATGCTGTGCATGGCCATGGGCGTGCCGTTGTTCTTTGGCGCATTGGGCATGGCCAACCCGCGTATTGGGGCGACCGCCACGTCCTACTGCCTGCATTTCATCGTCCTGGTAGCGCCACTCAATGCCATGAGCTTTGAGGTTGCGACCTTTCTCAACAGTGCCCAGGCCATGCTGATCGGCGTGGGGGCGGCGGTGCTGGCGTTCAAACTGTTGGTGCTGCGTAATCCGGCCTGGCACGGACGCCGCCTGCGCGCCGCGACCCAGAACGACCTGGTGCGCTTGACCCGCCGTGAGCTGCGCGGTGCCGATACCTGGTTCGGTGGGCGTATGGCCGACCGTTTGTTGCAGCTGGCGCGGCATTACTCGGCATTGACCGAGCAGGAGCGCGGCCGTTGGGATGATGGCGTACATGGCCTGGATATCGGCGATGAGCTGTTGCACCTGCGCCACTGCCTGGCTGTTGCCCGCGCGCCGCTGGCAGGCGCCGACCGCGAGTATCTGCAGCAACTGGAAGCGGTGCTGGCACGAGGCCCGGCGCCGGGAAGAGGCCAGCGCCTGAATGCCGCCAGTGCCGCGTTCATCGAGGTCCTGCAACGCCAGCCTCCCAGCGATCCGATACGCCTGGCGGTGGGGGCGGTGTTGCAGTTGCAGCGCAGTTGGGGCAAATGGTGCCGTCGACAGGAGGAAATTCATGGGGTTGCGTGAGTGGGCGCTGGGTGGTGTGTTGCTCAGCCCGTTTTTGATTTACGTGGTGTTGGCCCTGGTGCTGACCGCGGCCGTGCGCCTGCTGCTGCGCCTGACCCCGTTGGGGCGTTGGGTCTGGCATGAGGCGTTGTTCGATTGCGCATTGTTCATTTGTGTATTGACCCTGGTAACCCTGGGACTTGGGCCTTTGTAAGGAGAGTGACCATGCGTGCATTGCTACGTATCGCAGTAACCTTGTGCCTGGTGGCAGTAGCGGTGTTTGCCGGCTGGAAACTCTGGCAGTACTACATGCTCACCCCGTGGACCCGCGATGCGAAAATCCGCGCCGACGTGGTAATCATTGCCCCGGACGTCTCCGGTTGGGTGCGTGAGCTCAAGGTGCAGGACAACCAGCAGGTCAAGGCTGGCGAATTGCTCATGTCGATCGACCGTGACCGCTTCGAAGCGGCGCTGGACAAGGCCAGCGCTGTGGCCGAAACCCGCCAGCAGCAGTTACGCCTGCGCGAGCATGAAGCTTCGCGGCGCGCCGCTTTGGGGCCGCAGGCGATCAGCGCCGAACTGCGTGAAAACGCACAGATCAATGCCGCAGTGGCCCGTGGTGAATTGCGCCAGGCTCAGGCCGACGTCAAGGCGGCGGAGATCAACCTGGCCCGCAGCCAGGTCAAGGCACCGCGTGATGGCCATATCACCAACCTGCGCCTGGCCGAGGGCAACTACGTCAATGCCGGGCAGCCAGTGATGGCGCTGATTGACGACTCGACCTTCTACGTCCAGGCGTATTTCGAAGAAACCAAACTGCCACGCATCCGTGTCGGCGACCCGGTCAAGGTCTGGTTGATGAGCGCCGGTGAGCCCATGCAGGGGCACGTCGAAAGCATCAGCCGCGGTATCACCGACCGCAATGCCAACCCCGACAGTCAGTTGCTTGCCGAAGTCGAGCCAACGTTCAACTGGGTGCGCCTGGCCCAGCGCATTCCGGTGCGGATCAAACTGGACCAGGTTCCCGAGGGTGTGACCCTGAGCGCAGGCATGACCGCCAGCGTTCAGGTGCGTGAAGACCAGGTGCAGCGCTGATCAAGGCTGCTGGCGCGTAGCGGCCAGAACGATTTCGCGGATGCACACATGTTGCGGTTGCTGGTAGGCATAGGCGATAGCGCCGGCAACATCCTCGGCGCTGAGCACCTGGCCACCCATTTCGGCTTTCCAGGCCTGGTAGCCGTCCTTGATCCCGGCATCGGTGGTATGCCCAAGCAGTTCGGTTTCCACCGCGCCCGGAGCGATAGTCACCACCCGCACATTGTGGGCCGCGACTTCTTCGCGCAGGTTCTCGGAAATGCCATGCACGGCGAACTTGGTGCCGACATAGGCCACATGGTTGGGAAACGTCTTGCGTCCGGCCACCGAGCTGACATTGATGATCGTGCCCTGGCGCCGCTCGATCATGCCGCCTACAAGGGCATGGATGCCATTGAGCAGCCCTTTGACGTTGACGTCGAGCATCTGCTCCCACTGATCGGGGTCCTGTTCGTGCATCTGCCCCAACAGCATCACTCCAGCATTGTTGACCAGCGCATCGGCCGGGCCATAGAGGCTTTCAGCTTCTTGCACAGCCGCGACAAAGGCCCCGCGGTCACTGACATCCACGGCACGGCACAGACAGTTCGGCAGGGCCAGGGCCTGCATTCGTTCCAGGCGCCGGGCCAGCAGTAGCAATGGATGCCCCGCGTTTGACAGCAAGCGTGCAGTGGCTTCGCCGATACCTGAACTGGCGCCAGTGATGATAATCAGTGGTTTGTGCATGGTGGACTCCAAGGCATAATTGATTTCAATGGCTCAAGTGTATTGGCTTGAGTTTCGTCTGAAAAACGGCTTATTTCTCTCGCTGGTATCGGAATTACCTATGGATATTCGCCATCTGAAGGCGTTTCTTGCGGTGTTCGAGGAGCGCAACATCACCTCGGCTGCGCAACGGCTGTGCGTCGCCCAACCGACATTATCGGTCACCATCCGCCAGCTCGAAGAAGAGCTGGGCGTCATGCTGTTCCTGCGTCAGGCGCGTGGTGTCGAGGTCAGTGAACAGGCCCGGCAGTTATACCCACAGGCGCAACGCCTGGTAGCTGAGGCACAGGCCTTGAGCCGACGTTTCCGCGAGGGGCAGGACCGCCTGCCGTTGCAACTGGGTGTAGAAGCGGATATCGCCGCCAGTCAGGTTGAGGCATTTGTCCGCTTGGCCATTCAGGCTGTCCCCGCTGTGCAACTGACCTTGCTCGACGGTTGTGCCGGCGATGCGCGGCTCGGGGTCGAAGCCTTGTGCTGTGAGGATGAGTTGTTCCTGGCGCTCTGGGATGAGCCTTTCGTGTTTGCCATGGCCACGGGCAGTAGCACGACTGACCGCTGGATCACCTGCCCGCAGCACGTTTCCCATCAACGCCTGCTCGCGTTCTATGGCAATGGCGAGCAGGTCGGGCATGCCGGTTCCCTGCAGCAGGCCGTGCCGATGGTCGCCGCAGGGTTGGGGGCAGCGTTGTTGCCACAGTCGCTGGTCGAGCGCCACTCCGGGCTGCAGTGGCGCCCTTGGCAAGGTTCGGCACTGACCCGCCGGGTGGGGCTATGTTTTGCTGCTCAGGCTCTGCAACTGCCTGCCCTTGCCCAACTGCATCAGGCCCTGGGCGGCGTGCAGGTCGCTTAAAGGAACATACCGCCCGACACTTCCAGACGCTGGCCATTGATCCAGCCTCCACCCTCGCCGAGCAGCAGTGCGACTGCCGCGCCGATGTCATCCGGCAAGCCGACCCGGCCCAGGGCGGTATTGCTGGCGATAAAGTCGTTGACCTCGGTGTTGTCGCGGACCACGCCGCCACCAAAATCGGTCTCGATGGCGCCCGGGGCGAGGATGTTGACGCGGATGCCCCGCGCGCCCAGCTCTTTAGCCTGATAGCGAGTCAGTACTTCCATGGCGCCTTTCATCGCCGCATAAGCCGCATAGCCGGGCAGGGCGAAGCGGGTCAGGCCGGTGGAAATATTGACGATCCGGCCCTGGTCGGCAATCAACGGTAGCAACCGCTGAGTCAGGAAAAACGGCCCCTTGAGCTGGATGTTGCACAGCTGGTCGAACTGCGCCTCACTGGTTTCACTGAACGCCGCGTTGATGCCGATACCGGCATTGTTGACCAGAAAATCCAGCTGCTCGCGGCCAAACACTGACCTGAGGGTCTGGTGCAATTGCTCGGCGAAGCTTTCGAAGCTGCCACTGTCGCTGACATCCAGAGCCAGCATTGCGGCGCGCACACCCGATTGTTCCAGAGACTGCACCAGCGCCTGGGCTTCCTGCGCCTTGCTGTGATAAGTGCCGATAATGTCGATGCCCTGGGCCGCCAGGTGCAGCGCGGTATTTTTGCCCAGGCCGCGGCTGGCGCCGGTGATCAATGCGATTTTCCGATTCATGCTCTGTACCTCGGGGTGAGAGGGGAGAAGTCGAAGAAAGTCTATTGGTCGGCTGAATGCTGATAAATCCACGGTTTTCGGAAATACTGGTCGGTACTTGCGAACAATCGAGCCTGCAACCATGAACAAGCTGGAGTTGCTGCGTACCTTTGTCCGGGTCAGCGAACTGTCGAGTTTCACCCTTGCCGGGGAAAGTCTGGGACTACCGCGATCAACGGTCTCCGAGCAGGTCAGGGCCCTGGAGAGCCTGCTCGGTACGCGCTTATTGAACCGCACTACGCGGCGGGTCCAGGCCACTCAGGATGGCTTGCACCTGTACGAGCGTAGCAAAGACCTGTTGTCGCGCATGGATGAGATCGAAGGCCTGTTCCACAGTGAAAAGGCCGCGCTGATCGGTCGTTTGCGCGTCGATCTGCCGACCTTGATGGCGCGGCGTATCATTCTGCCCAACCTGCCGCAGTTCATTGACTGTCACCCGGGGATCGAGCTGGAGATCAGTTGCACGGATCGTCAGGTCGACCTGTTGCGTGAGGGTTTCGACTGCGTGCTGCGCATCGGCACCTTGAGTGACCTGGACCTGATTGCCCGGCCGCTGGGTTTCCTCGCTCAGATCAACTGCGCCAGTCCACGCTATTTACAGCGCCATGGCGTGCCCGAGAGCCTGGCCGACCTGCATCACCACCAGTTGATCCACTATGTGAAGAACCTGGGCAGCCGTGGTCCGGGTTTCGAGTACCTGCAAGCCGGTGCCTTGCAGGTTCAGCCCATGGCCGGGACCGTTACCGTCAACAGTACCGAGGCCTATGAAAGTGCCTGTGTGGCCGGGCTTGGTTTGATTCAGGCGCCAGCGGCAGGGCTGCAAGGGCATCTGGATCGCGGCGAACTGGTGGCGCTGCTGGCGGATTTCGTTCCGCCGCCGATGCCGGTTTCGTTGCTCTATGCCAGGCAACAACACGTGCCGCCGCGCCTGCGTGCGTTCATGGATTGGCTGGCAGCGTTGCTTGAGCCTCGTCTGGATCAAGCGGCAGGCGGAAACTGAACAGGGTTCCAGCTTCCTGGCTCGAGATCACCTCCATTCGCCCACCATGGGCCAGGGCGATCTGGTTGGCGATGTACAGACCCAGCCCCAGGCCGGATTGCACCGTGTCGTTCAACGGGTGAGAAAACGGTTGGAACAGCTGCGCCTGAACCTGCGGGGCAATCGGAGCGCCAACGTTATGCACGCCGAGCACGAAGGCTCGATCACGAATCTGTGCACTGACGTCTACCGGCTGGTCCTGGGCACCGTGGGTCAGGGCATTGGCTATCAGGTTGGAGAGCAGCTGGGAGACCCGCTCGCGATCACAATTGACCCCGCTCAAGTCGCCGATGTGCAGACTGATCTGTCGCTGCGGGTGAACACGTTGCAGTTCCGAGGCGACATGCCTGAGGGCATCGCCCAGGTCCGGGCAGGGTTGGATATTGACGGTGATGCCATTGCCCAGGCGCCCACGGGCAAAGTCCAGAACATCACGCACCAGCTGTGTGGCGCGCCGACCGCTGGTGAGGATGTGCTGGGCAATGGTCCGGCTTTTTTCATCCGGCAGGCGTTTAGTCAAGAGTTCGGCCCCGGCCGTGATGGCAAACAGCGGGTTGCGCAGGTCATGGCCGAGCACGGCAATGAACTGCTCGCGCAGCTCGGCCATGGCCCGTTCCTTTTGCAGGGCCTGCTCGGTTTTCTGGGCGTTTTCCTCGCTTTCGATCTGGATCGACAGCAAGCGTGCGAAAGACTCCATCATTGGCTGGATGGCACTGCCCTTGAGCGCTGCAGGCTGGGGGTCAAATGCGCAGATGGTTCCGAAAAAGCTGCCATCGGTACGAAACACCGGTACCGAAATATAGCTTTCGAATCTGTAGATTCGCGGCGTGGGATGGTTGCAGTACCGCTCGTCCTCGCTGGCCTTGTCTATCACTATGGTCCGGTGAGTGCCGCGAATTTCGTGGCACAGGGTAGAGGTCAGGTCCAGCTCGCCCCCCACCTTTAGGCCGAAGCCCAGGGTGTCGAGCACCGCACAGGCGGTCCAGCTGTTGTCACTGACCCGGGCCACGGCGGCAAAACGCAAGCCGGTGGATTCACAGATTACCTGCAAGATGGCCGGCACCACGTTGATCCGGCCTATCGTCGCGATATCGGCGGTAATGGTGTTGTTCATCGATCGCTCACGGCAGCTGGCGACTTGAACAATCAGTGTGGGTCAAGTCTGGCGAGCCGGCCTGGATCGGCCGAAAAAATCCGTACCCGCCGGCCAGGATTTTCCATTAACCTTGGACCTCGAGTCGCTCCAGCAGAGAGAGACCACAACCGCCCCGCGTGCCAATCCCTTTCGTCCTGCGTCCTTGTGGATGCTTCAGTGAGGTTTGACATGCACATCACATCACAGGATATCTGTGCCGCCGCCGACCAGCTCAAGGGTTTTGTCGGCTATCACCGCAAGCTGGGCAAGCATATCGTGCGCTTCAGCGAAGACTCTTTCGGCATGGACGTCGCCGATGACAGCATCACCCCCAGCAGCGAATTCGTCTGGCAGGACGGCGAGGGCGAAGTCATGACTCTGAGCCGCGCACTGATCGAAATTCTCCTGGCGCAGAATGTTGATGAGCGACTCAATGTCAGCGAGCCATTGCGGGTTTACCTGCGTCGCCGCGACCTGCCGGAGATTGCCGCGCAACGGCGCCTGCGCGCGTAATCCCGGTAGGCGCGGGCTTGACCCGCGATTGTGGTCTGTCAGCTACATCGCATCGCGGGGCAAGCCCGCTCCCACAGGTTGGCGCAACAGTTGTTCGAAAGCCTGCTTGTCGATCGGCTTGCTCAGGTAGAAGCCCTGAACTTCGTGGCATTTTTCCTTGCTCAGGGCCTTGAGTTGCTGCTCGGTTTCCACCCCCTCGGCGGTAACCGTCAGGCCCATGGCCTTGCCCAGGTTGATGATCGCCTGGACCACGGCGCGGTCGTTACCGTCACTGCTCAGGCCGGCAATGAAGCGCTTGTCGATCTTGATACTGTCGAAGGGGTAGGTGCGCAGATAGCCCAGTGACGAATAGCCGGTGCCGAAGTCATCCATGTTCAGGCGCACACCCAGCTCCTTGAGTGCGGTCATGGTGCCCAGCGCGCCTTCGATGTCGTTGAGCATGACGTTCTCGGTAATCTCCAGTTCCAGGCGCTGGGCGGGAAAGCCGGTGTCGACGAGGATCTTGTAGACATCACTGACTACATCGCTACGAGAGAACTGCGCGGGCGACAGATTCACCGACACCAGCAGCTCTTGCGGCCAGCTGCGTGCGGTCTCGCAGGCCTCGCGCAACACCCAGCGACCCAGGGGCACGATCAGGTCGGTCTGTTCTGCCAACGGAATGAACGTATCCGGCCCCAACAGGCCCTCGACCGGATGCTGCCAGCGCACCAGGGCTTCGACCGAAACGATCTGCAAGGTATCCAGGCGATAGCGCGGTTGATAGTGGAGGACGAATTCGTTGTTCTTCAGCGCTTTGCGCAGGTCGTTTTCCAGCTGACGGCGGTACTGGATCTGCTCGTTCATTTCCGGCGAAAAGTAGCGCCAGGTGTTTTTGCCATCGGCCTTGGCCTGGTACAGGGCGATATCGGCGCAGCGGATCAGCTCCCCGGCATCAAAGCCCTGCAGGCGGGTCTGGGCGACACCCAGGCTGGCGCCGACGTGCAGAATCTGTTCTTCGAAGTGGATCGGCTGGTGCAGATTGTCGATCAGGCGTGCGCAAAAGCGGTCGATTTCGTTGCGGCTGTCCATGCCGTTCATGACCAGGACGAACTCATCTCCGCCCAGACGCGCCACCAGGTCACCGTCACGGGTCGATTCGCGCAGGCGGGTGGCGACTTCCAGCAGCACTGCATCGCCGGCGGCATGGCCGAGGGAATCGTTGATCGGCTTGAAGCTGTCCAGGTCCAGCAGCAACAAGGTCAAGGGGGCGGCGTCCTGGCCTTTGAGTAGCGCCTGTTCGAGGAAGCGTGACAGCTTGTTGCGGTTGGCAAGGCCGGTCAGTGCATCGTGCATGGACAGGTGCTGGATACGGGCGTGGGCTGCCACTTCATCGGTGATGTCACTGGCGGTGCCGCGAAAACCGGCGAGCTTGCCTTTGATCATGATCGAGCGCGCCGACACCCGGCAAAAGCGCAGCTGACCGTTCTGGTCGCGATAGCCGCAACGCAGATTGGCCATTTGCCCAGGGTCGGAATCGGCCTGGTTGTCGAGCCAGAGGGTCAGGGGTGTGGTTTCGCAACTGAGCAGTTGATTGAGCGGTTGTCCCAGCCAGTCCTCGGTGCTGAACCCCGTCACCGCGACAAAACGCTGAGATAGGTAGCTCAAACGATGGTGGCGGTCGGTTTCCCAGATCCAGTCCGAGGCAGCCTCGGCTACCGCCCGGAAACGCTGTTCGCTGGCTTCCAGAGCCAGGTTGCTGGCCTGCAGGCGTTGCAGGGTGCCGTCGATTTCCCGCGAAGTACGCAAGGCGTAGCGGAAGAAGTAGACCATCAACAGCCCGAGCACCAGCATGGCGCCAAGCAACGGCGGCAGTACAGCCCAGAGCAATTGATCGCCTGGGCGTGGGGTAAGCCACTCCAGACGGTAGCCGGTAGTGCCCAGGGGCAAGCTCGACTCGTCGGCCGCCAAGGCCCCGGTTTTCTCGATGCGCATCCCCGTCAACCCAGCGCCGGCGCTCAGGTTTGTCAGTTTTTCCGGGGTCAACTGATCGACGAAGATCATCACCGAGGTGGTTTGCGGGTCAATGCCCAGCTCTTCATCGTCAGGACGGATGGCGGCGGCCACCAGCACTGCCGGCCAGCCATTGAACAATATGTGCCGGGTGATCTGCTGGCGCTCGGTGGCAACGTTCCGGGCCTGGGCAATGATCGGTGCCAGCGCGTCATCTATATAGGTGCTGGCCGGTGCACTACTGAGCTGGCCTTTGAACAAGGCGTATTTGGTGCTGTGGTCATCGACCACGAACACCCCTTCAAACCCGCTGGCGGTGTACAGCGAGTCACCGACGTTCTTTTCTTCATGGGCCCACTTCAGGTCTGCAACGCCATTGAGGTGTTCATAAGCGGCATCCCATACGGCGTAGCTGGAGAGAAACTGCCGGGCTGCCTCAAGCCGCTGCTCCAGTGCTTTGTGCGCGTAGAAGCTGCTTTTTTCACGCTCGTCGGCGTTGAGCGAGGTGGCAATGTTGAACAAAGCCCCGAGAGCAATCAGGCAAGCCAGGGCAAACAGCGCGGCGATACTGGCGATGAGTTTACGCGTTTGCAGGCTGGGGGGCGGGCTGGTAGACGAAACCTCGACGATCCTGTCCATACGCATCCTGATCCTTGGTGAGTTGCGTCCCGGCGGCTGCGCCACCGGGCGAACGTTCAATCAGGATAGGCCAGCTTCAGCGCTGTGAGGTCCGGTTGGGCGAAATTGACCTGGTTGCGTCCGCTTTTCTTCGCCGCATACAGGGCTTTGTCGGCTTCGTTGAGCCAGTCCTGGGCGTCAGCCAGACCCTCGCGGCAGTTGGCAAGGCCGATGCTCAAGCTGATACGCAGTTCCGGCAATTGTGGGTTGCGGTAGCTGCCAACCCGCTCGCGCAGCCGCTCCATGGCCAGGCTGGCTTGCTCCAGGTTGGTGTTGGGCAGGATCAGGCAGAATTCGTCGCCGCCATAGCGGCCGGCCAAATCGTCTTCGCGCAAGCCGAGTTTGAGCTCGTTGCTGAGCTGACTCAATACGCAGTCGCCCACGACATGTCCGTAGGTATCGTTAATGGCTTTGAAGTGATCGATGTCGATAAGCGCGATCACCGCCTGGCAATGTTGTTGCTGGCAGGTCTGGAACTTGAGCTGCAGCAGGTCTTTCCATGAGCCGTGATTAAGCAGACCAGTCAGGCTGTCGGTGCGGCTCAGGGCGCTGAGGCGGCGTTTATGCTCGGAGAGATTCATTGCCAGCCGGTAGCAGACCCAGCCGACCGCCATCGGATACAGGGTCAGCATTGGCAGGCAGGCGTAAACCTGCAGAGGCGTGGCCTGCAGCTGCAAACCGGCACCGAGCAGGGCAATCGAGAGCCCCGCGCCCAGGCCTTGGACTAAGAGCCCCTTGAAGAACAGGCGCTGGCCACCAGCGGCGAAGTTGTTCATCGCCATCATTGCCAGGATGGTCACGCTGGGCAGTGGGTTGAACTGCATGGCGGCGGTCCAGAATCCACCCATCAACGAATCGACCAGCAAGTTGCGGTATTCGGCGTGATAGGGGACGGCGGCGCGTCGAGCCAGTTGAAACGCCAGGTGTGGCCAGATCAGGCCATTGAACAGTAGCAGGCCCCAGACCCACGGTGGCATCTGCAGGGTTGAAATGCCGGCCATGACACTGAGCATGCCGATGCCCAGGCCGATAATGCGCGGCAGGTATATTCTCCTGACAAATGAAAGTCCCTTGCCGCTTCTATTATCCATCATGGTAGCTGGTCTATTCCGGGGCGCCGTTTATCGCATAAAACGAGTGAATATTGTTGAACAATCGCAGGCTATTGAAAAATGGCCTTACAAGCCATTTCACGGTTGATGCAGCCACCTTGGGGTAACATGAAATTAGCCCTTATCCTTGGAGTGCTTTGGAACTGTCCCTTGGCAGCGGACGCCAAGAAGCTGGGTGTTAAGGTTTCTGCTTCAAGCCCTTTGCATAAGCGTTCGGTGAACGATAACCCAACGCCGAATGCAGCCGACTGCTGTTGTAGAAACCATGGATGTAGCTCGCGATTGCCCCATAAGCTAGCCTCTTGCTCTGATAGACCCCGCTTGCTTCTTCCTTCTTAAGCGTAGCGAAAAAGCTTTCAGCGACGGCATTGTCCCAGCAGTTTCCTTTGCGGCTCATGCTCTGCGTAAAGCCTTTTTCGGCCAATGCTTGGCGAAATTTGCTGCTCGTATATTGGCGTCCCTGGTCGGAATGGAACACAACCCCAGAAGGCCCCAAACTGGCGTTCCAAGCGTTGATAAATGCGCGCTCAACCAAATCATCCGGCATCCTGTCCGCCAAGCTGTAGCCCAGCACCTGGCGGGTCTGGATGCTTAAGACCACCGCCAGGTACAGCCAGCCTTCTCGGGTTGAAATGTAGGTGATGTCGCTCACCCAGGCTGGATTGGCGCTCTGTACCGAAAACTGACGGTCAAGCACATTGCGTGCGACAGGCTGGAAGTGGCGACTGTCCGTGGTCTGGGGCCGGAAGCGAGCCTTGGGTTTGCCATGGATACCTTCCTCGTGCATCAGCCGCGTAACCCGTTTGTGGCCGACTCGATGAGGTATCTGACGCAATGCCTCGACCAACCGTGGCCGCCCATAGGTGCTTCGACTGGCGGCATGGATCCTGCGCAGATCAATTCGAATCTGTTTGTCTGGATCTGGGCGAACCGGGCGGTTTAGGTAATCGTAAAATCCTGAAGCTGACACGCCCAACACCCGGCACAACAAACGCACCGGGAACTGAGCCCGCTCTTTAGCGACGAAGGCGTATCTCACCTGGACTCTTTGGCAAAGAATACCGCCGCCTTTTTTAGGATTTCACGCTCCATTTTGAGTTCAGCATTCTCGGCCCGTAATCGCGCCAGCTCGCTGCTCTCCTTGGTAACAGGTTGACGCTCCGGTGAACTCAACGGAAGACCTTTGCGTGACGCATCGACCCAGTTATCCAGCGTCTTAACAGACATCTCTAGCTGACGAGCGGCTTCGGTTCTGCCGACCGTTTCAGCCAGTGCAACAGCTTGGGCCTTGAATTCGTCGGTGTAGCTACGGCGATTTGGTGGGTACATGGGAACCTCCAAGTTAGCGATGTAAGTATCGCTTCTTGGCGTCCGTTGTCATGGGACAGTTCCACTTCTACTCATGGCCCCTTTGCCCCCCGAGGCCGGTGAACCGGCGCAGCGCCAGGATGGGCGATACCACAACCAGCGGGCATTGCCGCAAGACAGCGTGTTTGAAAAACTGCGCATCGGCTTCAAGTTCCTGATCCTTGGCAAGCCGCCGGGAACCCGGCCGGATGTGGAGATTGCCGTGCAGCCCCTGAGCCGTCAGCAATTGCTCGAAGCGCCGGATCGCAGCCTGTGGCGCCTGGGGCACTCCACGGTACTGCTGAAACTGCACGAGCGCTTCTTCATCACCGACCCGGTATTTGCCGAGCGCGCCTCGCCGGTGCAATGGGCCGGCCCCCAGCGCTTTCACCAGCCACCACTCAAACTTGAAGAGCTTCCGCCGCTGACCGCAGTGATCCTTTCTCACGATCACTATGATCACCTCGATGAACAGGCGATACGCCAGCTGGCTGACCGGGCCGAGCATTTTCTGGCGCCGATGGGCGTTGGCGACCTGTTGATCGAGTGGGGGGTTCCGGCGTCCAAGGTTCGCCAGTTGAACTGGTGGCAGGAAACCCAGGTCGAGGGCATCCGCTTCGTTGCCACCCCGGCGCAGCATTTTTCCGGACGTGGGCTGTTCGACAGCAACAGCACCCTGTGGGCGTCGTGGGTGATCCTGGAGGAAAACCTGCGGCTGTTCTTCAGCGGCGATACCGGCTACTTCGACGGCTTCAAACAGATTGGCGAGCAATACGGCCCGTTCGATGTAACCCTGATCGAAACCGGTGCCTACAACCTTGAGTGGCCTAGCGTGTAC